>NZ_CP017075.1:3454172-3778345 GCF_001742225.1 Novosphingobium resinovorum | reverse complement strand
TCGTCACTTCGGCGTCGGCTCCCGCAGCAGCGGCACCAGAACCCGGTTCAGCGTATCAAGGTCAAGCGCGCCCGCCTTGGCGTATCGCAGCTTGCCCGCACGATCGATGACGAAGTTGGTAGGCACGCCGCCCAACGCACCGTAGTCCCCCTTGATGGAGCGGGCTGCAGGCATGTGCATGGCCGCAAACAGGTTTCTCAGACGATAGATGGGAAGCGAGCCTTCGGTGGTAATCGCAAAGATCTTCAGGCCATGTCCTTGCTGCGCCGCATAATAGTTGTCGAGCGTCGGAAGTTCGGTCCGGCATGGACCGCACCAGGTTGCCCAGAAGTTGAGGACGACCACCTGCCCGCGGAGTTCCGACAAGCGAACCTTGTCCCCGCCGACCAGCGTGAGCTCGAACTCGGGCGCCATTTCGCCAATTACCGGCTGCGTTTTCGCTTGAGACGGCCCCACCGCCCCACTCCAGGCAAGAATCGTCGCAGCAGCCACCACTAATGCAGTGTGAACCCGTCTTGTCACTCTTCACGTCCCCCGAAAGCCCTCACCGGCCTAGGGCTATCCCGTCGTCAAGACACGATCAAGGCGTTCGGGCAACGGCTTCCTCCCACATCCGCGCAAATGAAAAAGGGCCGCGCTTTCGCGCGACCCCTTCCCTGTTTCCTTGCGGATCGTGCCGATCAGTCTTCCTTGAGGCCGCTGATCGGCTGCCGATCAGTCCTCCTTGAGGAAAGCCGGCATGTGGTTCGGGTTGCCGCCCTCGCCACCACCATCGCGGCGCGGACCACGGGGACCGCGATCGCCACCGCGACCACCGCCGTCACGGCGCGGGCCACGACGGTCACCGCCGCGATCGCCGCCACCACGCGGGCCACGGTCGCCGCCTTCACGCGGTTCGCGGGGCGGGCGGGTGTCTTCCAGCTCGGCGCCGGTTTCCTGATCGACAACGCGCATCGACAGGCGAACCTTGCCGCGCTGGTCGATCTCGAGGACCTTGACGTAGACCTCCTGGCCTTCCTTGACGACGTCGGTGGGCTTTTCCACGCGCTCGTTCTTCATTTCGGAGACGTGGACGAGGCCGTCCTTGCCGCCCATGAAGTTCACGAAGGCGCCGAAGTCGACGATGTTGACGACCTTGCCCTGATAGACCTTGCCGACTTCCGCTTCCTCGACGATGCCGAGGATCCACTTCTTGGCGGCCTCGATCTGCGCGATGTCCGAGGACGAGATCTTGATCACGCCTTCGTCGTCGATGTCGACCTTGGCGCCGGTCTCGGCGACGATCTCGCGGATGACCTTGCCGCCGGTGCCGATGACGTCACGGATCTTCGACTTGTCGATCTGGATCGTCTCGATGCGCGGTGCGTGCGCCGACAGTTCGGTGCGCGACGAGCCGAGAGCCTTGGTCATCTCGCCCAGGATGTGGGCGCGGCCGGCCTTGGCCTGCTCCAGAGCCTTGGCCATGATCTCGCGCGTGATGCCCGCGATCTTGATGTCCATCTGCATCGTGGTGATGCCGACTTCGGTGCCCGCGACCTTGAAGTCCATGTCGCCGAGGTGATCTTCGTCACCCAGGATGTCGGACAGGACGGCGAAGTCCTTGCCTTCCAGGATCAGGCCCATGGCGATGCCCGAAACCGGGCGAACGAGCGGCACGCCGGCGTCCATCATCGACAGCGAACCGCCGCAGACGGTGGCCATCGAGGACGAACCGTTCGACTCGGTGATGTCCGAGAGAACGCGGATCGTGTAGGGGAAGTCTTCCTTGGCGGGCAGCACCGGGTGCAGCGCGCGCCATGCCAGCTTGCCGTGACCGACTTCGCGGCGGCCCGGGGCGCCGAAGCGGCCCACTTCACCGACCGAGTAGGGCGGGAAGTTGTAGTGCAGCATGAACGACGAGTACGACAGGCCCTCGAGGCCGTCGATCATCTGCTCGGCGTCCTTGGTGCCCAGCGTGGTGGTGCAGATCGACTGCGTTTCACCGCGGGTGAACAGCGCCGAACCGTGGGTGCGCGGCAGGAAGCCGACGATCGCCTCGATCGGACGAACCTGCTCCAGCGTACGGCCGTCGATGCGCTTGCCGTCCTTGAGGATGGCGCCGCGAACGATGTCGGCTTCCAGCTTCTTCATGGTCTTGATCGCGACCATCTGGAGCTGCGGGGTTTCGCCCGCGAACGCTTCCTTGGCCTTGGCGCGCGCGGCGTTGAGGGCGTTGGAGCGGGCCGACTTGTCGGTCAGCTTGTAGGCTGCGGTGACGTCCTTGCCGACGGCCTTCTTGAGCTTCGCCTTGATGTCGGCAGTGTTGTCCGACAGGTCGATGTCCCAAGGCTCCTTGGCGGCCTTTTCCGCCAGGTCGATGATGAGGTTGACGACCTTCTTGATCTCGTCATGCGCGAACACGACGGCACCTAGCATCTCTTCCTCGGTCAGCTCCTTGGCTTCCGATTCCACCATCATCACGGCGTCGCCGGTGGCGGCGACGACGAGATCGAGGCGGCCGTCGGTGAGAGCAGCGGTCTGCTTCGGGTTCAGCGTGTACTCGCCGTCGACGAAGCCGACGCGCGCGGCGCCGATCGGGCCCATGAAGGGCACGCCCGAGATGGTCAGCGCGGCCGAAGCGGCGATCATCGCGACGATGTCGGCCTCGGTCTCGCCGTCATAGCTCAGGACCTGGGCGATGACGTTGATTTCGTTGTAGAAACCTTCGGGGAACAGCGGGCGGACCGGACGGTCGATCAGGCGGCTGGTCAGCGTTTCCTTTTCGGTCGCGCCGCGCTCACGCTTGAAGAAGCCACCGGGGATGCGGCCCGCGGCCGAATACTTTTCCTGGTAGTGGACGGTCAGCGGGAAGAAGTCCTGGCCTTCCTTCACCGACTTCGCGGCGGTCACCGCGCAGAGCACCACGGTCTCGCCGTAGGTTGCGAGGACGGCGCCGTCAGCCTGACGGGCGATGCGGCCGGTTTCGAGGGTGAGGGTCTTGCCGCCCCACTCCATGCTTACGGTCTTTACGTCGAACATTTTCGATTTCCTTGACCCGCGCGGCCCTATTGCCATGCGGGGCTTACTGCCGGGGATACCGTCCCGGTCCGGTGCGGGGCTTTTTCGTCGCCCCTGGGCTGCCTGCGCCGAATTGCGAGGATGCCCGGTTATTTCGTTCCCCCGTCATCCCAGCGAAGGCTGGGACCGGTGGCTGTCTTTAGACGCGCCCTTTCGTAGAAGCGCCCTGCCGACAGTTCGTGTGGCCCGGCCAGCGGTCCCAGCTTTCGCCGGGATGACGGGCGGCTGGCACATACCACATCGTATATGACAAATGCAAAACGGCCCGCCGAGGCGGGCCGTCGTCTCGGTTCTTACTTACGCAGACCGAGCTTCTGGATGAGCGAGTTGTAACGCGCCACATCCTTCTTCTTCAGATAGTCCAGCAGCGAGCGGCGCTTGTTGACCATGGCCAGCAGACCGCGACGCGAGTGGTTATCCTTGTGGTGAGCCTTGAAGTGCTCGGTCAGGTTCTTGATGCGCTCGGTGAGGATCGCAACCTGGACTTCCGGGCTGCCCGTGTCGCCAGCGACGCGAGCGTTGTCCGTGATGATGTCCTGCTTCTTTTCAGCGGTAACCGACATTTCATTTACTCCGCGACATCGGATAGATTGAACCCCCGAACGACGCGGACCTCGCGGTCCGTAAGCTGTACCAAAGCGACGGGGACGGTGCCCTCGTACGCGCAGTAGAGCCCGTCTTCATGGGGCATTCCGGTGAGAACGCGGCCCTGACGGACCGCCCTTGCCTGCTCCGGGTCGAGGTTCAGGGCCGGGATGTCGTCCAGCCCCGCCTCCAGCGGCAAGAGTATCTGCTCAAGAGGCGCGCCCTTACCGAATTCGTTCAATTTGTCCAGCGAAATCGCGTGGGACAGGTCGAACGGACCGGCCCTGGTCCGGCGCAGCATCGTGACCGTGCCACAACTTCCCAGCGCCTGCGCAATGTCCCGCGCGAGGCTGCGGATATACGTGCCCTTGGAAACCGTGGCCAGCAGTGTCGCGCCCGCTTCGGAATCGAAATTCAGCAGTTGCAGGTCGAACACGGTCACGCTGCGCGTCTTGAGCTGCACATCCACCCCGGCGCGCGCCAGATCGTAGGCCCGCTCGCCATCGACCTTGAGCGCCGAGTAGGCAGGCGGCACCTGCTCGATCGGCCCGGTGAAGCGCGGCAGCACCGCCTCCACCTCATCGCGCGAGGGGCGCACGTCGCTGGTCGCGATCACCGCGCCTTCGAGGTCGAGCGTGTCGGTTTCCTCGCCGAACTTCACGGTGAACTCATAAGCCTTGGTGGCATCGAGCATCCGGCCCGCCAGCTTGGTCGCCTCGCCCAGCGCCACCGGGAGAATCCCCGTCGCCAGCGGGTCAAGCGTGCCGCCGTGGCCCACCTTCACCTTCTTGCCGTACCCGGCCTCGCGCAAATTGCGCTTCACCGCCGCCACGGCTTGCGTCGAACCGAGGCCCAGCGGCTTGTCGAGAATGATCCATCCGTGCGGCATCATGCTTCCTTCGGCCATGCGAGCAACCGCGCGTGATCCGCGATGGGGGTCGGCCACAGCACGCACAGGGCATCGAAATTCTCCCGATCCCCCGAATAGAGCGCGCGGATCGCCTCTTCGTAGCCCGGACGGTCGCCCGCCATGACGGTGAGGAAGCGGCAGGCGGCATCGAGACACTCGCGCTCGCTGCGCCCGGCCCGCATCGCCGCCTCCACTAACTTACGTAGAGTGACCGAGGCGCCGCCGGGCTGCGCGGCCAGCCATTCCCAATGGCGCGGCAACAGCGTGACCTCGCGCGCCTCCACGCCCAGCGAGGGCCGCCCGCGCGGACGCGGTGCGGCGGGTTCGGTCAGGTCGAGATCGACCTGCCGCCCGGTATCGTCGTCGAAGGCGAGCAGATCGCTGCTGCGGGCGAGCGGACCGAGATCGCGCGCAAAATCCCTCAGGGCCTGGGTGAAATCCCCCGGCTGTCCGCGCGCGATCACGTCGTCCTTGTAGAATACGGTGACGGCCATGGGCACTTCCTTTCGGACAGCGCCGCTACATTAACCCGGATGAAATTGTCAATATACCCGGATTAAAATTGATCTGGACACGCTTTTGACGGGAAGCGGCCGTGCTATCCTCCCTGTTCCGAAGGAATGGGGAGGTGGCAGCCCGCAGGGCTGACGGAGGGGTTTGCCCCCTCCACCACCGACTGCGTCGGCGCCCCCCCTCCTCATCGCTGCGCGACAGGGAGGATCAGGCAATGTCCGCAATGGGCAGTCCGAATAGCCCTACCGCCGCAGCGCCTCACTGAAATGGCGGCGACACAGCGCCACGTAGCGGTCGTTGCCGCCGATCTCGGTCTGCGCGCCCTCGCTGACGGCCCGACCGCCGTCATCCACGCGCAAGTTCATCGACGCCTTGCGCCCACAGTGGCACACCGCCTTGAGCTCGATGAGCGAATCCGCGATCCCCAGCAGGATCGCCGCTCCGGGGAACAGATCGCCGCGAAAATCGGTGCGCAGGCCATAGCAGAGGACCGGAATGCCCACCTTGTCGGCGATGTCCGCGCATTGCCACGCCTGCGCAGCGGTGAGGAACTGCGCTTCGTCCACCAGCACGCAGGACAGCGGCTCCACCGCGTGGGCGGCGCGCACTTGTTCGCACAAGTCGGTCAACGGGCCGAACCGGTGCGCCGAGGCGTGGAGGCCGATGCGGCTTTCGATCGCGTGATCGGCGCCCATTCCGGCGCTGCGATCGTCTATCGCGGCGGTCCACAGCATCGTCTTCATACCCCGCTCACGGTAGTTGAAGGCCGCCTGCAACAGCGTCGTCGATTTGCCCGCGTTCATGCTGGCGTAGTAGAAATAGAGCTTGGCCATCGGTTGCTGGGGATAACACCGCCCCGAATGCGGCGCACGGTCTTTCCCGGGCTTCTCCCCGGGTCAATTGCCCTTAACAATCAAGATCGAAGTCCAAGGGAGTGCCGGATGAGGCCGTGGTCATGAAGAAGCCGGGCGCATGAAGAAACTGATCGCCGCGCTGGCGGCCTTTGCGCTGCCCGCGCTCCTTGCTGCCTGGCTGGCGCTCGCGCCGCTGGGCGGGCAGTATGCCTCGCTCGATCCGCTCGCCGAGCGCGTGATCGGCATGCAGGGGCGCAATGCGGCCGTCTTCGCGCTGCTGATGGCCGGGATCGGCCTTGCCGTGCTGGCCGCGCTCGCGGTGCGCGGCAAACCCGCGGAACGACTGACGTATCAACCGCAAGTCGCACCGCAGCAATTCGGCCGCCGCCGCCGCAAGCTCACCGCCGAACCGGAACCGGTTGACGAAGAGAGCCCCGAAGAAGACGCCCTCCCGTTCGAGGAGCCTGCCACCGAAGAGCCCGCGGACGAGCCGGAAGCCCCCGCCCTCCCCCCGCAGCCGACGGTGGCGTCTGCCCCCGTCGTGCTCGTGCGCAAGCAGCGGGAGCGGCGGCGCGACTGGTTCGGCGATGCCAGTTGGCTCGGCGGCCTGCCGCGCCTCGGCAATGCCGAATGGCCGCGCGACGAAGCGGGGACGCCGCTGCCCTTCGCGGCGCAGATCGACTTGTCCGAACTCGCCGCCGCCCGCCCGGACATGCCGCTGCCGCGCAGTGGATCGCTGGCGTTCTTCCTCGGCGCGGGTGCAGTCGTCGCCGTGCCGGAGGGCATCCACGACTTCACAGACCCGCCCACCGACCTGCCGCCCGCCTATGACGAGGGAGGGCTGCCCTTCCCCACCCGCCACACCCGCCTGACCCGCTGGTTCTTCCCGTTCTGGCCGGTGAGCCCGGTGGCGCTCGACCCGACCGGCCCGCAGAGCGACGCGGCGCTCGCCGTCCGCCTCGGCGCGGCCTTGCGTGATCATACCTTCTACGCGGCGGGCGTCGGCGCTCCGGTCGAGGCCCTGTGGTGGCATGCGGTGATCCATTTGTCCGACCGCCTGCACGAGGCGCTCGACGAGGCGCCGCGCCTGCTTTCGCGCCGCCGTGACGAGATGGCGCGCCAGAACGCGGAAATCGCCCGCCTGCGCACCGATGCGGCCGCGATCCCCTACGCATTGGAAGATGCGCAGGAGATCGCCGAGCAGATCGAGGGCGAATACGCGCTGCTTCAGGACCAATGCGCCGCGCTGCCCGCTATGGTCGCCGCGCTCGACCAGTTCATCGCCGGGCGCGAGCCGATGAAGCGCCTGACGGCCGAGGAACTTGCGGTGGTCGGCGACATCCTCGCCGAGCTGCACGAGAGGTACGGCGAAGTGGTGCAGGCGCACCTGCCCGGCACGCTTGCCGACCTCGCGACGATCTCGCTGCGCACGATGGTGTCCGGCCCACCCGAAACCCTCGCCGCCGTGCCGGACGCCGTGCTCTCACGGATCAACCGCGAATACCGCATGCCGCCCGTCCATCACCACCGGATGCTCGACGCCGAAACCGACGGCAGCGAAGTCCTGCTGCTGCAACTCGGCTACGACGACCTGATGGAGTGGGCATGGGAGGAAACCGGCGCCTGGCGTTTCCGCATCGGCGCCCAGGCCCTGCTTACCAGAGACTGGCAGGCAGCGACGCTGGCGTTCGAGACGGACTGACAGGCCGGCCGGTCAGGACCGCGCCTCGGCCAGCAGCACTTCGGCGAGCGCTTCGGGACGGGTATTCATGACCTGATGCCCGGCATCGATGCGGTGCAGTCGGCGCGCATGAAGCCGGTCGGCGAAGCGCTCCTGCCACGAAGCCGGCAAGGCCATGTCGCGCAAGGCGACGACGTAGCAGGCTGGGATCGCGCGCAAGTGGTCGTAGCGCCATTCGCTGTAGGTATAGGCGCTCGCGGGCCATCCGTCGTGGCCGAGCTTTCCAAGGAAGGCTGCCGCCTCGCCCTCCTCCATGTCGTTGCAGAACATGGTTGCGTAGCGCTCGGCTTCGGACCCGGATGGATAGCCGACTTCCTCGACACTCGACCCGCGCGGCCCGCGCCCCATCTGATCGAGCGTCGTCAGGCCCGGCAGGGGCGCCGAACAGGTGACGTAGGCCAGCTTGCCGATGAGGCCGCCGGGCGCAAGTTCAGCCATGTGCGGGATCGTCATGCCTGCCTGTGAATGGCCCACCAGCATGACCTCGCGCAGCCCGGAGGCGAGGATGTCGCCGATCAGTTCGCGCGTCGTGTCGGCGAAGGCATAGGCGGCGGTATCCACGCCGCGCTTCGCGCCGCAACCGGGTGCATCCAGCGCAAGGCAGCGCGCTGCCCCGCCGGACTGACGCCCGACCGCCGCGATCGTCTCCTCCCAGACCCAGCCGCCCTGTCCGCCGCCATGGAGGAACACCATGTCGCGCATACCCGCTCTCCCGATCATCGAATTGCGATCAGGGTAGCGGGCCGGGCGAGCGGAGGAAGAGGCAGCGCCGGGTGATCGTCCCAGCGGTGCGGACGGTCAGCCCTCGAGGTCGCGCTTCACGCGCGGGTCGTTAAGCAGCGCGTCGATGCGGCTCGCCTCGTCGAACGTCTGGTCGGAGCGGAACTGGATCTTGGCCGCGAACTTCAGCTTGAGCCGCTGGGCGACCTCGCGCTGGAAATAGGCGGTGTTGGTCCGCAGCGCCTTGAGCACTTCCTCCTCGTGCTCGCCCAGCAAGGGCTTCACGAAGACGGCGGCCTGCCGCAGATCGGGTGTCATGCGCACTTCGGTGACGGAGACCGTATGCGCGCTCAGCGTGTCGTCGTGGACCTGCTGGCGGGCGAGAATCTCGGAAATGACGTGGCGCACCTGCTCACCCACCTTGAGGAGGCGGACGGAGTGCTGTTCGGGAGTTGTCTGGTTTTTTGCCATTTGATGCGTCCATGTGGGCCGGGCGCGACAATTTGCAACAAACTGTTACGCCTCCTTACCCGGCTCTTGGCGTTATCCCGGATGAAACGTGCCGTCAAAGGAGTCGCACCATGAAAAAGTTCACCGCCGCCCTGCTCAGCGCCGCGCTGCTGGTCCCCGGCATCGCCGCAGCGCCTGCCATGGCGCAGCCCGCCCACCACGACGATCGTGGAAATCGCGACGATCGCGGCCCACACAAGACCGTCGTGACGCAAAAGACGACCTACAAGTCCTTCCGCAAGGGCCAGAAGTTCGATCGCCGCTATGCGCGCAACTATCAGGTCGTCGACTATCGCAAGTACCGCAACGTAAAGGCGCCGCCGCGCGGCTACCACTACGTGCGCTCGGGCAACGACATGCTGCTCGTGGGCATCACCAGCGGTATCGTCGCCTCGGTGCTGGCGGGCCAGTTCCGCTAAGGCCGACTGGCGGGATCAGAGGGCGGGCCGTTCGCGCGGCCCGCCCTTTTTCATGCCATCTTCGCGGCGATCCGCGCGAGCGAGCGCACGTTGCGCGCGGTGCCCCGGCAGCCGAGACGCCGCTCAATGAAGGCATTGGTGAGCTTGGAATGGCCCGCGCCGTCCACATAATCGATGTAGAGGCAGCGCGGCCCCATCGCGATCTTCTCCGGCCCGCGCCCGGCATGGTTGGCCACCAGCTTGTCGAATGCCGACTGATCGGCATCGCGTTCCAGGAACAGCGTGTGGACGTAATGGTCCTGTCCGATTCCGGTGAACGGATTGTCCTCCACCGCCGAGCGTACTTCCCCGGCGTTGCGCACGGCGGCGAAGGTGCTCATGTCGAAGCGGTCGAGCATCATGTGCGCGAACAGGTCTTCCAGCCCGTCGGTAGGCCGCTCGTCGAAATCGAACAGGACGTTGCCGCTGGTGACGACGGTTTCGACGTTCTCGAACTCCTCGCGCTCGAAGGCATAGCGCAAGTCCGCCATGGTCAGGCGGTTACCGCCCACGTTGATCGAGGCGAAGAAGGCGCAGTAGCGGGTCATCTTGAATGTTTCCGAAGATTGATGAAGGCCGACCTCGCCTACCACGATTGATGCGCCCGGTTAAAGTTCCGCAAGGCCCGGAAGGCGCGCCCTTGCAAGGGGGCGTGGAGCGATGTAATTTACGGCCGTTACCGTGGTTTGAATGTCCATTCAGCCTGCCGAGCCCGGACGTTGCAGCGTCCGGGCTCTTTCCATTTTGGAGGCTGGGCATATCGGAGGCCGGCGTTGCAGCGCCGACCTCCTCACCGGTTATTTACGCCCCAGTTCGATCAGCTTGATCGTCAGGGTCACGAGCGCGACGATCAATGTCGCTACGCCCAGAACCAGTGTTACCGTCGTCTGCAAATCCATCCGCATCACCTGCCTTTCCGCCGCCAGTTGCGACCAGCGAGGTATAGGCGCGATGCGCATCCGCTCCCGATTAAATCCCGGCAAACGAAAGCGGCCACCGCCGGGTCTCCCCGACGATGGCCGCGTCCATCAGCGTTGATGTAAGATCGAGCCTTAGCCGACGGTACGCTCGCGGTGGCTGACTTCGAAGACTTCGAGGTGGTCGCCCGCCTTGATGTCGTTCGTATCGGCCAGCACAACGCCGCATTCCAGACCCGCGCGCACTTCGTCGACGTCGTCCTTGAAGCGGCGCAGCGAGGAGATCGTCGTCGCCGAAACGATGACGTCGTTGCGGGTGAGGCGCGCGCTGAGACCCTTGCGGATGTAGCCCTCGACCACCAGCAGACCCGCTGCCTTGTCGCGCTTGCCGGCCGGGAAGACCTGCTTGACCTCGGCGCGGCCGACGACGGTTTCGATGCGCTCCGGCCCCCAGATGCCCGCCATCTGCTTCGCGACCTCTGCGGTCAACTCGTAGATGACGTCGTAGTACATCATCGGCGTCTTGGTACGCTCGACCAGTTCGCGCGCCTTGGCGTTCGGACGGACGTTGAAGCCAACGATCGGCGCACCGCTGGCAGCCGCCAGCGACACGTCGGTCTCGGTGATCGCGCCGACGCCCGAGTTCAGGATGCGAACCTTGATCTCGTCGTTCGAGAGGGCGTGGAGAGCGGCGTTGATCGCCTCGACCGAACCCTGCACGTCCGCCTTGATGACCACCGGGTACTCGATGACCTTTTGCTTGTCGGCCAGGGCCGAGAACATCGTGTCGAGGCTGGCGGGCGCCATCGCGGTGCGCTTGGCGGTCGCCTGCTCCTGACGCCAGGCCGAAACCTCGCGCGCGCGGCTTTCGCTCTCGACCACGGTGAGCATGTCACCGGCCATCGGCACGCCGCCGATACCGAGGACTTCCACCGGCATCGCGGGCGGAGCGACCTTGAGCTGGCGCCCCTTGTCGTCGAGCATGGCGCGCACGCGGCCGCTCTCGGTGCCGACGACGAGGATGTCGCCGACCTTGAGCGTACCACGGTTGACCAGCACCGTCGCGAGCGGCCCCTTGCCCTTGTCGAGCTTGGCTTCGATCACGGTGGCTTCGGCCATGCGGTCCGGGTTGGCCTTCAGTTCCATCAGTTCGGCCTGGAGCAGGATCTTCTCGATCAGCTCGTCCAGACCCTTGCCGGTCTTGGCCGAGACTTCGACGTCCTGCACGTCACCCGACATTTCCTCGACCACGATCGAGTGTTCGAGCAGACGCTCACGCACCTTCTGCGGGTTGGCTTCGGGCTTGTCGCACTTGTTGATCGCGACGATCATCGGCACGCCGGCGGCCTTGGTGTGATTGATGGCCTCGACCGTCTGCGGCATGATGCCGTCGTCGGCCGCGACCACCAGCACCACGATGTCCGTGACGTTGGCACCGCGCATACGCATCTGCGTGAAGGCGGCGTGGCCCGGGGTGTCGAGGAAGGTGACGAAGTCGCCGCCCTTGGTCTTGATCTGGTAGGCGCCCATGTGCTGGGTGATGCCGCCCGCCTCGCCGCGCACGACGTCGGTGCCGCGCAGGGCGTCGAGCAGCGAGGTCTTGCCGTGGTCGACGTGGCCCATGATCGTGACGACCGGCGGACGCGCCTTCAGCGTGTCCTCCGGATCGACGTCCACGGTGTGGTCGATATCGATGTCGCTTTCCGACACGCGCTGGACGTTGTGGCCGAATTCCTCGACCAGCAGCTCCGCCGTATCCTGGTCGATCGTCTGGTTGACGGTGACCATCATGCCCATCTTGAACATCGACTTGACGAGGTCCGCCGCCTTTTCGGCCATGCGGTTCGCCAGTTCGGCGACGGTGATCGCCTCAGGCACGATGACGTCGCGAACCTGCTTCTCGCGCGGCTGCGAACGGCCGCTGTAGCTGGAACGACGCTCCTTCTCACGCGCGCGCTTGAGCGCGGCGAGCGAACGGGCACGGGCGCCCTCGTCGTCGTTGAGCGCACGGTTGACGGTCAGCTTGCCGGCCTGGCGACGATCGCCGCCCTTGGCATTGCGGTCGTTCTGCGAGTTTGCCGCCGGACGGGCCGGGGTTGCCGGGCCCTTCTTGGCGCCGAGCGGCGCGCGCGCGGCAGTGCCACCAGCGGTATTGCCACCGCCCGAGGTCGAGGCCGCAGGCGCGGTCGGTTCGGCACGGCGCGGCTCGGGGCGCTGCACCGGGGTGAAGCGACGCGCGGCCGGAGCCGGAGTTGCGACCGGCGCGGGAGCCGGGGCAGGTGCAGCGGCCTTGGCGACAGGAGCCTGCGCAGGCGCTTGCGCCACCGGTGCGGGAGCCTCGGCAGCAGCCGGAGCTTCGACGACGGCCGGGGTCTCGGCTGCGATGGGCGCTGGTGCGGGTTCGGGCGCAGCGACAGGCTCGGGCGCCTTGACGGGCTCGGCCGGTGCGGCGGCTGCGGCAGCCGCTTCCTCTTCGGCGCGGCGATTGGCTTCGACGCGCTGCTTCTCTTCGTCGATCGCGCGCTGGCGCTGTTCCTGCTCGCGGCGGGTCGCCTCCTCGAGCATCTGCATGCGGGCTTCCTCAGCCTCGCGCTGCATGCGGGCGACGCGCTCCTGCGGCGTTTCGTTCGAGGGCGCTGGGCGACGGACGGGCGGCGGGGGCGGAGCCGCAGGACGCGGTGCTGCAGCCTGCGGGGCAGGTGCCGGAGCAGCGGCGGGCGCCGGAGTCGCTTCGCCTTCGGGCTTGCCGCCCGGCATCAGCTTGCGGCGCTTCACCTCGACCACCACCTTGTTGGTGCGGCCGTGGCTGAAGGTCTGCTTGACCTCACCCGCTTCCACTGAGCGCTTAAGCCCAAGCGGCTTGCGGCCCAGGGTCGGTTTGTTGTCGGTCTCGCTCATATTTCTCGTCTTCGCCCTTCGCTCAATTCGTCGTCACGGAGTCGGCCTGGGCCGCTCCGTCAGTGTCATCCATGCCGGGCCTGTGTAAGTCACTTTGGCCGTCGTCCCCGTTCGAGGCCTCCCGGCTGATGACCTGCCCTTGGAAATGCAGGAGGCGCTTTAGCAGCGTTTCGACTCGGTCAGCCGCTCCGCGATCGTTCAGCGCCAGGTGAACGACGTTGTCGCGGCCCAATGCCACAGACAACGTGTCCCGGTCCAGAGGCAAGGTGACGCCTCGCAGACCAGTTCCTTCCGCCTCGGACCCGACCCGCCAGGCCTGGTCCAGCTTGCGCGATCCGTCCTCGCGCGCGTCGGCGGCATGGGCAAGCCATTCGACCCGGCCCTCACGCGCGTTCTGCGCGATGCGGTCCGAGCCCATGAGCAGCCTGCCCGATTTCAGTTCGAGGCCCAGCCGGTCGGTAAGCGCGCGGGACAGCGCAGCCTCGATCCGATCCGCCAGGTCGTCGGGGATGGTAATGGCCGCGCCTTTATAAGCGCGCGCCAGTGCTCCCTTAAGTTTGTTCTTCGACACCGCGATTTCAAGGGTCTCGCGAGAAACGCCGATCCACGCGCCGCGCCCGGGGGCACGCGCGTGGACGTCGGGGAGCACCAGACCGTCCGGCGAGATCGCCAGACGGATGAACTCCCCGCGCACAGCCTTCTCGCCGGAGAGGATACAAGTCCTCTCCGCCGAATTGCCGTCAATGTCGGAGCTTACGCGCTCATTGCGAGGATTCCGCATCGGCGGCCTCCTCGGTCTGCGGTTCGTCTTCGAACCAGTGAGCGCGCGCGGCCATGATGATCTCGTTGCCCTGCTCTTCGGTCAGGCCGTACTCACCGAGCACGCCGCCCTTGTCCTCGTCGCGGCCCGAGCGCTTGTTCACCGAACCGTCGCGGCGACGCTGTTCGGTACGCTTCTTGGCGATGAGTTCGTCGGTCGCGAGGTCGGCGAGGTCGTCGAGCGTCTTGATGCCGCCCTTGCCGAGCACGACCAGCATCGCTTCGGTGAGGTGCGGCAGTTCTGCCAGCGCATCCTCGACGCCCAGCGCACGGCGGGCTTCGCGGTTGGCTTCCTCGCGGCGATCGAGCGCTTCCTGCGCACGGTTCTGCAGTTCTTCGGCCAGCTCTTCGTCGAAGCCTTCGATGTTCGCCAGTTCGGCGGCATCGATATAGGCGACTTCTTCCAGCTCGCTGAAGCCTTCGGCGACCAGCAGCTGCGAGAGCGTCTCGTCGACGTCCAGCTCTTCCTCGAACATCTTCGAGCGCTCGACGAATTCCTTCTGGCGCTTCTCCGAAGATTCCGCCTCGGTCATGATGTCGATCTGCGAACCGGTCAGCTGCGAGGCGAGGCGAACGTTCTGGCCGCGACGGCCGATCGCGAGGCTGAGCTGATCGTCAGGCACCACGACTTCGATGCGGCTTTCTTCCTCGTCGATGACGACGCGGCTGACGGTCGCGGGCTGCAGCGCGTTGACCACGAACGTCGCGGTGTCCTCGCTCCAGGGGATGATGTCGATCTTCTCGCCCTGCATTTCCTGCACGACCGCCTGCACGCGGCTGCCCTTCATGCCGACGCAGGCGCCGACCGGATCGATCGAGCTGTCGTTGCTGATCACGCCGATCTTGGCGCGCGAGCCCGGATCGCGGGCAGCGGCCTTGATCTCGATCACGCCGTCGTAAATTTCCGGGACTTCCTGCGCGAACAGGCGCTTCATGAAGTCCGGGTGCGCGCGGCTGAGGAAGATCTGCGGGCCGCGGTTCTGGCGCTCGACGCGCAGGACCAGCGCCCGCACGCGCTCGCCGACGCGGGCGGCTTCGCGGGGGATCTGCTGGTCGCGGCGGATCACGCCCTCGGCGCGGCCAAGGTTGACGATCACGTGGCCGAACTCGACCGACTTGATGACGCCGGTGATGACTTCGCCGGCGCGGTCCTTGAACTCTTCGTACTGACGGTCACGCTCGGCGTCGCGGACCTTCTGGAAGATCACCTGCTTGGCCGACTGCGCGTCGATACGACCAAGGTCCACCGGGGGTAGCGGGTCGACGATGAAGTCACCCAGTGCAGCGCCCTTCTGGAGCTTCTCGGCCTGCTTGAGGTCGACCTGCTTGAAGTAGTCCTCGACCTCTTCCACGACTTCGACGACGCGCCACAGGCGCAAGTCGCCGGTACGCGGATCGAGCTTCGCGCGGATGTCGTTCTCGGCGCCGTAGCGGTTGCGGGCCGACTTCTGGATGGCTTCTTCCATCGCCTCGATGACGATCGACTTGTCGATCATCTTTTCCGAAGCAACGGAGTTCGCAATCGCGATCAGCTCGGCGCGGTTGGCGGAAATCGCACTGGCCATGGCTTAGTCTTCCTGTTCCTCAAGAATGTCGTCCGCGCCGCTGGTATCCTGCGGGCGGCTTGCTGCGATGAGCCTGTCGGTAAGGATCAGCCTTGCCGACTGAACGTCTGCGAGCGGGAAGGACACGCGGCCGGACTTCTTGTCCTCCAGCGTGACCACTTCGCTTCCTGCCTCACCCTCGATGCCGACGAGGTCGCCGTGCAGGCCCTTGCGGTTGCCTTCGACGGGATTGATCAGGTTGATCTTCGCCTCATGGCCCGCCCAGTTGGCGTAGTCCTTGATGCGGGTGAGCGGACGGTCGATGCCCGGCGAGCTGACTTCGAGGCGATAGGCCTCCTCGATCAGCGTCTCGCCCGCTTCCTCCAGCGCATCCATGCGGTCGGAGATGCGGTGCGACAGCGCCGCGCAGTCGTCGAGCACGAGCTGGCCGGTCTTCGGGTCCTCAGCCATGATCTGGAGCGCGATCTCGTCGTCACCGACTTCGCTCTTGCCGAAAATGCGCACGCGCACGAGATCGAAGCCCAGGGCGGCGACCTCCGGCTCGATGACTTCGGTAAGGCGTGCGATATCGACCAATCTGGCTTCCGTTTCGTTTGTGCTTGCCGTGTGATGAGCAACGCGGTTTCGCGCCGGCCCCTACCGGCGCCAGCCCGTTCGTTGTTTCACCAATTACGGGATGACGGCCAGATAGTCGCGATTCTGGAAAAATGCAAGGGGAGAAGGGTCAGTACCCGGAGATGAGCATGTCGAGGGCATTGCCGATCGTGAGATCGTGTTCGTGGAGCGACGTCACCCGAATCCGTAAATCCGACGCCGGCACCGATGTAACCAGTTGAGGCACCATGACGCAGCGCACGCCCTCAATCTCGAAAACGGGATTGAGACGCGGAACCGGAGGCGGTGCTTCGGCAAGTGGCAACAAGGGCGCGACAAACCTGGTCGCGAAGTCGCTCAACAGGTCAGCCTGACAATCAAGCATGTAGCCATCACGATGCGCCATTCGATACACATCGATTTGGCCATCAGAACGGGCGATAGCGAGCCAGAGGCAACCCGTTGCGCTCGACATAGTCATTGAAAGAGGCAATCGCCTCGGCATTTTCTCGGCGCCAGCGTTCGGCGCGGGTTTCCGCGACCTGTTCGGCAAGACCCCGTTCGCAGGCACTGGATACGTCCACATCCAGAGCACGCGCCTCATCGAGAAGCGCTGAATCCAGCGAAACGCTGGCAGCCTTGCGGACTACGGGAGCAGAAGCCTTGGACATGCCCGCATCCTACATGCGCCAGCAACGCGCCTCAAAGCATTAAATTTCCGATATCGGGCCTAAACCCGCCCCTGATGCAGCCCGTGCTTCTTGAGGCAGTGGCGCAACTGGTCGTAAGTCAGGCCCAGCGCGCTCGCCACCTTGCGCTGATTCCAGCGCAGGCGTTCCAGCGCCGCCAGCAGCAGGCCGCGCTCGTGCGCCTCGACCGCGTCACGTAGAGAGGCCGGAGCCTCGAACGGCATTTCCGGCTCCGCCGCGCAGGGCAGCGGTGCAGGCACCACCTCCGCCATCGCGCGCAGCCCCCATGCACTGACGAAGGGATCGAACACCACTTCCGCGATCGGCGCAGCCTCATCCCCCCAGCGGTAGACCGCGCGCTCGACCACATTGCGCAGTTCGCGCACGTTGCCGGGCCATTCGTGCGCCTCCAGCGCCTCCATCGCGGCGCCCGAGAAGCCGGGGAAGCGACCCCACTCCAGTTCGCTGGCCATGCGGCGGCCGTAGTAGTCGGCCAGTTCCGCGACGTCCCCTTCCCGCGCGCGCAGCGGCGGCAGGGTGATGACCTCGAAGCTCAGTCGGTCGAGCAGGTCGGCGCGAAAGGTGCCCTCGGCGGCCATGCGCGGCAGGTCGGCGTTGGTGGCGGCGACGATGCGCACGTCCACCGTCACCGCGCGCGAGGAACCGATGCGCACGACCTCGCCATATTCGATCGCGCGCAGCAGGCGCTCCTGCGCCGCCATCGACAGGTTGCCCAGTTCGTCGAGGAACAGGGTGCCGCGATCCGCCTCCTCGAACCGCCCTGCCCTTGCCCGTGTGGCCCCGGTGAACGCGCCCGCCTCGTGGCCGAACAGTTCGGCCTCTATCAGCGTCTCGGGCAGCGCCGCGCAGTTGAGGGTCACCAGCGGCTCACCCCAGCGCGGGGAGAGGTGATGCAGGCGCTGGGCGATCAGTTCCTTGCCCGTCCCGCGCTCGCCGATGACGAGGACCGGACGGCGCACCGCGGCGGCGCGGCTGGCCCGCTCGACCGCATCGAGGAAGGCAGAAGACTGGCCGATGAAGTGGGTGTCGCGCTCCATTCCTGAAAGTTAGCGAAATTTCCCATTCATTGGCAATTCATTTTGCGCGCACTTTCGCACGGAGAAACCGAAATCCCGCAAATCCGCCATTCGCGCAGTTTGGCACGGGGGTTGCTATTACCTCGGCAAGACCAAGTTCAGGACTAGAGGAAACTTCGACATGCTCCCGATCACTGCGAACAGCACCGGCCAGGGACGCTCCACCACACCGCGTTCGACACTGGCCCGCACCAAGCTCGACTGGGCGATCATCGTCAGCATGCTGGCGATGGGCGCACTCAATCTCGTGGCGCTGGCCGACAAGGTCGCGGTGCCCGAGGCGCATGCGACCTCGGTGCATTCGTGCGGAGCGCCGCTCGCATGAGCAGGCTCGACGCGGAGATCGAAGTGCTCCAGAATCCCGCCCCGAACGCACACTTCAATCCGGGGCGCGCCTACCGCTTCGACGCCGATGACATCCGGGCCACGACGGGTACTTTCACCTCGGGCCGCAGCTTCACCACAGGAACCACCGCCATGGGCATCTTCTCCCGCACCCGCGACATCATCGCCGCCAACTTCAACGACCTGCTCGACAAGGCCGAAGACCCGGCCAAGATGATCCGCCTGATCATCCTCGAGATGGAGGAGACGCTGGTGGAAGTGCGCACCAGTTCGGCCCGCACGATCGCGGACCAGAAGGAACTGCGCCGTCACGTGGGCAAGCTGGACAAACTGCAGGCCGACTGGAACGACAAGGCGCAGCTGGCGCTGTCCAAGGACCGCGAGGACCTTGCCCGCGCCGCGCTGATGGAGCGCAAGAAGGCCGCCGACATGGCCGAGCAGCTCTCGGCCGAGATCCTGGTGCTCGACGACGCGCTGCGCGCCTACGAGGCCGACATCGAGAAGCTGCAGACCCGCCTGCGCGAGGCCCGCAGCCGCCAGTCGTCCATCGCGGCCCGCTTGCAGAGCGCGGAAAACAGGGTCAAGCTGCGCACGCTGCTGGCGAACGAGCGCGTGGACGAAGCCATGGCCCGGTTCGACCAGCTGGAGCGCCGCGTCGACTACGCGGAAGGCCGCGCCGAGGCCATGAGCCTCTCCGACCGCCGCCAGCCGACGCTCGCCGAGGAAATCGCGGCCTTGGCCGATGGCGACTCGATCGACGCGGAACTCGCGGAGATGAAGCGCCAGATGGCCGACAAGCAGCAGTAAGACATTCGAGGGAAGGGAAAACAGGCAATGTCTCGCGGACAATTCTATCTCGACAAGTCTAACGCCAAGATCTCGGGCGTGTGCTCGGGCATCGCGGATTACACCGGCGTCGATGCGCTGTGGATCCGGCTGGGCGCCGTGCTGCTGCTGTTCGCCGGGTTTCCGATCGTGATCGCCATCTACTTCGGCGTGGCCTGGCTGGCAGACAGCCGCCCGATGGGCCTCTATTCCGAGGACGAGGAAATGCGCCTGCTGCGCCGCATGGAACGCCGCCGCGCCCGCAAGGGGCTGACGGCAGCGCCTTCCTCCAGCCGCCTGCGCACCGATCTGTCCGACATGGACCGCCGGATCGCGGACATGGAGGCACACTATTCCAACAGCAACTCGCGCCTTGCGGCCGAGATCGACTCGCTGCGCTGACACGCAGCCATCCGGGCAACAGGGACACGACGACATGGAAGACGCAATCTGGGTGCTGATCCCGCTCGCACCGTTCATCATGGGCGGCTTCGCGATCTGGACCAAGCACCAGCGCAAGCTCGCCGAACTGCAGATCGAGGCGACCGCAGAAAAAGCCGCGCAATACGCCTCGCACAGCCGCGAACTCGAAGAGCGCGTGCGGGTGCTGGAGCGGATCATCACCGACGGCGGCTATGACACCGCCCTCCAGATCGAGGCGCTGCGGGACCGGCGCGAGGTCGAAAGCGCCCGCACGGCCGAGCCCAAGATCAACTGAGGAGACCGCCATGCAATGGGGTGGACCGGACTTCGTCCTCGTCATCGTCGGCATCTGTACCGGCGGCTGGGTGCTCAACACCTGGATCCGCGCGCGCCACGGCTATGCGCTGGAGGACGAATGGGGCGGCAAGACCGAGCGTGCGGATCACGCGGCGGCAGCGCGACTGGCTGAGGAAAACGCGCAGCTGCGCGCCCGGCTGGAAGCGCTGGAGAACCGCACCGCCAGCCTCGAAACCATCGTCACCGATACCGGATACACGACCGCCGCGCAGATAGAGAGCCTGCGCGCGCCGCTTCAGAAGGCAGCATCGCAATGAGCCCCGGCGATTTCCTCGGCCTTTGCGCCGTCCTCATCACCATCATCTCTGTCTTCGCGATCCTGATGGGCGCCTACAAGCGCCGCCTGGCCTTCCTCGAGCGCAAGCTGGAGATCACCGTCGGCGCGACCGCCGAAAAGGCCGCGCAGTACGCAGCGCACAACAGCACGCTTGAAAATCGCGTGCGGGTGCTGGAAAGAATCATCACCGACGGCGGCAGCAGCCACGACATCGCGCTCCAGATCGAAGCGCTTCGAGTCGAGGACGCGCACGACGGCGATAGGGTGAAGGTGACCAAGCAATGAGTTTCTGGACTGCCGTAGTCGTTCTTTTCGCCATCGGCTGCGTGACCTGGCTCAAGTCCCAGCGCTACCGCGCGCTGGGCGACAAGCGGGACCGCGCGGCCGGCGGCTACGATCACACCGCCCGCGAACACGAACTGGAGCGCGAGGTCGAAACCATGCGCAAGCGCATCGCCGTCCTCGAACGCATCGCCACCGACGAACGGCGCGGCAAGGACCTCGCCCGCGAGATCGACGCCCTGCGGGATTGACATTTATCGCCAAATAGGTTATATGGCCCGACATCCGATCCGGCGATGATCACGCCGGAGAGGTGTATCGGGTCGGCGTCGTGGGCCGGGATGCGGTTTCAGCCGTAGCTACGCAAACCACGCGTCCGTTCGAAGACCCGGACTGTCTCTGCGCTACCGGAAACGCCGTCCATACGTTCCTGCGACACACGGCAGGACTTGGGACGGCCATCCCGGATAGCCTTCGGCCGATAACGACGCGAACCCTAACGACGGCCACATGGGACAAGTCCGATGGAATACAGGTCGAGCCGGGCTGCACCGTGAGTTACCCGGCCGCTCGCCAGAGCTTCACGGAAAACAAAACCCCGCGTCCCTGCTTGGACGCTCCCGACGCCGACCCGATGTTCTCGGTATTCGCGTTGATTTCCCCGGCGTAATGGCCCGCACTCGCCAGCGGGTATTTCCGCGTGCGCTGACTGCACGCACAACCTCGTCATCCCAGCGAAGGCTGGGACCGCTGGCCGCGCAAAGCCCAACCCTAGGCAGGGCGTTTGAACGTTGGCTCGCCGTAACAGGCCAGCGGTCCCAGCCTTCGCTGGGATGACGGGGTTAGGCGCGCATCCTCCCCGTTCCGGGGAGGAAGTTACGGCACCCGTTTCTCCAGTTCCGCCAGCCATACCGCTGCGCTGGCGTCGGACGGTGCGCGCCAGTCGCCCCGGGGGCTGAGGGCTCCGGCGGTGGACACTTTCGGGCCATTGGGAATGGCCGAGCGCTTGAACTGGCTGAACGCGAAGAAGCGCGTCACGAACTTCTCCAGCCATGAACGGATGACCGGCAGTTCATAGGCGTTCTTCTTGGCTTCCGGGAAGGCGTGCGGCCATGCCCCCGCCGCCGTGTCGCGCCAGGCGTGCCAGGCGAGGAACGCGACCTTCGACGGCTTCTGCCCGAAGCGCATGACGTGGTGGAGGAAGAAGTCGTTGAGTTCGTAAGGCCCGATCTTCGCCTCGGTGCTCTGGATCGCGCCGTCGGCCCCGGCGGGCACCAGTTCGGGCGAAATCTCCGTCGCGAGGATCGCCAGCAGGATCTCCTCGGTCGAGGCGCTGAACTGGTCGGTCGTGGCGCACCAGCGGATCAGGTACTGGATCAGCGTCTTGGGCACGCCCGCGTTGACCGCGTAGTGGCTCATCTGGTCGCCGACGCCGTAAGTACACCAGCCCAGCGCCAGTTCCGACAAGTCGCCGGTGCCCACAACGAAGCCGCCGTGCTGGCTGGCGAGGCGGAACAGATAGTCGGTGCGCAGCCCCGCCTGGACGTTCTCGAACGTCACGTCGTAGACCGGCTCGCCGTTGGCGAAGGCATGGCCGATGTCATGGAGCATCGTCGTCGCGGCGGGCCGGATATCGATCTCCTGCGCGGCGATGCCAACGGCGTCCATCAGCTTCCAGGCGTTGGACTTCGTGCCCTCGCTCGTCCCGAAGCCGGGCATCGTGTAGCCCCGGATGAAGCTGCGCGGCAGGCCCAACCGGTCGCAGGCGCGCGCGGCGACGATCAGCGCATGGGTCGAATCGAGGCCGCCCGAGATGCCGATCACCATCGACTTCGCATGGGTCGATTCGATCCGCCGCATCAAGCCGTCGACCTGGATGTTGAACGCCTCGTAGCAGTCGGCGTCCAGCCTGTCGGCGCGCGAGGGGACGAACGGGAAGCGGCTGACCGGGCGCACCAGCCCGATGTCGCCGCCGGCCGGGGCGTGGCGGAACGGTACGGTGCGGAACGTTTCCTCCGGCTTGCCCGCGACGTCGGCGGCATCGTTGAAGGTGGGGCTCCGCAGACGATCCATGACGATGCGATCGCAGTCCACGTCGGCCACGCACAGTTCGGCCTCGAGCGAGAAACGCTCCGATTCCGCCAGCAGGTCGCCCAGTTCGTAGACGATGCCCTGCCCGTCCCATGCGAGATCGGTCGTGCTTTCGCCGTGTCCCGCCGCGCAGTAGATATAGGCCGCCATCGCGCGCGCCGACTGGGCCCGGCACAGCATGTGGCGCTCGTCCGACTTGCCGATGACGATGTTGGAGGCGGACAGGTTGGCGAGGATCGTCGCCCCCGCCATCGCGCCCAGCGAGGACGGCGGCGTCGGCGCCCAGAAGTCCTCGCAGATCTCGACGAAGAAGCGGAAGTTTTTCAGCACCTCGGAGGCGAAGACGAGATCGACGCCGAACGGCACCTCCTGCCCGTTCACGGTGATCGTGGAATTGCGGACGGTCTTGCCGCTCGCGAACCAGCGCTTCTCGTAGAACTCGCGGTAGTTGGGCAGGTAGGACTTGGGCACTACGCCGAGCAGGCGGCCCTGCGCGATGACCAGCGCGCAGTTGTAGAGCCGCCCCTTGCGCTCCAGCGCGGCGCCGACCAGCAGCACCGGCGAAAGGTCGGCGCTGGCCTTGACGATCTGCGCCACCGCAGCCTCGACCGCCTCGATCATCGCGCCCTGCAGGTGCAGGTCGTCGATGGCGTAGGAGGACAGGCTGAGTTCGGGGAAGACCAGCAGGTCCACATGCGCCGCATGGGCCCGGCGCGCTTCGGCAAGGATCGCGTCGCGGTTGCCTGCAACGTCGGCGGTCTTCACACGCGGGGTCGAGGTGGCGACGCGCACGAAGCCGTGCTCGTGCATGGAGAAGAACGGGTGGCTGGTGTCGGCAGTGTTAGGCATTCGTCGGCCCGCTTCCTTCTTCCCGTCATTCCCGCGAAGGCGGGGATCCATCTGACGCCGCCGCGACACGACGGATCGGGAGATGGGTTCCCGCCTGCGCGGGAATGACGGATGTGTATTGATACACACCAGCAGTCTGGCCCGGCTTCCCTGACAGCATCACCCACTGCTTGCAACGCCGCGCCTTTGCGAAATGTTCGCAATATCCTCTTGCCCTCGCCGCGCCCGCCTCTAAATGCCGGGTCTATGCGTGACCTCGACGATATCCGCGAAGAGTATGAATTCCTCGATGGCGACGAACGCTATCGCCTCCTGATCGAACTGGGGCGCGAGCTGGACGATATGCCCGACGCGCTGAAGACCGACGCCACCAAAGTGCGCGGCTGCTCCGCCAGCGTCTGGGTCTATCCCATGGCGCGCGAGGACGGCACCCTGCACTTCCTGGCGGACAGCAACGCGGCGATCACCAAGGGCATCGTCTCGCTGGTGATCTCGGCGGTGCAGGACAAGCCTGCCGCGACGGTGGCCGCGACCGACATCGCGGCGGCGCTCGAACCGTTCGACTTGCGCAACCAGCTCTCGTCTAACCGGACGCAGGGCGTGCCCAACATGATCGCGCTGATCCGGGAAACTGCCGCGCGATATGCCCAGGGCTAGGAAATATCTCTGGATCACGGCGGGGGTAATCCTCGTCGGGATCGGCACGCTGGGCATCTTCCTGCCGCTGCTGCCGACGACGATCTTCTGGATTCTCGCCGCCGGATGCTTCTCGAAGAGCCACCCGGAATGGGCGGAGCGGCTCTATCGACACCCAAAGTACGGCCGCCACTTGCGCGAATGGCGCGACCGGCGGGCGATCAGCCGCAAGGGCAAGATCGCGGCGATCTCGACCATGGGCCTGAGCGTCGCGATCGTATGGTTCACCGCAGGCGAGATGTGGGCGCTGATCCCCCTCGCGGTGCTGGCGACGATCGGGACGTGGATCTGGACGCGGGCGGAATAAATCCTCCCTGCGCTTGCTCGGGGAGGGGGAAAGCAAGCCCCCTCCGTCAGCCCTGCGGGCTGCCACCTCCCCATTCCTGCGGAACAGGGAGGATAGACCTAGTCCACCGCCTCGCGCAGCACGGCGATGCCCTGTTCGCGCTGCGCCCGCAGTTCCCGCTTGAGCACCGCCGGATCGCGCGCGACGACGAAGCCGAAGCTGACGCCGCCTTCCTTGCCGATGGTCGCATGGTGCAGCTTGTGGGCCTGCACCAGCCGCTTGGCATAGCCGCGCTTGGGCACCCACCGGAAATAGCGCTGGTGGACCAGGCCGTCGTGGATCAGCGTGTAGATCACGCCGTAGACCAGCACGCCGAGACCAATCCACGTGCCCGGCCACCACGCACTTGCGCCCATCACCATCGGCGAGCCGAGTGCGAACATGGAAATGCTGATTGCCGCCCCGAACACGGCATAGAGGTCGTTCTTCTCCAGCATCCTGTCGTGCGGCTCGTGGTGGTCGCGGTGCCAGGCCCAGCCGAAACCATGCATGATGTACTTGTGGCTCGACCACGCGACGAACTCCATCGCGGCAGCGGAGGCAAGGACGATCAGGACGGCGGCAAGGGCGGACATGGCCTTGCCCTTATACTGCCAACGCCTCTCTTCACACACTAAATCCCGTCATCCCCGCGCAGGCGGAGATGACGCGACTGAAGCTGCGACACTCTCTTACAATTGCACACACCCTTGCGACGGGCCGTCTAGCTAGCGTTCAGTTTCACAAGCCTAATCCTGAATGCATCGGAAGCGACCTTCCGAAAACAGTTTCCAGCAAGGAGTGCGACCCATGCGCCAGTTCACCAAGTTCATCGCCCCCGCCCTGATCGCCGTCACCAGCCTCGGCGCCATCGCCCCCGGCATCGCCGAGGCCGCGCCGAACCGCCACGTCCAGGCCGCCCGCCACTACGACATTCGTTCCGACATCCAAGGCCTGCGCGCCAATATCGACCGCGCCGCCGCCCGCCGGACGATCTCGCAGCGCGAAGCCTCGGGCCTGCGCCGCGATGTCGTCGATATCCAGCGTCTCTACGGCCAGTACTCGCGCGGCGGCCTCTCCGCGCAGGAGACCCGCATCCTCGGCAACCGCGTGAACAAGGTCTACGCCTCGCTGCGGATGGAGCGCCACGATTACGACCGCCGCCGCGGCTGATCGGCGACCGGGAACCCCAAGTCGCGGAATAATCCGGCAGCCTTTGCCGTAGCCCGTGGTTTTCCTCCCGGCAGAACAATCCCCCCACACAGGAATCCCCCCATGAACAAGCTGACCAAGATCATCGCCCCCGCTCTCGTCGCGCTGCTCGGCGGCGCCTCGCTGGCCCCTGCCGTCGCCGAGGCCGCACCCTACCACCACGACCAGCGCGACCATGCGCGCCGCGGCCACCACGCCCCGCCGCGCTACGTGAAGCATCACCGCGCTTCCAAGCACTACTGGCGCAATGACCGCCGCCACCACGACGACCGCCGCTATCGTTCGCGCTACGATCGCCATGACCGTTACGATCGTCGCCACCACTGATCGACCGGGCCGGTGACCCTGAATTCCGGCCCGCACACTCCCTAACGCGCCCGGCCGCAAGGACCGGGCGCGTTTTACATGGCGGTGCGAGCGTCTCGCAACAGCAACGATCGATCGTCAGATCTATTCGGATTGAATGAAAATTTCATTCGAAGGGCGCAGCGAATCGCCCTGCCCCTTGAATTTCGCAAGGGCGGGGCCTAATCGCGCCTGATCATGACAACCGCACCGCGCACCCTCTACCAGAAGATCTGGGACGCCCACGTCGTCGACCAACGGGACGACGGCACCTGCCTCATCTATATCGACCGGCACATCGTCCACGAAGTGACGAGCCCGCAGGCTTTCGAGAGCCTTCGCGCCGCCGGTCGCCCGGTGCGTCGCCCCGATCTTACGCTCGCGGTGCCTGACCATAACCTGCCCACCACCGCGCGCCGCGACATGAACGGCAATCGCGTGCCGATCGCCGATCCGCAGAGCGCCCAGCAGCTCGACATGCTGGAGAAGAACGCGCCTTCGTTCGGCATCCGCTACATCGGCGACGCCGATCCGGAACAGGGCATCGTCCACGTCGTCGGCCCCGAGCAGGGCTTCTCGCTGCCCGGCGCCACCATCGTCTGCGGCGACAGCCACACCGCCTGCAACGGCGGCCTGGGCGCACTGGCCTTCGGCATCGGCACGTCCGAGGTCGAGCACGTGCTGGCTACCCAGACGCTGCTGCTCAAGCAGTCGAAGACCTTCGAAGTCCGCGTCGAGGGCACGCTCGGCGCTGGGGTCACCCCGAAGGACGTGATCCTGCACGTCATCGGCGTCATCGGCACTGCCGGCGGCACCGGCTACGTGATCGAGTACACCGGCAACGTCTTCCGCGAGATGTCGGTCGAAGGCCGCCTGACCGTGTCGAACATGTCGATCGAGGGCGGCGCCCGCGCCGGTCTGGTCGCACCGGACGAAACGACTTTCGCCTACGTCAAGGGCCGCCCCTACGCGCCCAAGGGCGCGGACTGGGACAAGGCCGTGGCGTGGTGGAAGAGCCTGGCGACCGACGAAGGCGCGACTTACGACAAGTCCGTGTTCATCCGCGCCGAGGACATCCAGCCCACCGTGACCTGGGGCACCAGCCCCGAGGACACCTCCGGCATCGGCGGCTTCGTCCCCGCGCCTGAGGACTTCGCCGACGCCTCCAAGCGCGATGCGGTCAAGCACAGCCTCGACTACATGGGCCTGACGCCCGGCACGAAGCTGACCGACGTGGAAGTGCAGAACGTCTTCATCGGCAGCTGCACCAACAGCCGCATCGAGGACATCCGGGCCGCCGCCGAAGTGCTCAAGGGGCGCCACAAGGCCGACAACGTGAAGTGGGCGATCGTCGTCCCCGGATCGGGTCTGGTCAAGGCGCAGGCCGAGGCCGAAGGTCTCGACAAGATCATCATCGATGCGGGTCTGGAATGGCGCGAGCCGGGCTGCTCGGCCTGCCTTGCCATGAACCCCGACAAGGTGCCTGCCGGGGAGCGCTGCGCCTCCACCAGCAACCGCAACTTCACCGGCCGTCAGGGTCCGGGTGCGCGCACCCACCTGATGAGCCCCGCCATGGCCGCCGCTGCCGCCGTCACCGGCAAGCTGACCGACGTGCGCGACCTCGCGCCAATGACTGAACCGGCCTAAGCTGATAGGATCTCCCCCATGTCCAACGATTCCGACAACTCGCTCGCAGGCCGCGCCGCCATCGCCGCCGGTGCCGCCATCGGTTCGGCCGCCATCGCCGCTGCCCTGCTCTTCGTGAAGCGCCGCAGCGACCGCAAGAAGGCCGACGCGCAGCCGCCGAAGACCAACACGGCTCCGCACTTCCCGAGCGAGACGGACTGATGCAGGCGATCAACCACGTCGCCGGCAAGGCGATTCCGTTCGGCCGCAAGAACGTCGACACCGACGTCATCATCCCGGCGCACTGGCTCAAGACGATCACCCGCACGGGTCTCGGCAAGGGCGCGTTCGAATCGATCAAGCTGGAAGACGGCAACGTCTTCACCGACGAGCGCTGGGCCGGCGCGCCGATCCTCATCGCGGGCGACAACTTCGGCTGCGGCTCCAGCCGTGAGCACGCCGCCTGGGCGCTGCTCGACATGGGCGTGACTTGCGTGATCGCGCCGAGCTTCTCGGACATCTTCTCGGGCAACGCCTTCAAGAACGGCATCCTCACCGTGGCCCTGCCGCAGGAGGCGATCGATCGCCTGATGGAAGTGGCGCAGGACGAGACGATCGACATCGACCTCGACACGCAGTCGGTGACCACGCCGTTCCAGGATCGCTTCACGTTCGAGATCGATCCGTTCCGCAAGCACTGCCTGCTGAACGGCCTCGACGAAGTGGGCCTGACGATGGCGCAGGGCGACACGATCTCGACCTACGAAGGCAAGGCACGCGAAACGCTGCCGTTCCTTGCCAGCCCGGTGCTGGCGGCTTGACCGCAAAATCCTCCCTGTTCCGAAGGAATGGGGAGGTGGCAGCCTGCAGGGCTGACGGAGGGGTCTTCTCCCCCTCCACCCCCGCCTGCGGCGGCGGTCCCCCTCCCCATCGCTTCGCGACAGGGAGGATTCTTCGCCTCTCGATCCATCGGTCGCTATTGCGAATCAAGGATTGCCCCGCAGCCCCGCGTTCCCTATCGGCATGGACAACGCTTTAACCCGAGGTTGTCCGATGACGAGTTTCCAGGACCGCGAGCGCGCCGAAGAAGCGAAGTTCGCTCACGACGCCGACACGCTGTTCCGCATCCAGGCCCGCCGCAACCGCCTCGTCGGTGAGTGGGCGGCCGAACGCATGGACTTGTCGCAGGCCGAAACCGATGCCTATGCCAAGGCCGTCGTCCAGGCCGACTTCGAGGAAGCCGGCGACGAGGACGTCATCCGCAAGCTGCTGGGCGACCTGACCGCCGCCGGCGTCGATACCACCGAAGCGGAAGTGCGCGCCGCACTGGCCGCCAAGCAGGTCGAAGCGCGCCGCGCTTTCCTGGGCTGAGGACTATCCGATGGGCATGACCGCTACCGAAATCGAGACCATGATCCGCGCCGCGCTGCCGGACGCGGAAGTCACGATCACCGACCTCGCCGGGGACAACGACCACTACGCCGCGCACGTCGTCTCGGCCGCCTTCACAGGCCGCCCCCGCGTCGCGCAGCACAAGATGGTCTACGAAGCGCTGGGCGGCCGCATGGGCGGCGTCCTTCACGCCTTGCAACTCACCACCGCCGTCCCCAACTGACGCAAGCATACTACTCAAGGGTTTTACTGAAATGTCCGACGTCAATGCCCGTATCGGCGATATCGTAAAGAGCAACGACGTGGTCCTCTTCATGAAGGGCACCCCGCTGTTCCCGCAGTGCGGCTTCTCCAGCCGCGCGATCGCCATCCTCGAACACCTCGGCGTCGCTTACGAGACCGTCGACGTGCTGCAGGACATGGAAATCCGTCAGGGCATCAAGTCCTATTCGGACTGGCCGACGATCCCCCAGCTCTACGTCAAGGGCGAGTTCCTCGGCGGCAGCGACATCATGATGGAGATGTACGAGGCCGGCGAACTGCACCAGCTCATGACCGACAGCGGGATCGCTGCGCAGGGCTGATCTGCCGACAGCACCGGATTACGAAGGCTCGGGAAGCGATTCCCGGGCCTTTTCATCATCCGTCATCGCGGACCTGATCCGGGATCGCTGGCCGTGAACAGCGGCGCCTGCGTCAAGGCGCCTCGCGGCCTGCACCGGGCTAAAGACAGCCACCGGTCCCGGATCAAAGCTGGGACGACGAATACTTCGATGTATGGGGAACCCCGGGGAGGCGGGGCCGGGAGACTGTCCGGCCCCGCCTCTATCGAGACTGCTTCTCTCGGGGTACGATACTTCATAAGCATGACCTGTGCCAGTTCTGATTTTTCCCGAAAATCAGCCATTTCTTCGGTTCACGTGTCAGCGCGTGCGTCATGCCCTGTAAATTCTGCCGACACTGCCACCTGAGTCGCCTGGCGCTTTTCCGCTTGCGCGCCCCTTCCCCAGCGGCAAGATCGGCGGCAATGATCCAGACCGCTCCCTCCGACCAGCCGATGCCGACAGACGGCCCCGCCGTCGTCCCTGCCGCCACCGTGGTGGTGTTCCGCCACGCCGCCGACGGCGGACCGCCCGAACTGCTGATGCTCCAGCGCTCGGACGGCATGCGCTTCGCAGGCGGGGCGGCGGTGTTTCCCGGCGGCCGCGTCGATCCCGCAGACCGCGAACTCGCCCGCCGCCTGCTGCCCGGCGAATCGGAGGAGATCGCCTCCGCCCGCATCGCCGCGATCCGCGAGACGCTGGAGGAAGCGGGCCTCATGATCGCCACCCGCGCCCCCGTCACCGCCCGCGAAGCCGCAGAAGCGCGGGCGATGCTGCTGGAGGTCGGCCGGCTCGACACCGTGCTGGAGCGCTTCGGCTGGGAACTGGACCCGCAGGCGCTGACCTTCTTCGCGCACTGGTGCCCCTTGTGGGACCGGGCTTTCGACACACGCTTCTTCGTCGCCGACATCGGCACCGGCGCGGTGGACGTGACGGTCGACGCCACCGAGAACTCGCGCCTGTTCTGGGCGAGCGCTGCCGATGCTCTCGCGATGGCCGATCGGGGCGAGATTTCGGTGATCTTTCCGACCCGCCGCAATCTCGACCGCCTTGCGCAATACGCCGATCATGCCGAAGCGCTGGCCGACATCGCCGCCTACCCCGTCGTCCGCATCCACCCCGAGGTGGAAATGCGCGAGGACGGCGAATGGCTCGTGATCCCCGACGGGCTGGGCTATCCGGTGCTCGGCCAGCTCAAGGCGACGGCGCGACGCGGGTAAACGCGCGTCGTCCCGGACGTGATCCGGGACCGGTGGCAGTCTTTAGACGGAGACTCTCGTCGAGGCGCCTTGGCGCAAGGTGGGCTGCTCACGGCCACAGGTCCGGGACGACGGGCGCTTATGCTGCCGCGAGTTGTTGCGGCACTTTCGCCCCGCCCGCGGCGTAAAGACCGAGTGCGATGGCGGACACGAAGAACACGGCCATCGCCACGATCGCCCCGTCGTAGCTGCCGGTCACCGAATGGACCCGCGCCGATCCGACGACGGCGACCGCGATGAACGGCAGCCCGATCAGCGTGTTGAGCCCGAAGCCCCGGCTGTAACTGGCCTGTCCGAACGAATCGGTCAGCCCCTTGCCCAGCGTGGGGATCGCGCCTGCACCGTGCATGCCGATGAGGCCGATCACAAGGGCCGCCATCCAGAACGGCGGGTGCTGCAACAGGAGAGCCCATAGCACCGCGCAGTCGAAGCCGATAAGCGCCAGCGCCCTCGCCCCGCCGATGCGGTCGGCGATCCAGCCGAACAGTATCGAGCCGGCGATCCCGACCAGCGACATGATCGACTGCAGCAGCGCCGCTTCGGGCCGGGTGAAGCCCCAGGACAAGCCCATCGGCACCAGTAGCGAGCCCAGCAGCACCGAACTCGTCATGCTCGCCACCGCTGCCAGCGAGATCGCCCAGAAACGCGGCCGCGCAAGCAGTTGCGCGACGCTGAACGATCCGTCGGCGGTGCGCTTCGCATCGGGTTCGGGCGCCAGCGTCTCGGCGTGCCCCGGAGGATGATCGATCGCCAGCAGCCCCAGCGGAAGCAGCAGCGCCGCCGCGATCAGGCCGATGGACAGGTAGATCATGCTCGGTGAGACGGCGGAAAGCGCCCGCTCCAGCGTCCACGGCACCACCGCGATCACCACGGGCAAGTGGACGATTCCCAGCGCCAGCCCGCGATTGCGGTTGAACCAGCGTCCCACCAGCGTCGCCGGGCCGATCGATCCGGCGAGGCTCATCGCGGGACCGAAGCAAAGCCCGTAAGCCAGCAGGTAGAGGGCGTAGCTTTGCGTCCAGGCCAGCGTGAGATAGCCTGCCACCGTCAGTAATGCGCCGATCAGCAGCAGCAGGCGCAGCGACACCTTGGCGATCAGCACGCCCACGAAAGGCGCGAGCACCGACGAGCCGACCAGCACCAGCGGAATGCCCGCCGCCGCCTCTTCTGCGCTGACGCCGAGGCGTTGCTCGACCGAGGCCAGCATCAGCCCGAAGGAGCCCATGACGGTGCCGACGACGACGTTGTGCGATACGCCCGCGATCACGCCCATGCGTACCGCAAGCGGATGGTTGGGGGCGTCGCCCTCCGGTCCGACAGGTGCTGCCAAACGCTCTCTCCCCATGCTTGAACTTGCCGGCGATGGCGTGCCGGTCTATTCGCGGGAGTGTGTGGGGCGCCGGATCGGCTTGACCAGAACTTTCCGACCGGATGAACGAGAATTCGCCGGGGCGACGTTATCGCTCAGGCGCTCGCGTGCGATCCGTGCGTTGCCGCGATGTGCTCGAGCACCGGGCCGTAGAGCGGACGGTCGAACTCGACCCCGGCAAGGTCGCTGCTGACCCAGCGCACCACGCCCGACATGCCTTCCATCCCCTTGGGCCGCACGATCAGGCGCGCGCCGACGCGGAAATAGATGCCGCGCATGCGCAGGCAGCAGCCCTCCACCGAGATGTCGGAAATCTCGCCGTCATCCCGCAGACCGCTCTGCGTGCGGCACTGAACGGCCAGCGCGACGGAGCGTCGCTGCGATCGCCGGGGAAGAACGGTGCGGGTCATGAGCGGGAGAATACAACCGATCGGTTTATGATCGCTTAAACTTCATCGCGCGCCCGTTCGAACACGGTTCGAACTCAATCCGGGAATCAGGGCGACCATTTCCGAAGACAATGGCGCGCCCGACAGGGTTCGAACCTGTGACCCCAAGCTTAGAAGGCTCGTGCTCTATCCAGCTGAGCTACGGGCGCGCGCCGGATTTCCCATAGCGTGGTTACCGCGCGGCGCAAACCGCTGGCGGCGCAAACTTGTGCTTTGCGCTGCAGCAAAGCCACGTTACGCACAGGCAATGACCGCCGCTACCGACGCTCCATCGCCTCTGTCCCGCCCCTTGTCACGCATCGACGGCCTTACCGGCGCCCGTCGGCACTTCCGCTATTTCGACTACGTGATGGCGGCCTTCGTCGCGATCCTGCTGCTGTCGAACCTGATCGGTGCGTCCAAGCTGGCGAATATCGGCGGCGTGACGTTCGGCGCGGGCATCCTGTTCTTCCCCGTCAGCTACGTCATCGGCGACGTGCTGACCGAAGTGTACGGCTATGCCAATGCCCGCCGCTGCGTCTGGGCGGGCTTCTTCGCGATGATCTTCATGGCTTTCATGAGCTTCGTCGTCGTCGCCATGCCGCCGGATTCCGGCTGGACCGGACAGGCCGCCTACGAAGCAGTATTCGGCTCGACCTGGCGCATCGTCCTAGCCTCGCTGACCGCGTTCTGGGCGGGTGAGTTCGTCAATTCCTTCGTCCTCGCCAAGATGAAGCTGATGACTGGCGGCAAGCACTTGTGGATGCGCACCATCGGCTCGACGGTGGTGGGACAGGCCGCCGACAGCGCCCTGTTCTATCCCATCGCCTTCCTCGGCACCTGGACGCACGAGCAGGTGCTGACCGTCATGGTCACCAACTGGGGCATGAAGGTGCTGTGGGAAGCGGTGCTGACGCCGGTAACCTACGTCGTCGTCGGCTGGCTAAAGAAGCGCGAGGGCGTCGAGGTGTTCGACGACAATCTCGATTTCTCGCCTTTCGCCAAGGCAAAATCGGTCTGAACGTTGTGAGCAGGGCGCTGAGCCGCGCTTTTTACAGGGCTGCCGCATTTTCCGAGTCGTCAGGTGTTTCCACCTGACTTGAAAATGCTCTAGGCCGCGCCGACCATGCTCGACCGCATCCTCCTGTCCCGTTTCCGCAACCACCACGAGACCGCGGTGAAAGGCACGGCGCAGTTCAACCTGCTGGTCGGCGAGAACGGCGCGGGGAAGACCAACGTGCTCGAGGCGATCAGCCTGCTCGCGCCCGGACGCGGCCTCCGTCGGGCGCAGCTCGTGGACGTGCCCGCGCAGGACGGCGACGGCGGGTTCGCGGTGAACGCTGCACTGCGCATGCCCGGCCAAGGGGAAGGGAGCGAGCCCGTCCGCCTCGGCACCGGCGTCGCGGCGGAGCGTCCCGGGCGGCGGCTTGTGCAGGTGAACGGCGCGCAGGCATCCGCCCTGAGCCTGGCCGAGTGGCTCTCGATCGGCTGGCTGACCCCGGCGATGGACCGCCTTTTCGTCGAGAGCGCGGGCGCGCGGCGGCGGTTCCTCGACCGGCTGGTGCTGGCGATCGAGCCGGCCCATGCCGGCCATGCGGCGCGGCTGGAGACGGCACTGCGCGAGCGCAACCGCCTGCTTTCCGACGAACGTTCCCCCGATCCGCACTGGCTCGACGCGATCGAGGTGCAGATCGCCGAGGCCGGGGCGCTGGTGGCGACGGCCCGCGCGCGCCTCGTCACCCGGCTGGAGGCGGCGCTGGCTCGGCTTCCCGACACGCCTTTCGCGCGCCCTTCGCTGACCTACCAGCCCGGCGGCCCGGTCGAGGCCGGTGCGCTTGCCATCGCCCTGCGCGACGGGCGGCCGCGCGAGCGGGCGGCCCAGCGCACCCTTACCGGCCCCCACCGCGACGAACTGGCGGTGACGATGGCGGGCAAAGGGCAAGCGGCGGCGGAATGCTCAACCGGCGAGCAGAAGGCGATGCTCATCGCCATCACTCTTGCGCATTCGCAGCTGCTGGAGGCAGATGGGGAGAACCGCCCGCGCCTGCTGCTGCTGGACGAGGTCGCCGCACATCTCGACCCGCTGCGGCGCGAGGCGCTGTTCGACCGGCTGCGGGCAGGCTCCGCGCAAGTCTGGCTGACGGGGACCGAGATCGCCCCGTTCGAGGCAATCGCGGCGGAAGCGGCGGTATGGGAGGTCAGCGCAGGGACGGTGCGGCGGGTCTGACCACTCGGTCGTCATTGCGAGCGTAGCGAAGCAATCCAGGGCAGTCTTGAGCCGCCTTGGATTGCTTCGCTACGCTCGCAATGACGAAGTGAAGAGGGGACCTCACCTCTTCGGCAAAGCATCCGCCACATCGTCCACCGTCGCCGTCACAATGGCGTCTATGCCGATGGCCGTAGGATGCACGTGATCGCCCTGCATCAGATCGGGCTTGTCGATCACCGGCTGGAGGAAGAACGGCACCAGCACCGCGCCGTACTTCTCCGCCAGCTGCGGATAGATCGGGTTGAATCCCGAGGCATAGTCCCTGCCTAGGTTCGGCGCCGCCAGCATTCCGAGCAGCACCACCCCGATCTTCTCCTGCCGCAACCGCTGGAGGATCTTCTCCAGGTTCGCGCGCGTCTCGGCCGGGGGCAGCGAGCGCAGCATGTCGTTGCCGCCGAGGCTGATGATCACCAGTTCGGGCTTGGCCGGCTGGCTTTTCAGCGTGAAGTCGAGCCGCTGCAGCCCCGCCGCCGTGGTGTCGCCCGAGACCCCGGCATTGGCGATGCGCGCGTTGACACCCCGCGCGCGCAGGGCCTGTTCGAGCCGGTCGGGGTAGCTTTCGCCATCCTCGAGTCCGTAGCCCGCCAGCAGCGAATCCCCGAAGGCGAGTATCCTGCGCTCCGGCCCCATGACCGGTATCTGCGGCGGCGCATCGATGGCCGACCGGCTCTCCTGCACGGGCGGCGCCGGGGCCTTGTCGCAGGCGGAAAGCGCCAGGGTGGAAGCGGCAAGGAGAGCGAGAGAAACGAGGCGCAAGGCATTCTCCTGAAGGGACCGACTTGTCGGATGCACTGGTGCTATCCCATATGGGGATGGTGACAAGCCCTGCCCAAGCCCGCTCCGCCCTTTCCGCCACTCCTTCCCCCGCTTCCGACGACACTATTCTGGCCCGCGACCTGCGCCTGACGCTGGGTTCCGGGGACAGTGCGGTCGAAATCCTCAAGGGAATCGACCTTTCCGTGCCCCGGGGCCAGACGCTGGCGCTGCTCGGTCCTTCGGGATCAGGCAAGTCGTCGCTGATGGCGGTGCTCTGCGGGCTGGAGCGCGCCAGTTCGGGCACGCTGGAGGTCGCCGGACAGGACTTCGTGGGGATGGACGAGGACGCCCTTGCCCGCGCGCGGCGCGGCAGGATCGGTGTGGTGCTTCAGGCTTTCCACCTGCTGCCGACGATGACCGCGCTGGAAAACGTCGCCACGCCGCTGGAACTCGCGGGAATGCCCGATGCTCGCGCGCGGGCCGAAGCGGAACTCACGGCGGTCGGGCTGGGCCATCGCCTGTCGCACTATCCCGCGCAGCTTTCCGGCGGCGAGCAGCAGCGCGTCGCGATCGCCCGCGCCCTCGCTCCCCGCCCGGCGCTGGTCTTCGCCGACGAGCCGACCGGCAACCTCGATGCAGCCACCGGCGCGGCAATAATCGACCTGCTTTTCGCCCGCCGGGCCGAGACCGGCGCGACCCTGCTCATCATCACCCACGACGAAAGCCTCGCCCACCGCTGCGAGCGCGTAGTGACCATCGGCGACGGCCAGATCGCCAGCGACATACGGGCAGGCGAACACCTTGGCTGACGCCCTCCCCTGGCGGACCGCCTGGACACTCGCCCGCCGTGACCTCTCGGCCCGGTTCAAGGGGCTGCGACTGCTCCTCGTGTGCCTGTTCCTCGGCGTCGGCGCGATCGCCGCGATCGGCACGCTGACCGGCTCGATCGAGCGCGAGCTGGGAACACGCGGACGCGAAATCCTTGGCGGCGACATCGAACTGAGAGTCTGGCAGCGCGCCTTCGGCAAGGACGAGGATGCGGCGCTCTCGCGCCTCGGCCGGGTTTCGCGCGGGCAACGCATGCAGGCCATCGCCACGAAGGGAGACGCCACCGCGCCGGTCGCGCTCAAGGCGGTGGACGGGAACTGGCCGCTCTACGGCCGCCTCGAACTGACCGACGGCCGCCGCGTCGGCGCCCCCGCCCCCGGCACGGCATGGATCGCCAAGGGCACCGCCGCCCGCCTCGGTGCCGGGAAGGGCCAGCGTATCGCCATCGGCGGCGTGCCGGTGATCGTGGGCGGCATCATCGCGACCGACCCCGAGCAGATGAGCGAGGGCTTCGCGCTGGGCGACACCGCCGTCGTCCCGCTTTCCCTCCCTGCCAGCGCCGGGCTCACGGCGCCGGGCGCCATGTACCGCAGCGTCGTGCGGGTGCGCTTCGCCGACCCCGCGCGCGATCCCGAAGCGGTGATCGACGCCCTCAAGTCCCGCTTCGGCGACGGCTTCGACACCCGCACCCGGCTGGCAGCCTCGCCTTCGACCGAGCGCTTCGTCACCCGCATGGGCGAGTTTCTCGTGCTGGTCGGGCTTGCCGCGCTGGTGATCGCCGGGATCGGCATCGGCGGCGGCGTCTCGTCCTATCTGGAGGCACGGCGCAGTTCGATCGCAACCCTGAAGGTGCTCGGCGCCACCAGCGGCGACATCGCGCGCATCTATCTCCTGCAGGTCGGCGCGGCCGCCCTGGTAGGCAGCCTGGCAGGGCTCGCCGCAGGCGTGCTCGTGACCCCGCTCCTCGCCTCGGCGCTGCAGAGCCTGCTGCCGGTCGAGCCCGGGTTCACCGTCTCCCCCGCGGCGCTCGCGACGGCGGCGGCCTATGGCCTGCTGGTCGCGCTGATATTCTCCGCGCCGCCGCTGGTGCGGGCGCGCAGCTGGCCGACGATGGCGCTGATGCGTGCCCGCGTGGCGCCGCTCACGGCCGACCGCAAGGCGCTCGCCCTGCCGGTCGGCCTCGGCCTTGCCGCCATCGTCGCGCTGGCGCTGCTCAACGCCGCGCAGCCGCTGGTGACGCTGGGCTTCCTCGGGGCCTCGGCCGCGATGCTCGGCCTACTGGCGCTCGTCGGCCTCTGCATCCGCAAGCTCGCCGCCCGCCTGCCGAGACCGCGCGGGCCGATGCTGCGCGCGGGACTGGCGAACCTCCACCGCCCGGGCGCGCAGACCGGCGCGCTGGTGACGGCGCTCGGCTTCGGGCTCTCCGCCTTCGTGCTGATCGCGGCTGTGCAGACGAGCCTCGACGCCAACATCCGCCGCACCGTCCCCGCGCGCGCGCCCGACTTCTTCGTGCTCGACGTGCCGAAGGACAAGGCGCCCGCCTTCGCCGACGCGGTCGAGCGGACGATCCCCGGTTCCACCCTCAAGCTGGTGCCGAACATGCGCGGCCGCATCCTCGCTTATGGACCGAAGGATCGAATGACCCGCGTGGCAAGCCTCGGCAAGGACCTGCCCGATGGCGCCTGGGCGCTGCGCGGCGAGCGCGGGCTGACGTATTCGGTCGGCGTGCCGGAGGGCAGCACGGTGACCTCCGGCCAGTGGTGGCCGCAGTTCTACCGGGGCGAGCCGCTTGTCTCGGTCGATGAGAGGCTGGCCGAGGCGATCGGCCTGAAGGTCGGCGACTACGTGACCGTGGGCGTGCTGGGCGTCGAGAAGACCGCGCGCATCGCGGCGCTGCGCCGGATCGACTGGGACAGTCTGGGCTTCAACTACGTGCTGGTGTTCTCGCCCAATGCGCTGGCCGACGCCCCGCACAACCTCGCCGCGACGATCGAGGTGCCCAAGGGCGCGTCCACGGCGGGCCTGCTGCCCCGGCTGGTGCGCGCCTTCCCCTCGACCTCGGTGATCGAGACGGGGAGCCTGCTGCGCGATGCCCGCGCGCTGCTTGACCAGATGTCGGCGGCGATCCTCGCGGCATCCTCGGTGGCAGTGCTGGCGGGGCTCGCGGTGCTGCTGGGCGCCATCGCGGCGGCGCGGGCGAGCCGGACTTACGACACCGTGATCCTGCGCGTACTGGGCGCCAGTCGCGGGCAGTTGCTCGCGGCGCAGATGGCCGAGTACGGGCTGCTCGCCGTGGTGCTCGCCCTCGTCGCGCTGGGCGCGGGCAGCGCGATGGCCTGGGCGGTGATCGTCAAGCTGTTCGAGTTCGCCTGGCTGCCCGACTGGCCGCGCGTGCTGGCGGTTCTGGCCGCCGGGCTGGTGCTGATCCTCGGCTTCGCCCTAGCCGGAACGCTGCCGCTGCTGCGGGCGAAACCGGCAAGGGCGCTGCGCGAACTTTAGAAGCCGATCTCTACCCTCACCACTCATTAGTCATTCCCGCGAAGGCGGGATTGGAAATCAGGCGAAGACCTCGCGGTTGTCGAACAGCACGCTGGGATCGCGCGTCTTGTAGACGAGCGTGCTGGCGACGATGTCGTGCAGGCCCTGCTTGCGCTCGGTGAAGGCGACCATGATGTAGCCGATGCACAGGATCAGGCTCGACAGGATCTTGGCGAAGTAGCGCCCGGTCGCACGCGCGAAAGTCAGCCGTTCGCCCCGCAGGTCGGTAACGACCACGCCGACGGCCAGCTTGCCGACGGTCGCCTGCAGCTTCGAGCTTTCCATGATCGCGAAGTAGAGCCAGTTGATCACCAGCGACGCGCCGATCATGCCGAACATCATCATCCCGAACGCCGCGTTCTCACCCGCGCCCAGCCCCGTCAGCGGCAGCGCAAGGCCGACACCGAAGATGCCGCCGATGATCGAAGTCGCGATCTGCAGGATGATCGCGTCGAGGATGTAGGCGAGCACGCGCCACCAGAAGCCACCATACGGAATCATGCATTCCCCCTTGTTTTACGGCCTGCCCAGCCTGACAATGCGACGCAAGTTCACATTTAAACCGGGAAATTACAAAGACTTTCTGTTCCGCCGTCCGAAGCCGTAAAGAAAGAGGGGCACAGGAGGTCGAGCCTCCCGCGCCCCTTTTCAGGTCCGCGCCCCGCTTCTCTTGCCGTACCTCCTCCCAGAGACGACACGGCGGGTACGCGCTTCACACGCTCCGGGCTTTATCATGCCGCATTTTCCGAGCCGCCGACCGCGCACGGCCGGCTTGAAAATGCTTCAAAACCGGTAGCGCGCCGCCACGCCGTAAGTGCGCGGCTGGTTCGGATAGCCCGAGATCGAGCCGGGCTGTGCCGGGCTGTCGAATATCTGCAGGATGGTGCGGTCGTTCAGCAGGTTGCGGCCCCAGACCGTCAGTTCCAGCCCGTTCGCCATCGCGTATGTAAGCGAGGCGTTCATGTCGTTGATGTCCTGCTTGAACTCTCGCGCAGCGGCGAGCGCTGCGGATACGTCGGTGACGTTGCCCGCGCTGTCGCGCACGACGAGGCCCGGCAGGCCCTCGACCAGACGGAACTGCGATTCGTAGTGATAGTCGCCGCGCAGGATGATCCGGTCCCCGCGCGTTCCCACGGGCTGCACGAACTCGGCCGAGAACGTCGCCGACAGGGGCGGGACGCCCGCCGGGGTCGTCCCCGAAAGGTCGCCGAAGGCCGAAAGCTGGAACGTGTCGTACTTCGGATCGAGGTACGTCCAGGCCATCGTCAGCGTCAGCTGGTCGATGGGCTTGGCCGAGCCTTCGAACTCGATACCGAACGCCGACTGCTTGCCCGCGTTCGCCAGGAAGAAGCCCGAGCCGGTGAAGATGTTCGACTGGAAGTTCTTGATCTCCTGCTTGAACACCGCGACGTTGGCCGAGACGATCCCCCAGTTGCCCTTGATCCCGGCCTCGTACACCGTCGAATTCTCGGCATTGGCGAAGCGGCTGCCGGAGGTGAGATTGGTCACCGCCAGGCCCTGCGCACGCAGTTCGACGAGGTCGGCCGGCGTCGGGCGGCTATCACGCGACAGGTTGATCGACGCCGCCTTGTAGCCGGTCGCCCAGGCCGCGTAGAAATTGACCGTGGGAGTCACGTCCCAGGCTACGCGCGCGGTGTAGCTGAAGTCGCCGTCGCTCACCCTGCCCGGCTCGACCGCGTTGGGCACGTTCATGAACTGCGGGAAATACTGCAGCGCGCGCAGCGGATTGAGCGGGTTTGCGGCCGGATTGTTGGCATTGCCGTTCGCGAAGCCGACCAGCTGCTGATAGATCGGCGCGGTCTGCGGGTTCGTCGCGAAGGCGAAGATCGCCGCCGGGTTGGTCGGGTCCACACCCACCGAACGCAGCGCCCCGCCGAGCAGCAGTTGCTGGCGGAACGCCGAATAGCGCGGATCGTCGAAATTGATCGACGAGAACACGTCATCCGACGTCGTGTTGGTGGCGAAGCGCTTCTTGTCGTGCGTGTAGTTGAGACCGCCGGTCACCGTCAGCCCCGGCGCCACCTCGAAGTCGAGCTGGCCGAAGATCGACCACGCCTCGTTCTTCAGCTTGTAGGCCTCGGTCAGGCCGGTGCCGGAAGCGAAGAACTGCCCGGCGTACTTGGCCGGATTGCCTTCGTAGGCGCCGAAGGCCGTCTCCAGCGCGGGCACGCTGAGCGCCCCGCCCGAGAGGCTCTGGACCAGCAGGTTGGCGTAAGGCCGGGCATCGTCGCCCCAGAAGACCTCGTTGTTCTGGTCGATCTTCTCGTTGAAGTAGTAGCCGCCGATCAGGCCGGTGATCTTCTCACCCACCTCGAAGTTGGCGCGCAGTTCCTGCGTGAAGGTCTTGATCCGCAGGTCCTGCCAGTTGCGGCCCAGCAGGTCGGCGCTGGAGAAGTCCGAATCCTGATTGGTGAGCGCATTGGTGCGGCGGTACGAGGTGATCGAGGTCAGCTTGGTGGCGCCCAGATCATAGTCCAGCTGGCCCGAAACGCCCCAGTTCTCGATTCTATTGGACGATTCGAAGTTGTTGTAGACGATGTTGTCGTACTTCTCGCCCGGCTGGTTGACCGCCCCGCCCAGCGCGAAGATCGCCGCCGTCGGCGTCGCCTGACGCAAGTTCACCACCGCGCAGCAGTTCTCGTCGATCTTGCCGTAATCGCCGATCAGCCGCAGTTCGAGGCCGTCATGGTTGTCGAACAGCAGCTGCCCGCGCCCGAACCAGCGGTCGCGCTCATTGGTGCGCTCGCCGGTAGCCAGATCCCTGACGATACCGTCGCGCTTGTTGAGCCCGCCCGCGAGGCTGAATGCGACGTTCTCGCTCAGCGGCCCGGTTACCGTGCCCTTGACGACTACGGCGTCGTAGTTGCCGTAGCTGGCCTCGACATTGCCGCCGAACTGGAACTGCGGCTTCTTGGTAACAATCGAGATCACGCCCGCCGACGCATTCTTGCCGAACAGCGTGGACTGCGGCCCGCGCAGCACCTCGATGCGCTCCACATCGGGGAAGTCCGCGATCATCGAGGCCGAGCGCGAACGGTAGACGCCGTCGATGAACAGGCCGACCGAAGGCTCGATACCGGCGTTGTTGGCGCCGTTGCCGAAACCGCGGATATAGAAGTTGGTATTGGCGCTCGACTGCAGCTGGTTGACGCGCAGCGACGGCACCAAAGTCTGCAAGTCCTTGAGATCGCGCATCTGCGCGCGTTCCAGCGTCGCTCCGCTGGTCACCGAGACGGCGACGGGCACGTCCTGCAGCGTCTGCTCGCGCTTGGTGGCGGTGACGATGATGGTGTCGGTGTATTGTTCGTCGGCAGCCTGAGGCGCCGCGTCCTGCGCCATGACCGCAGGCGACCAGGCAAGCCCGAATGCCGCACTCGCCAGCAGCGCGGCACTGCGTTCGGTCATGCCCCTGCGTTCGGTGAAGATGCGCGTACCCCGCGCGCCGATGCCCGCCAAAACACCTTTCATCTGGTCCCCTGTCCCTTCCTGCGCGACGGCCCGCATCGTGATGCGCGGAAAGCTCGCCGCAAAGCGTAAGAGGTTCAGGTTATGCGGTTCCGGGGCGCCTCACAATGAAGACCTGTGAACAGGTGCGGACATTTGGCGCCACTGTTGCGCCGTCGCCACATTCCTCAGCCGGCCTTCTTCGCCTTGTGCTCGGCGAGCAACTTGTCGAGTTCGGCGATCCGAAGCCGTTCGGGGGTTCCTTTGGCAAGACCCTTCAGGCGGCATTCCGCCCAAAGGCTGCGGCGTTCGGATTCCAGTGCCTTGAGATACAGGTCAGCCATCGTGTCTTTTCCTTCTTCTGCCGCCGGCCGAGGCCGGTCGTCGCCCGCCGCCCTGGGTACTGTCGGCGTCTTCATCGCGCAGCTTGCGCCAGCGTTCCAGCCGCCTGGGCTCGAGGGTGCCGTCCCGCAGTGCGGCCAGCACCGCGCAGCTTTTCTCTGTGGTGTGGGTACAGTTGCCGAAACGGCACGCCTGCGTCAGCGCGGTTATGTCGTCGAACACTTCGGCGATGCCGGTCGCGGCGTCGGGCAGGTGAAACTCGCGCATGCCGGGCGTATCGACCAGCCAACCACCTTTGGCGGGACCGTCCAGCGGGTACAGTTGCCGCCCCGTCGTCGTGTGCCGACCCTTGCCGTCGATTTCACGGATCGGCTGGGTCTCGATGTCGTCGGAGCCCCGCAGGCCGTTGATCATCGTCGATTTGCCCACGCCCGACGAGCCCAGCAGGGCTACAGTCCGGCCCTTGCCGCAGTACCGGGCCAGCCGCCCGACGCTGGCCGGATCGCGGCCATTGACCATCTCGACTTCCAGATCCGGCTGCAACGCGCGTGCCGCCTCAAGGAACCGCTCGGGTGCCTCGGCCAGATCGACCTTGGTGAGCACCACCACGGGCCTCACCCCGACCTCCCGCGCCATCACCAGATAGCGTTCGAGGCGCGCGACGTTGAAATCCTGGTTGCAGGAGGTCACGATGAACAACGTATCGACGTTGGCCGCGATCAGCTGCAGCCGGCGCTGGTCGGCGGGCGCCTTGCGCTTGAACAGATTGATCCGATCGAGGATGCGCACCGGCTCCAGCCGCTCCCGGTCCACCATAAGCCAGTCGCCCACGGCCGCCCGGTCCTCCGGCCCCTCGGACAGCGGCAGGGCGGAATTGATCATGCCGCTGAGGCCGCTTCCGGCAATGTCCACCATGCCGCGATGAACCGCCATCACACGCACGGGGCATACCTCGCCCGCCTGCTCCTCGGCCGAAAGCTGATCGGCGAAGAAGGAATTCCAACCGAGGTCTTCAAGGGTGGGGCCGGATGCTTCCATCGTTACGACATGGGCTTTCTTCATGGGGCGGGGCGCGAAAGCCCACGGGAGAGCGCGGCACAGCCGCCGGGCAGGACCCTTGCGACGTCCCCGAAATGCCCTATCGACCAGCCCCTAGTACGATATCGGCCGGCACGCCATGGCGCACGGCACGCTTTTCGCCCGATCGTCGATTCCCCGACCCGGCGCACACCGCTTGCCGAAATGCCCGCCATCGGCTAAGGGCGCGGCAATTTTGCGGTGCAGCACACGATGGCTGCCCGCCTCCGGCCCTCGTACAGAGAGAACAACAATGTCCGCCCCGCTTCCCTTGCGCAATATCGCGATCATTGCGCACGTCGACCATGGCAAGACCACCCTCGTCGACCAGCTGTTCCGCCAGTCCGGCACGTTCCGTGACAACCAGCGCATCGAAGAGCGCGCGATGGACAGCAACGACCTCGAAAAGGAGCGCGGCATCACCATTCTGGCGAAGCCGACCTCGATCGAGTGGAACGGCTATCGCATCAACATCGTCGACACGCCCGGACACGCCGACTTCGGCGCCGAAGTGGAGCGCATCCTCTCGATGGTGGACGGCGTGGTTCTCCTCGTCGACAGCTCGGAAGGCGCGATGCCGCAGACCAAGTTCGTCACCGGCAAGGCGCTGGGCCTCGGCCTGAAGCCGATCGTCGTCGTCAACAAGATCGACCGTCCCGACGGCCGCCACGCCGAAGTGCTCGACGAAGTGTTCGACCTCTTCGTCAGCCTCGACGCCAACGACGAGCAGCTCGACTTCCCGACCCTCTACGCTTCGGGCCGCAACGGCTACGCCAGCTACGATGCGGACCGCCGCGAAGGCGACCTGACCCCGCTGTTCGAAAAGATCGTCGAGCACGTCCCCGCGCCGAACCTCGACGTCGACGCGCCGTTCTCGTTCCTCGCCACCCTGCTTGACCGCGACAACTTCATGGGCCGTGTCCTCACCGGCCGCGTCCAGTCGGGCACGTTGAAGGTCAACGACCCGATCCGCGCCATCGACATGGACGGCAAGGTCGTCGAAGTGGGCCGCGCCACCAAGGTGCTGTCGTTCCGTGGCCTCGACCGCGTGCCCGTGGAAGAAGCCCGCGCCGGTGATATCATCGCGCTCGCTGGTCTCGAAAAGGCGACCGTGTCGAACACCATCGCCGATCCTTCGGTCACCGAGGCGATCCAGGCGCAGCCGATCGATCCGCCGACCCTGGCGATGCGCTTCGCCGTCAACGACTCGCCGCTCGCGGGCCGTGAAGGCGACAAGGTCACCAGCCGCATGATCCGCGATCGCCTGATGCGCGAAGCGGAAACCAACGTCGCCATCCGCGTCACCGAATCGGCCGACAAGGACAGCTTCGAAGTCGCCGGTCGCGGCGAACTCCAGCTGGGCGTCGTGATCGAAACCATGCGCCGCGAAGGCTTCGAACTGGGCATCAGCCGTCCGCGCGTGCTGTTCGGCACCGACGAAAAGGGCGGCCGCACCGAGCCTTACGAAACCGTCGTGATCGACGTGGACGACGAGCACTCGGGCACGGTCGTCGAGAAGATGCAGCGCCGCAAGGCAGAGCTGACCGACATGCGTCCGTCGGGCTCGGGCAAGACCCGCATCACCTTCTCGGCCCCTTCGCGCGGCCTGATCGGCTACCACGGCGAGTTCCTTTCGGACACCCGCGGCACCGGCATCATGAACCGCCTGTTCGAGAAGTACGACGCCCACAAGGGTCCGATCGAGGGCCGCCAGAACGGCGTGCTGATCTCGAACTGCACCGGTGAAGCGGTCGGCTACGCGCTGAACTCGCTCGAAGATCGCGGCGTGCTGTTCATCAAGCCCCAGGAAAAGATCTACGAGGGCATGCTGATCGGCGAGAACGCCAAGACCGACGACCTCGAAGTGAACCCGATGAAGTCGAAGCAGCTGACGAACTTCCGTTCGACCGGCAAGGACGACGCCATCCGCCTCACCCCGCCGCGCGTGATGACGCTGGAGCAGGCCATCGCCTACATCGACGACGACGAGATGGTCGAAGTCACCCCGCAGTCGATCCGCCTGCGCAAGGTCCACCTGGACCCGAACGAGCGCAAGAAGCAGAGCCGCAAGAAGGAAAGCGCCTGATTTTGCCCTCCCCTGTGGTCGGGCTTTGAAAAGAGCGATCGCGGGGGGATGCATTACCGGTTGAATGAAAGGTCGGGGCGCCGAAGGGCGCTTCCGGCCTTTCGTGTTTTTGAAGCAGGGGGCATGACTGCAATGACGAGTTCCAACGCACCCTCGCCCACCCCGCACGGGCACGGCGAGGACATCTACGCCCTCTTTGTGGGCACGATCCATCTCGCGGTCGGGCTCGTGCTGCTGCGCGCGGCAGGGCTCGCGACAGGCGGTGTGGCGGGTGTCGCGCTGGTGCTGAGTTATGCAACGGGATGGCCGGTGGGCCTGCTCTATGCGCTGATCTCGGCGCCGCTGATGGCGATCACCTTGCGCTCGATGAGCTGGCGGTTCCTTATAAAGACCGCCGTGGTGACGCTCGGCCTGTTCGCGATGACCGCCCTGGCCCCGATGGGCATCGACATCGCCCGGGTGAGCGACCTGGTTGCAGCGGTCGTCGGCGGCAGCGTCATCGGCATGGGCGCGCTCGCCCTCGCCCGCCATGGGGCGGCAACGGGCGGCTCGGGAGCGCTGGTGCTGTGGCTTTATCGCACGCGCGGATGGAATGCCGGCCGCACCCAGCTCATCATCGACGGTACGGTGCTGCTGTTCGCGGCGTCACGGCTCGATGCGGTGCGCATGGGCTGGTCGCTGCTGGGCGTCGCGGCGACGGCGGGCATACTTTGGGTCTGGCACCGCCCGGGCCGCTATACCGGATACTGAAAGAGGGCCGGCCCTGCCCGGCCGGCCCTCCCCCCGTTTGCCCCGCAAGGCCGAGTGATCAGAACGCCGCGGACAGCGAGAACACCACGGTCGAGCCGGAGATCGGCGAACCGTTCTTGGAAGAGGAGAAGTTCGGCTTCAGGTAAGCCGATTCCGCCTTCGAGATGTCGGTGTCGATGTAAGCCACGCCCAGCACGACCGGGCCGACCGCGAGGTCCGCGCCGAGCATCCAGTCGAGATAGCTGCCCGTCGGCGCCACGCTGGTGCCGTTGGGGCCAAGGCCGGAGTTGCCGTTCGAATAGCCCAGGTGTGCCTTCAGGGTCAGCGGCGTGTTGGGAATGCCGGTGCTGGCATCGCCCCAGAGGTAGAAGTTGTCCGACTTGGCGCCGGGTGCATCGGGAATGCCGGTCGCGTAGGAATCGGCGTCCAGATACCAGCGACCGAGCGCTTCCTGCTTGGGCGCATAGGCCGCGCCGACGAGCAGGTTTGCCGGACCGACCGAGCCCGAAACCTTGACGTAGGGTTCAGCGAAATCGGTGATGTCCGAGCCGCCCGGGTACATGTACCAGGTCACGCCGACGTCCACCTTCACGCCCGGCGTCACTTCGGCCGCGAAACCGCCGTAGATGTCGAGTTCGGTGTTCGAGCCGCCGAAGGTGCCCCAACCCGAGAGGTTCGAACCCCAGGTGCCGACGTAGAGCCCGCTTTCATGCGTAACCGAGACGCCGCCCTGCACCGCGAGTTCCTTGTCGGACTGCGACACACCGCGGAAACGGTAGTCGGTGACGAGCCCGACGCTGCCCGCGATGGTGAATTCGCTGGGGGCTTCCTCCTGCGCCATCGCGGGAGTCGCAGCAAACGCGGCTGCGAGGCCGGCGACGCCGGCAAAGAGACGAAACTTCATAGTCGGAACACCCTCATGTTACTGTTGTAGCATGTTCCGTCCTGCGGCCTGCAAGCCGGGCTCCGCTGCGTGGCGAGCCCGTTTCATGCCGGCAGGTTCATGGATATGGCGCCGATCTGTCTCTATTCTTGCCTTATCGTAACGAACTGTTGCTGAATTCTGCAGCGCAACAAGTGTGGTTGCGTAGCAACACAAGCACGCCGTCACGATATTGCCGAGTATCTATGCAGGCCAATTCGCTCTGCGATCAGAAAACGGCACCGTCCAAAAGAAAGCGGGCGGAAACGCTTACGCACTCCGCCCGTAGGTTAGAGGGCCGGGTGTGAGGGTTCCCGGCCCGCCAGGTGTTCGATCAGATCGTCAGCTGGCCAGCGGCAGCGGGCGCAGGATGGCATCGGGACCGGTGATCCGGTCACGCTGGCCACCCTGGCGGCGGCGGCTGATCCATTCGGACAGCGTCTCCGCCGTGGTATGGTCCATCGCCTTGACCAAGCCGAGGTCGAGGTGGACCGGACGGTTGGCCGGCTGCTTCTCCAGCACCGCATTCAGGCGGGTGAGCCCGACGAAGGTGGCCGCACCGTTCAGTTCCACGCGGGTCGCCTCACCCTCGTCATGCTCCGCGACCTTGAGCCGCAGGTGCTTGTAGTGCGGCAGCAGTTCGACGACCGAGAGCGCCAGGCCGACGAGCACGCCGGTCAGCAGGTCGGTGGTGACAACCAGCACGAAGGTCGCGGCCCAGATCGCTGCGGGCAGCGGACCATGCGCCTTGAACAGGTGCGTGACGTGCTTGAGGCTGACGAGCTTCCAGCCGGTGACGACCAGCACGCCGCCGAGCGCGGCCATCGGTACTTCGCGCAGCAGCCAGGGCAGCAGCGCGACGAAACCGAGGATCCACACGCCATGGAAGATCGTCGAAAGGCGGGTCTTTGCACCTGCCTGCACGTTCGCCGAGGAGCGCACGATCACGCCCGTCATCGGCAATGCGCCGAAGACGCCGCACAGGAAGTTGCCGATGCCCTGCGCGCGCAGTTCCTTGTCGTAGTGGGTACGCACGCCGTCATGCATGCGATCGACGGCAGCGGCAGAGAGCAGCGTTTCGGCGCTGGCGATGAAGGCGATGGCGACGGCTGCGACGAGCAGCGCGGGCTGGCTCAGCGGCGCGAACCAGGCGGCGCTGGTCGGCAGGCTGAAAGCCGAGGCGATCGAGGCAGGCACCTCGATGCGGGCGACGTCCAGGCCCATGCCCCAGGCAACCGCCGTGGCGGAAACCACGCCGAGCAGCGCGCCGGGAACCAGACCCATCGACTTGGGACGCAGCTTTTCCCACGCGAGCATGACGGTGATCGTAAGCACGCCGATCAGCAGCGCCATTTCGGTTGCAGCCGCATTGGTGAAGTCGAGGCCAAAGACGCGCGCGGGCATCGCCGCGAGGTTCTGGAGGCCACTCGACAGCGGTTTCGCGTCGAACAGGATGTGGAACTGGCCGATGACGATCAGCGCGCCGATACCCGCCAGCATCCCGTGAACGACAGCCGGGCTGATCGCGCGGAACAGCCCGCCGAGCCTGAGCGCACCGGCAATCAGCTGGAGCACGCCTGCCAGAAGCAGCACGGGACCAAGCGCCTCGAGTCCGTTCTCGCGAACGAACTCGAAGACGATGACCGCAAGGCCGGCCGCCGGGCCGCTGACCTGCAGCGGCGAACCCGCCAGCAGGCCGACGACCACGCCGCCGATGATGCCGGTGACGAGGCCCCTTTCAGGCGGCACGCCCGAAGCGATGGCGATGCCCATGCACAGCGGCATGGCGACCAGGAACACGACGATCGACGCCGTGAAATCGCGGCCGAAGTGGGAGAAGAGGCCTTGGCGGCCGTCTCCCACGCCAGAGGAAACCGAGGTCATTCTGCCGCTTCTGCGTATTCGGTGGCAAAACGGCTGCGGGCGGCGAGAGCAACCGGCAGGTCACGGTCTTCGCGCAGCGGCACGAACTCGCCGGTGTCGCCGTTTAGGCCAAGGACCTGACCGGCGTGAATGTCGACCATCCAGCCATGCAGCGTTATCTCGCCGCGCGCGATGCCCGCGGCAACGGCCGGATGCGTGCGCAAGTGGCTGATCTGGGCGATGATGTTCTCCAGCGTGATCGCGCGGACGCGGTCCTTGCCCTGAAGGTCGGAATGGCAGGCGCTGACGATGTTCTCGGCCGCGGCGCCGTGCTTGAGCCAGGCGGCGACGTTCGGCATCGCCTCGAGGCCGGTGGGATCGGACAGCGCCTTCATCGCGCCGCAGTCCGAGTGGCCGCAGACGATGATGTCGCGCACGCCGAGCGCCATGACCGCATATTCGACGGTCGAGGTGACGCCGCCGTTGAGCGTCGCGTAAGGCGGCACGATGTTTCCGGCGTTGCGGCAGACGAACAGGTCGCCGGGCTCGGCCTGCATGATCTGCTCGGGCACGATGCGCGAATCGGCGCACGAGATCATCAGCGCCTTGGGCGACTGGCCGTGCGTGGTCAGCTTGCCGAACAGCTCGCTGCTGGCGGGGAAGAGGGTCTTCTCGAAGTTGAAGACGCGACCGATCAGTTCGTTCACTGGAACACCTTTCTTTTATCCACTGCCGTCAGCGCACGCACTGCGGCTCACTGTGGAAAGCTAGGTGCCGCGCTTGTCGCTGAGCGTGCGCGAACGTTACGAAAGTTTGCTGCGATGCAGCGTGTGTGAACTCCGGGTCAGTCCGTACCCATGGGCAGGCGGATGGTCGCCCGCAGTCCGCCTTCGGGCCGGTTGCGCAAGTCCAGCGTGCCGTTTTCCGTGCGCACGGCCTTGCGCACGATCGGCAGGCCGAGGCCCATTCCGGCGGTGTCCCGCGCCCGCGCCGTGTCGAGGCGGACGAAAGGCTGGAGCGCGTCGGTGATGCGATCGTCGGGGATGCCGGGCCCGTCATCGTCGACGGTGATCTCCACCGCTCCTCCGTCCCGGCGCACGCTGACGCGAACATTGCCGCCGTAATGCAGCGCGTTTTCGATGAGGTTCGACAAGGCGCGGCGGATCGGGACGGGGCGCACTTTGACTTCGAGGCTGGACACGCCGGAATAGGTCGCGTCGGCGCCATGATCGGCAGCGGTATCGACCAGTGTTTCGGCCATGACGGCGATGTCGATGCGCTCCGCCGGGATCGAGCGGCCGTCGCTGTCGACATAAGCCTGGATCGAATCGAGCAGCATGCGCATCTCGTCGATGTCGTGGTTCAGGCCGTCGCGCACTTCGGGATCGACGCTCTCGTCGTCGAGCCGCAGCCTCATGCGCGCGAGCGGGGTCTTGAGATCATGTCCGATCGCCAGCATCGTCTGGGTGCGGTCCACCAGCGACTGGTGGATGCGTTCCTGCATCTCGTTCAGCGCGCGGATAAGTTCGCGCAGCTCGTCCGGTCCGCGTTCGGGCACCGGACGCGGCGGACCGGAGCCGAGATGGCGGGTCGCGCCGATCAGGGTGCGCAGGGGCTTGAGCGTGGTGCGCACCAGCACCCAGGCAAGCGCGAAGAGCAGCAGCGTGGGCAGCACCAGCCCGGCGATCCGGCCCAGCGTCAGCTTCCACGCCGACTTCGCATGCGTATGGAACTTCACGAGGCTGTTGTCGGAGAGCCGAATCGAACCGCCGATGTTCCCCTTGCCAGGCAGCTCCTCGAGGTGAAGCTCGAGATCGGCCATGGCGAGTTCGGGTTGGAGATCGACGACCTGCGCGCGCAGGTTGGTCAGCCCTAGGCTACCGCGGCGGCGGGTGCCGGGTGCGAACCAGTGCAGCTGGAAGCGGTCGGTACTGAGGACGTGGGCGATCTGGTCGCGCTCGCCCGCCTCGGCATGTTCCATCGTCCGGCGCGCGAGGACGAGGTTCTCGGCGATGCGCTCGGCATCGTCGCGCCGCAGCATGAAGGAATCGACACGCTCGAACAGGAAGGAGTTCGCCACGAAGTCGATAATGACGACGACCAGCAGCACCGCGAGCAGCCGCTCGGGCAGGCCCATCCGCCTGAACAGGGCGACGAACCTGCCTGCCATCAGGTGCGGATCACTTCCGCCTTGAACATGTAGCCAACACCGCGAACGGTGACGATCGGGGATTCGGAGCCCTCGGCCTGCAGCTTGCGGCGCAGGCGGCTGACGAGCACGTCGATCGAGCGATCCGAACTGTCGCCGATGCGCGAGCGCGAAAGCTCCATCAGGCGTTCACGCCCGAGCACTCGCTGCGGGTATCCCAGGAAGGTGGAAAGCAGGTCGAACTCGGCGCCGGTCAGATCGACGATCGCACCGCTGGGCGAGCGCAGTTCGCGCCGCGCCATCGAGACTTCCCAGCCGTCGAACCGGATCGCATCGGCGGATCGCATCTCGGGCACCGGCTCGCTGGTCGAATCGAGACCGCCGCCGCGCCGCAGGACGGCGCTGACGCGCGCAGCCAGTTCGCGGGTGCTGAAAGGCTTGGCGAGGTAATCGTCGGCGCCCAGTTCAAGGCCGAGCACGCGGTCTTCCTCGCTGCCGCGCGCACTGACGAAGATGATCGGCACGTCGCTTTCGCGGCGCAGGCGGCGGAACAGGTCGAAGCCGCTGGTGCCCGGCAGCATGATGTCGAGCACGACCAGGCTGACCGTCGCCTCGCGCAGGGTCACCCACATCTCCGCGCCGGTGGCGGCGGTGAGCACGTTGAAACCGCTCTGGCGCAACGCTCGCGCGGTCAGGGTGCGCAACGCGCCATCGTCCTCGACGAGCAGAATGGTGGAAGGGGTTGTCATAGTCTCGTGCGGGTGTCTGTAGCGGGGGGCGACCGTCATCGTGCTGGTTGTCTCTGCTGTCTATAGGCAACCGGCGCGGTCAGGCAAACCGCGCCGGTCGGAAATTGTCCTGCCACCCTCTTTCGCGCAGCAAATCTGCACAAAAGGCCAAGGCGGCGGATGCGTCAGTCCTTGGTCACGGCCGCATCGGCGACTGCCAGAATCGGACGCTCTGCCTGCTCGGCCTGGACGACGGCGTGACGGCAGGCGCGGCCCTTGGACGGGTCAGGATGGCAGACGGTCGGAGCCGAAGCCTTGCCCTGCGCGCGCGCCACGATGGTCGGATGGCCCTTCGAGGCGGCGACGCTGTCACCGGCATAGGCAGTAGCGAGCGATGCCGAAGCGGGCGTGGAAAGTGAAACAAGGGCAAGAAGAGCGGCGGAAATCATTGGTATTCTCCAATCTGGCAATGCAATGACGCCAGATTGAGGAGCCCGCGTGTCACGTTTCGGGCGGACGCGTGACGAAACATGTCTGGAACCGCTTCATCTGCAGCCCCGCATCGCCCCATGTACCGCTACGCATACAATTGCATACAATCGTGAATGGATTCTGCCAGATCCGCTTCGATCCGGTTCAGGAGCCGGGGCTTATACCAAACTTCACACGGGGACAACGGCTTCCTTGATCCGCCACCCCGAACAAGGAGTTGAAGCCATGACCATTTTCAAGAAGACCGCGCTGGCCGTCGGCCTCGCCGCCACCGCTCTTGCCACCACGACGCCGGCGATGGCGCGCGACTGGCACCGGGGCGGCGACAACACCGCCGCCGTCGCCATCGGCGCGGGCATTCTGGGCCTTGCCGTCGGCGCCATCGCCGCCTCGTCCAGCCGCGACCACGACCGTTACGACAATGCCCGCTACGACGACCGCTACTACGGTTCGAGCTGGTCCTATCGCGACGGCTACTACTGGAATGGCGACGGCAACCGCTACTCGCGCGGCGACTACGATCGCTACAACCGCGATCACCGCGACGATCAGCGCCGCGGCTACTACGGCGACCGGGGTGACTGGCGCCGCGGTTACTGATCGATCGAATACCAGCGAAGCCGGGTGACGCCCCTTTCGGCCCCTCCCCGACTTCGCGAGACGCCCGGCCCCTCCTCCTCGGCCGGGCGTCTTCGCATGTGCCGTTAGAGCGAGATCGACTTTAACCGTATTATTGTCATTCCCGCGAAGGCGGGAACCCATCTCCTGACGGCGCCTGCTGCATGAGCGTCAGATGGGTTCCCGCCTTCGCGGGGATCACGAACGGTGTTTTAGCCGAACACGATCACGCCCTGGCGCACGGCTCGCCGCACGCCCGATACACCTCGCGACAAATTCACTTCCGGTTCAGTCCATCCGGCCCATGTTTCCAGCGTGCCCACCGCTACCGCCGTTACCCGGTCGGCCCGGAAAGGGAGACGTCACGTCATGAGTATAAATTTGAAATCCTTCGGGAAAAAACTCGCGCTGGGGGCCGCACTCGCCGCCTCGGTGCTGGTGACCACATCGCCAGCCCAGGCGCGAGACCGCTACTACGGGCGCGGTGACGACACTGCCGCCATTGCCATCGGTGCGGGCGTGATCGGCCTTGCCCTCGGCGCCGCGATCGCCGACCGCGGTGATCGCAATTACTACGATCGCGGCTACTGGGGCTCGCGCCGCTACGTCACCGTGCGCGACCGTCCCGGGTATTATTATTACTACGACGGCTACCCCAACCGCTATTATCGCGATCGCTACTACGACCGGGACTATTCGCCGTGGTATCGTGATCGTTGGCGCGACGGCGGCAATCGCTGGGACCGTGGCCGCGACTGGCGCCGGGACAGGCAATACGATCGTCGGGATCGCTGGGACCGTCGTGACGATCGCCGCTGGGATCGCCGTGACGGACGCTGGGATCGCCGCGATGACCGCAGAGACGACCGGCGAGACGACCGCCGCTGGCGCGACCGCGATTATCGTCGCTGAAGCATAGCTGCGATGCTTTCCGCGGACGGCTGCCCGATCGATGGCAGACCGTTCGCGGCCTCCCTCGCCCCCAATGCATACGGCCATGAAATCCATCGGGGAGCGCCTCATCATGCACCCTCGCCAAGTGCGGCCGGGGCGGCTATGGGGCGCTCCATCATGGACACCGCAGATCTGCGCATCGCCCTGTTCTCGGGCAACTACAACTACGTCCGCGACGGCGCCAACCAAGCGCTCAATCGTCTCGTCGGCTACCTCCTGCGCCAGGGCGCGCAAGTTCGCGTCTACGCGCCGACCGTGGCCGAGCCCGCGTTCGAGCCGACCGGCGATCTTATCAGCGTGCGTTCCTTCGCGATTCCCGGACGTCCGGAATACCGCGTTCCGTTCTCGATCTCGGGCAAGGCCCGCCGCGACCTCGCGAAGTTCGCGCCGAATGTGGTGCACGTCTCTTCGCCCGACCCGGTCGGCCACCAGGCGGTGACCTGGGCACGCAACCGGACCATTCCGGTGCTGTCCTCGGTCCATACCCGGTTCGAAACCTACCTGCGCTACTACAACATGGCCTGGGGCGAGCCGGTGGTCGAGGCGATCCTGCGCCGCTTCTATCGCCGCTGCAACGCCCTTGTCGCGCCTTCGGAAAGCATGGCGCAGCTCCTGCGCGAGCAGCGCATGAACTACGATGTCTCGATCTGGTCGCGCGGCGTCGATCACGAGATATTCAACCCCGGCCGCCGCGACCTCGAATGGCGCCGCAGCCACGGCATCGCCGACCATGAAGTCGCCATCGGCTTCCTCGGCCGTCTGGTGATGGAAAAGGGGCTAGACGTGTTCTCGGACACGCTCGACGAACTGCGCCGCAAGGGCATCGCCCACAAGGTTCTGGTGATCGGCCAGGGGCCTGCCCGCGAATGGTTCGAGGAACGTCTTCCCGGCGCTGCCTTCGTCGGCTTCCAGGGCGGCGCCGAGCTCGGCCGCGCGGTCGCCTCGATGGACGTGCTGTTCAACCCCTCGGTCACCGAGACTTTCGGCAACGTCACGCTCGAGGCGATGGCCTGCGGGCTGCCCGTCGTCGCAGCGGCCGCCACCGGCAGCCAGAGCCTCGTCGACGACCGCGTCTCGGGCCGCCTGATCCCGCCCGGCGCCGTGCACCAGTTCGCCGAAGCGCTGAAAGGCTATATCGAAGATACCGAACTGCGGCGCGCCCATGGCGCCGCCGGCGTCGCGCGTGCCGGCGAGTTCAGCTGGGACCGCATAAACCAGGCCGTCGCCGATACCTACGTGCGCCTGATCCGCCAGAAGGCGCGCGCCTGAGCACATAGCAACAAGACGCGGCGGTGGTGGCTACCCGCCGCGCCTTGCGCTTCTCCCCTTCCCTCGGCTCTGCGCGAAGGCCCAGCCGACCTTCGCGCGCGTTCTCCCTGCGTCTTCTCTTTTTATACCGTCATGCGACCTTGCGCTGCAGACGGACCAGCGCGCGGTCGATCTCGGCCCGGGCACCATCCCCGATCTCACCGGTGACCACCCGGTAGACGATCCGCCCTTTCTCCAGCGAATAGGCCACCGTCGCCATGCCGTCGTTGAAACTGGCAAGGTAGAGCGCGGGCTTGCGCTGGAGCAGGGCGAGATCGTCCGCTCGGGGAACCAGGCTGTCGCGCATGTAGTACGCACCGGTCATCGCATCCGCCTCGACGGACACTTCGGCAGCGTGACCGGTTCCGGTCATCGCCATTGCTGACGGGAAAGCCATTGCCGACAGGGCAAACCCTACCTGCAATGCTGTCAGGAATCGCTTCATGACAACTATCCTCTTCCGGTGCGGCACCGTCGTCGCGGGCCGTCATCTCACAAGCCGAGAGGTACCATGCGCACCCACCGCGACAAAGCGAACAATCCTCAAGAAGCTTAGGATTTCTGCGCTTTTTGCGGTGCGCAACGATTGGTGTACCGCATGGTATCACGGGCATCAGCCCCGCTTTCGGCGGGATGTGAGGGCGCCGCGCCCCCTGCCCGGTGCCAAGGCGTAAAAGGCTCTTCCAGGAAGCATCGCCCGGGCGTAGCCTCGTGCTGCAACGCGAGGCTCGCCAAACCCGCTGCGGCATCGTCACGCGGCAGACTTTCGGAACCTGTACAGAGCCCCGGCGTTGCAGCCAGCGCCACTTCGGCCCGCCAGCAGTAGCATCAGCACCAGGGGAACCTCGACATGACCACCAATACCGCTTCCGCCCGTTATGTCGGTCTCGGCAAGGACGGCAAGGGCTCGATCACCACGCGCTCGGGCGTGTTGTCAGACCAGCCCTACGGCTTTGGCACCCGCTTCGAAGGCCAGCCCGGCACCAACCCCGAGGAACTGATCGCCGCCGCGCACGCCGCCTGCTTCACCATGGCGACCAGCTTCGCGCTCGCCCGCGCAGGGCACGCCGAAGGCACCCTCGACACCCAGTGCACGGTCACGCTCGACAAGGACGGCGACGGCTTCTCCGTCACCAAGTCGGCCCTGACTCTCACCGCGTCCATACCCGGCATCACGCCCGAGGACTTCGCCAGCATCGCCGACGAAGCCAAGGCCGGCTGCCCGATCTCCAAGCTCCTGAACTGCGAGATCACGCTCGAAAAGTCGCTCGGCGACTAATTGCTGCCCGTGCGCGGGCTGCGGTCGGTCCAGCCGCAGCCCTGCCGCGTTTCCTCGCCGATCTGCAAGGTGATGGTAAAGGGATAGCGCGTGTCCGACATGCCGTCGCTGCAGACCGACGGCGTGACCGCCAGCGTCGCCGCACCGCCCGACAGCTTTCCGCTGAACGAAACCCCGCCGCGACCGGCGAAGCGGGTGACCGGCACTGTTTCGCCTTCGGCATTATCCGGGGTTGTATACGTCAGGCGCGAGGACGCGACCTGCCCGCCCCAGAACGGCTCCGTACCGACGAAGTGCACGGTCTCCGTGACGGCGATGCCGTTCCACGGCCGATGATCGGCAGGATCACCGGGCAACCCGTCCGAAGCGGAATGACATGCTGCAACTGCGAAAATGGCCAGCAGTGCGCTCGCCCGGTACGGTCTGATGCTCGACATGAGTTGCACGGTACGCCTCTCCCGGCCGGCGGGCAAACTTTCGCATGCGATTCGACAGGCCGCCGGTGTGATTCGGCTGATTCCCTGACCCGACGATGATGAATTTGCGGTCATGCTTGTTTTTTCTTCGCGCCTGGCAACGCCGATTTGCTTAAAAATCAGGCACATTGTCCGATGATTGCAAAACTTGCAACACCCGGTTCGGGTATTGAAATTGCACTCCCGTTCAACATCCGCTTTTGCTGCAGCGCACAAGATAAACGTCGCCCGAGGCGATCCAGCCTCATCCAGAATCTAAGGATTTTGCCATGTTCAAGACTGTTCTCGCCTCTGCCGCCGTTGCTCTCCTCGCCGTTCCCGCCGTCGCCCAGGCCGACGACAGCCGCGAATTCTCGCACGAAGGCGTCAACTACAACTACACCACTGCCCAGAAGGGCAAGGTTACCGTGATCGACGGCGCGACCTCGGCGGGCATCCCCTTCCGCCTCTACGTCAAGGGCGGCCGCGTGACCGGCACCTACAACAGCCGTTACGTCTCGTTCACGACCGCCGAAGCCGCCAAGCTGCACCTCGGCGAGTAATCGAGCTACCGATCGGGCATACTGATCGCGCGCTCGCGCTTCTTCCGGGCAGTCCTCCTCTCCCAACGCCCGGGTAGCCGCTGAGCGCCGAACCAGGCGCCGTCCCCCTCCGTGCGGGACGGCGCCTTTTTCTTTGCGTTCAGCAGGCCGACAGCTGCGACGGGATACCCCGCCATCATGCAAGACAGCCGTGGCCCGAGCCGATGAGTGGAGCCAAGTTCGCCCTTTTGCTGGTGGTCGGCGGTATCGCCGGCGCGGCCTTCGCCGTCATGACGACCGGCGCGATGCCGCGATTCTCCCAGCCCCAATCGCATCGCTCCGCCACCATGGAAGACAGCTCGCCTGCCCGGCGCTCGTGGCTGGACGAGGGCCTGTCCGCCCTCAATTCTCCCGCCTGGCCCTTCGGTCGGGGCTCCGACGACGCCGGACCGCCGATGCCGCCCGAACCGCAGCAGCACTACGCGCCTTACGGTTACGGCCCGCCGGACGACTATGACGATGGCGCCTGGGAACGTCGCCAATACGGCAGCCATGCTCCCTATCAAGGCGAGGGCTACGCTGCGGAGGGTAGCCAGCCGGCACCAGACCGGTCACCGGCCCAGTCACCGGCAGCCCCTCGTGCAGACGCCGCTGCCGACGCAGCAGCGCGCGCCGCCGATGCAGCTCAGGACGTACTGTCGGCCGAGAACACGCCCTGAGGGACAGAGGCCGACGGAAGGATTTGGATCAGGCCTGATCGTTCGCCGAAAGGCGGCGCAGATTCTTGCGCACGGCGCGGCGATAGTGGTTCACCGTGCGGCGGCACACCGTCTCGGGATCGTGCCCGAACTGCCCGGTCGCCAGCGCCATGCCGACTTCCCAGCCCGCCCAGACCTTTTCGGTGACCATGCGGACCATCTCGTCGCCCGCCAGAGGATCGCCCCAGCCGATGCGGGCGGTGCGCAGCGCGATCACCGATCCGGCCTCGACCCAGAGCTTGCCGGTATCACGCAGCAGAGCTTCTCCGGCGACATCCTGCTTCATCGACACGTCCTTATGCCCCCGCCGCACGCAAGGATTGCGCGCGGTCCGGAGAGCCGGCTGCCAGGCATCGAACATCCTCGGGAATTGCCCGGAGCGCTCGACCGGCGCGCCGGGTTGCGGGCGGCTCCTTAATCGAACTCACCCGCCTTAGGAAACGATTTCATGCCATGCGTCACACCCCGTCACGAAAACGTCACGAAGATTTCGGCTTCGATTACCCATTCTCCCGCCACTTCGCGCCACTTGGCGGCGTAAGTGCCCGAGGCTCCGGGAATTTCCGAACCACCTTGCGTTCCGTACCAGCGTCCGTGCTCCATGGCGATCGGCTCGGCGGAAGAAATGGCCACGCTTTCGGACGTGCGAACATAGACCATCCGCCCGGAATGGCCGAACTCACGCCGCCAGACTTTCACTTGCGCCATCCGGCCCGCGATCACGGCGCTGTCGGTGCCGGTAACCATGACGCAGTCGCGCGCCAGCATTGGCCCGATCGCCGCCGCATCGCCGTCCGCAATGGCCCTGTTGAAGGCGGCTCGGCGGCTGCGGATCGCCAGTTCGCTCACGGCCTCACCGGAGCCGAAGCCTCTTTGCCCACGACGGTCACCCAGCGCCGGACGTTCCAGCGCTCGACCAAGCCCTCGGTCACATAAGGGTCGGCCTCGGCGAAAGCCTCCGCAGCTTCCGGCCCCTCGCCGGCGAACAGCAGCATCGCCGTATCGAGCGGATCCTCGACCGCGCCGCCAAGCAACAGTTCGCCGCGCTCGGCCGCCTGCCATGCGAGGTCCAGATGCGCGGCGCGAAATTCGGCCCGGCGCTCGAGGTAACCGGGCGCGAGGTGATAGATCAGCAGGTAGTGGTTCATCGCCCGACCATGCCCGGCGGCACGACCCGGGGAAACCCCTCAGCCACAGCCTTCCACATAGGCCAGCACCGGCATCTCGCCGACATGGATCAGGCCGACCTTGCCGTCAGACTTGATCTCGAAGCGCAGCGCCCATTCTCCCGGGCGGGCATTGGGAGCGGTCAGGTACTTGGCGGGCGCGGCCTCGTACTTGTGCGGCTCCTCGCGGAAACCGGCGAACCACTTCTTCACGTCGCCCTCGGTCGCGCCGACGCCGATACCCTCGGCCAGCTTGACCGTGGAATTCGCGCCCAGCGTGATGCGGCGCACCTTGCCCTCGGTGACGATGGCATAGACGCCGGGGTAGTCAGGCGAGCTGATCGCCGTGCAACTGTCGCTTTCCTGTGCGCCGCGTGACGCCCAGGAACTGCCCTTGGGCACCGGCTGACCGATCTTCAGGTCACCCAGCCCTTCCAAGCCAAGCACTTTAGGGTCGCTCGCCGGAGCGACGGCGGGCGCAGCCTCCGAAGGCGCGGCCTCGCTGGCCAGAGCCTCCTCGCTCGCGGAAGCGGTTACACTCGGCTCCTCCGGCCCGGACGAGCAGGCGGCGAGGGGCAGCAGGACGAGAGCGGCGAGCGCGGCAATCCGTTTCATGATAGCCGAAACGGATCGCAATCGCTCAGGTTGCCGGGGCGATCGACAAAGATGCCAAGGGTAAGAAAATGCGAGGGTTATTACCCTCGCGCTCCCGGGACTGTCGGCGTCGCACCCTGCAGCATCCTCAGCGCCCGACTTTCTCGATCAGCTTCATTGCCGCAGCAGGCGCCCGCTCCTTCGCGCCATTGATGAAAAAGACAAATGCTTCGCGGCCTTGTCCGGTCCAGTCGCCGACACGCTTTGCCCATGTGTCGAGGTCTTCGTCCGGATAGCCCTGTTCCAGTTCGCTTTGCGCGTTCTGCAGGCGGGCGTAGACGAACGGAGCGCAGTCCGTCGCATCCAGCACTGCATATTTGGGCGAATCGGCCAGCGCCACCGCTACCCCGGCCTTGCGGCACAAGTCGAAGAAGGCCGAATCGTCGAAACTCTCGTGCCTTGCCTCGATCGCGTGGCGCACCGTCAGGCCCTCGTGGCTGGCGGGCAGCAGGGCGAGGAAGGCGGCGATCTCGGCCGCATCGAACTTCTTGGTGGCGGCAAGCTGCCAGTTGATCGGGCCGAGCTTGTCGCCCAGTTCGACCAGCCCCTGCGCCATGAACCGCGCCACGCTCTCGCCCGCCTCGGACAAGTCCTTGCGGTTGGTGCAGTACCGGCTGCCCTTGAGCGCGAAGCGGAAGCCGCCGGGCACCGCGTCGCGCCACTTGGCAAAGCTGGCGGCGCTCTGGCCGCGATAGAAGGTGGCGTTGATCTCGGTGCCGGTCAGGTGCTCGCCGACGTAGGCCAGTTCGCGCGACTGGGTGAGGCCCTTGGGATAGAACAGCCCGCGCCATGGCTCGTAAGTCCAGCCGCCAATGCCGATATGAACACTCATGATTTCTTCCGGGCGAGGCGTTTACGGTTTGCGGTGACCTTGCGGCGGTAATGGCGCACGGCCTTTCCGGCGGTCTTCGGAGATGCACTCGACGTCGCCAGCATCATGCCCACTTCGGCGGCCGCCCTGACCTTTTCCGACACCATCAGTGCATTTTCGCGGTCGCTGCCCTTGCCGGTCATCATATCGCTGGTGCGCATGCCCATGACCATGAGCGATTCCGCCCAGAGCCAGTAGCTGTCGTGGGCGAGCTTCATCCATTCGGTGGTCGGGTTGCGCATGCGTGGCCCTCCTTGAGAACCGGCACCGTAGCACCGGCGCGCGATGCTGCGAAGGCGGCATGCTGCTGGTCAAACGCGCGTCGCGCTGCCAAGGGCGCAAAGGCATCAGGAGAATGGATCATGGCAAGCGACGACGAGGATTATGTCTACGACGAGGACAGCGGCGAATGGCTGCCTGCCTCGGAACTGACGGCGAAGCGCGCGGCGGCCGATGCCGTGGAAGTCCGCGACGCGGTCGGCAATGTGCTCGCCGACGGCGATTCGGTGACGCTGATCAAGGACCTCGACGTCAAGGGCGCAGGCCAGACGCTGAAGCGCGGGACGGTGATCCCCGCGATCCGCCTGACCGGCGATGCGCAGGAGATCGACTGCCGCTATCCCGGCATCAAGGGGCTGGTGCTGCGCGCGGAGTTCGTGCGCAAGCGGTGAACCATGCCCGCGGGCCGACTGCCTTCGCGGATAGGACGACATGACATGAAACGGGCGCGCCCTACCTGAACCCCAGACTGCGCGAGATCGCGGCGGCCTCGTCCCGCACCAACCGGACGAGTTCTTCAAGCCGCCCCGCCGCGCGCGCGCTGGGCGCGGCGGCAACCAGCGCGCCGACGACCCCGCCCGCCGCATCGCGCACCACGCAGGCCGTACCGGTGACGCCCTCGGCCGCCTGATCGACAGTCTGGGCGCACCCTTTCGCGCGGGCCTGCTCGACTGCCAGCGCCAGCGCGGCGGGGTCGATCTCGGTCCCCGGCGCCAGCCGCGTCAGCGTCACGCGCTTGAGGTAGGCATCGACCGCCGAGGGCGAACACATGGACAGGAGCACCCGCCCCGCCGCCGTCGCGTAGAGCGGCCGCCTGTCCCCGATCGAGACCGAATAGCGCACCACGTTGCGGCTCTCCACGAGGTCCACGTACGTGACCATGTCGCCGTCATGGTCGCCCACTGCCAGCAGCACGGTCTCCCCGCTGCGCGCGGCCAGCCGCCGCATCCCGTCGCGCACGAGGTCGGAGCTTTGCAGCCGCCGCCGCGCCTCGGTCAGCGCGCTGCCGAGGCCGAAAGCGCCCGGACCGAGCCGCCAGACGCCATCGGCCGCGACGACGAGATCCTCGTCCGCCAGCCCGCGCAGCAGCGCCGCAAGACTGCTCTTCGGGGTCTTCAGACGGCGGCTGAGATCGGCCAGCGACACCGGCTCGCTGCTGACGCAGAGGGCTTCGAGCAGGCGGATGACCCGGGTGACCGACTGCGGCGACCCGCCCCGGCGCTCGCCGTCCTTCTCCGCATCCTCGATCACGCAAGCCCTCACTGGAAATGCGGGAGCACCTCCCGCGCGAAGAGCCCCGCATAAGCGAGGAAGCGCTCCGCCGGAAGGCCGGGCGGCATCATCATCGTGAATTGCTCGACTGGGGCCTTTTCCAGCAGGCGGTGGAAGTAGGCGACCGCCTCGGACGGGGTCAGGATCTGCAGGATGCCGCTGGCCTTGAAGGCATCGAGGCTCATCGGCTGGATCGTCGGACCGTCCAGGCCAATCGCCCTATCCTCGTTCATCCAGGCGCCGTAGCTGTTGTTGACGTGGTGAAAATGGGGCGCCAGTTCCTCCAGCGCCGCCGCCTTGTCCTCGGCGACGACCAGCATCAGGCCCTGTATCCAGATGCGTGCATCGGCTGGGTCCTTGCCCGCCGCTTCCAGTTTCTCGCGGTAGAGCGGCCAGATCTCGGGATTGCCGAAGTAGCCAAGGCCGTGCCGCGCAACCCGCTCCATCGCCTTGGGCGCGAAGCCGCCGATGTAGAGCGGGATATGCCCCCGGCTTGAGAGCGGCCCGGCCTTGGCGCCGTGAAGAGTGAAGAAGCGGCCTTCGAAGTCTACCGTCTCGCCGGACCAAAGGCGGCGCACGATCTCCAGGAATTCGTCGAACCGGGCGCCGCGCTTGGTGAAATCCAGCCCGTGCGCCGCGTACTCCCGCGCACGATAGCCGATCGCGAGCCCCAGTTGCAGCCGTCCGCCGGACAGACTGTCGAGCACCGCGCAGTCCTGTGCGAACCGCAGCGGCTCGTAGAGAGGGGCAAGCGCGATGCCGGTGCCCAGCCGCATCCGCCGCGTGCGTGCAGCCATCGCGGCGAGCGCCACCAGCGGCGAGGACATGTAGCCGTCCTCGGCGAGATGGTGCTCGGGCACGAAGGCGCCGTCGAAGCCCAACGCTTCGGTTTCCGCGACCACGTCGAGGATTTCGGCGTAGAGCGCTTCGGGCGGACGGCGCCACGGGGCCGGATTGCGGAAATCGTAGAGGTAGCTGAATTCCAGCCTGCCGGTCATGCAGCCTTCTCCCCCCGTCTTGTGATCCGGCTGGAGATTAGAGGCAGCTATCCAAGCGGCAAGGCGCGGGGGCGATGAATGAGCGAACCCGTGAATCCTCCCTGTTGCGAAGCAGTGGGGAGGTGGCAGCCCGTAGGGCTGACGGAGGGGTTTTCCCCCTCCACCACACTCGCTACGCGAGCGGTCCCCCTCCCCATCGCTGCGCGACAGGGAGGATAAGTGTACGCTACTTCACGCGATTACGGCTGCGCGCTGCGCCGACGAGGCTGTCGAGCGCCCGCGCCCGCATGTCGAGTTCGCGCGCCTCGGACTCCGTCAGGCCATCGCGGGAATAGCGCTCGGCCAGCGCATTTGTCTGGCGCGCTTCCTTGCGAAAGGCCTTTGCTTGCGGCCTGGAAAGTTGCCCCGCGTCACGGCCCCTCTCGATATTGCGCCAGGTCTCGCGCAGGTCCGGGCCATACGTGCCGGTTACGGCGGACGGCGTATCCACCCGCGCTCCGGCAGGCTCGTCGGCGACGATCTGCGCCATGACGGTCGCTGGCGACAGGACAAGAAAGGCGAGCGGCAGATAGCGTAGGGTCATCGGCGATCTCCACGCAGGAACTACCGAAGTGTCTGTGCGGGGCCTGAACGCCCGATGAACCGCGCCCTCAGCCCTTATGCGGCCCCAGCAGGATCACCGCCGCCCCGGCAAGGCAGAGCAGCGCGCCGCCCATGTCCCAGCGGTCCGGTCGCACGCCCTCGACCAGCCATAGCCACAGCAGCGCCGAGGTGATGTAGATGCCGCCGTAAGCCGCATAGGCCCGGCCCGCCTGCGAGGTGTCCACCAGCGTCAGCAGCCAGGCGAAGATCACCAGCGAGACGCAGCCCGGCACAAGCCACCAGACCGGCTTGCCCATCCGCAACCAGCCCCAGAACGCGAAGCAGCCACCGATCTCGGCCAGTGCGGCAAGGAGGTAGACGGCGGCGGTCTGGATCACGCCCCCGGTCATGCAGAAAGCAGCGTCGCCTTGACCCCGTCGATCACATACTGCGCCGCCAGCGCCGCCAGCAGCACGCCAAGCAGGCGGGTGATCACCGCCTCCACCTTGTCGCCCAGCACCTTCATCAGCGGCCCGGCAGCAGCAAGCGCGGCGAAGGCGAGCAGCATCACAGCGATCATCGCGCCCAGGATCGTCAGCGTCTGCTCGGTGCCGTGCGCGCGGCTGGTCAGCAGCATCATCGTCGCGATCGAGCCCGGCCCCGCCAGCATCGGCATCGCCATCGGGAAGACGGAGACGTCCTCGATCTCGGGCGTGGCGGCGTTGTGGGCGATGATCTTCTCGGCCCGCTCCTCGCGCCGCTGGGTGCGCTTCTCGAAGACCATGTCGATGGCGATCATGAACAGCATGATGCCGCCCGCGATACGGAAGGCATCGAGTTCGATGTGCAGCGCGTTCAGCAGCGTCTTGCCGAACAGCGCGAAGACCACGAGGATGATCGCCGCGATCACGCAGGCGCGGGTCGCCATGGAGATCGCCTGCGCGCGGCTCGCCCCGGCGGAGAGCCCGGCGTAGATAGGCGCGCAGCCCGGCGGATCGATGACGACGAAGAGCGTGACGAAGGCGCTGAGGAAAAGCTCGTACATTCGCCCTACCCTAACCTTGCGGCGTCACCTTGTCCTCTACGATCGTGTCGAATTGCGTACCATTCCACAGTTGTACGCTGACGGTGCGGGCATCGTTGGCGCTCATGACCGTGACGTGCCAGCGCAAGGTGCCGTCGAGCGAGTTGCCCCCGGTGAAAGTGCGCGCGTCCGCAGGCGGCGTACCCGGCGGCGGCGCATCGGGGCGGCGGCCGCATTTCGCAACCCGCGCGGTGAGCATGTCGGGCTCCGGCAAAGCGCTCGGCAGGGTGTCGCCGTGGTCGAGGACCCAGCGATACTCGCCCTTCTTCTGGCGCTGCCAGATCGTGGTGTACCAGCCGACCGAGCCGTCCGGGCGCTGCCAGGCGCCCTTGGTTACGCCCAGCGTGCCGTCGCAGCTCATCCAGACCTGATGCGGCTCCCACTGCACGGGAGCGGCGGGATCGGCCTGCTTCTTCAGCCAGTCCTGCGCCTGCACTTCCTGCGGCACGAACATAATCGCGGTATCGTCCGCGAATTCGCGGAACGCCTTCCACTGACCCTTCTCGCGCGCGAGCCGGGCGAAGGCGATCTCCTCGGCAACGAGGGCGCTGGGGTTGGCCGTTCCCGTACCGGGCGGGAGGCGGCGCTTGGGCCGCGCATCGGTCTGGGCTGACGCAGCGAAAACCGCTACCAGCGCCAGACCGAGCGCGATCCGCTTCAAAGGGCAGTCTCGTCGAAGGCGAGCCCGGCATTGCGGTGCGCGGCGACGATGGTGTTGCGCAGCAGTACCGCGATGGTCATCGGCCCGACCCCGCCCGGAACCGGCGTGATCGCTCCCGCGACTTCGGCGGCCGAGGCGAAATCGACGTCGCCGACGAGCTTCGTCTTGCCTTCCTCGGCGCCGGGAACGCGGTTGATGCCCACGTCGATCACAGTCGCGCCGGGCTTGAGCCAGTCGCCCTTGACCATCTCGGGACGGCCGACCGCCGCCACCACGATGTCGGCGCGGCGCACCACCTCGGGCAGATCCTTGGTGCGGCTATGCGCGACAGTGACAGTGCAGCTTTCCGCGATCAGCAGCTGCGCCATCGGCTTGCCGACGATGTTGGAGCGCCCGATCACCACCGCGTCGAGACCCGAGAGCGAACCCAGCCGGTCCTTCAGCAGCATCACGCAGCCCAGCGGCGTGCAGGGCACGAAGCCCGGCAGGCCGGTCGCCAGACGGCCAACGTTGACGACGTGGAAGCCGTCGACGTCCTTGTCCGGGTTGATCGTGGCGATGACCTTCTGCTCGTTCATGTGCGCGGGCAGCGGCAGCTGGACGAGGATGCCGTCCACCGCCGGGTCATTGTTGAGCTGCTCGACCACGGCCAGCAGATCCGCTTCGGACGTGTCTGCGGGCAGCTTGTGCTCGAAGCTGTTCATGCCCGCCGCGAGCGTCTGCTTGCCCTTGTTGCGCACGTAGACCTGGCTGGCCGGGTCCTCGCCCACCAGCACCACGGCGAGGCCCGCCTTGCGGCCGCTCTTCGCCTCGAAGCCCACCGCAGCGGTGCCGACGCGGGCGCGCAGGCCCTCGGCGAAAGCCTTTCCGTCGATGACCTGGCTCATCAGTAACCCGCCATGGCAAGGTTGCCGAAGATGATCTGCAGGATCTTGAGACCGATGATCAGCACCATCGGCGAGAAGTCGATCGCGCCGGTGTTGGGCATGATCTTGCGGATCGGCCGCAGCAGCGGCTCGAGGATCGCGTTCAGCGCGGTATAGACCGCCGACACGAACTGGTTGTGCATGTTGACCACGTTGAACGCGATCAGCAGCCCGAGCACGAACTGCACGATCACCACGAAGACGATGATGTCGATCAGGTAGCTGACGATCTGGAAAATGGTGAGGAACAGCAAGGCCGGCTCCTAGAATGACGTTGGGACAGCACGTTCGCACATGCGGCATGGTTCTGCGCGCGCTGATAGCCGAGCGGGTGGCCGGTGGGCAAGGGTCGTAAGCGGTTAAAGCCCACCCCTGCCCCCTCCCGCAAGCGGGAGGGGAATGAGAGCCCGTGTTCTGCTCTCCCGCTCATCCTGAGCCCGTCGAAGGAGGGAGGGCCGGAAGGCTTGGCCGCGCAGCGGCTTAGCCGGACGGGGTGGGCAATATTACTGCGTAAGCGTCGAAGTCCGCTCGATCCGCCAGTTGAGCTGGCTGCCGCTGGCGCCCGGCACGTCGTTCACGCGGCGCAGAACGATGGTCCCGCGCTTCGAGGTGCGCCCGTCGCCGAAGTCCACGACGATCGGCGCCTCGTAATAGAGCGAGCCCGCCGCGCCTTCCATGTCGCCCTTGCCGACCGCGAGGCGAGGCTTGGCACCGCCGAATTCGCCCTGCAGCTTTTGCGCCGTCATCTCGGCATCGAGGCTCCAGGCCTGAGCCGCGGCGTTCCAGTCGCCGATGCGCACGGCACTGACGTAGTAGCGCAGCAGTCGTTCGGGATCGCGGCGCTCGGTCAGGGCGGCGGTGTCGAGGGTGCTTGCGGCAGGCGCGGCCACGGACGTCGCGCCGTCCACCGGACCGACATCGACCACGGCATCGCCGGCATCCGCCGCCGCACTTGCGCTGTCGAGCACGGCCGGGTCCTCTCCCGCCTTACCGCAGGCGGCAAGGGCCAGCAACGAGCCGGAGAGCAGGACGGCGAGTGCAGCTTTGGTGCGCATGTGCTTCGAGACGCCTTTCAGTTCCTTGATCCCCCTCGCAAGGGTAGTTCAGCCCGCCCGGATGAGCGTACCTGCACCTTCCTGCGTGAATATTTCCAGCAACATGGCATGCGAAACCCGTCCGTCAAGGACGACGGCCGCCTCGCAACCCGCCTCGACCGCGTGAATGCAGGTCTCCAGCTTGGGGATCATGCCGCCCGAGATGGTGCCGTCTTCCTTCAGGCCCGCGATCGCGGCGGGGGTCAGGTCGGTCAGCAGTTCGCCCTGCTTGTCGAGCACGCCGGGCACGTCGGTCAGCAGGAACAGGCGCGATGCACCCAGCGCCGCGGCGATGGCGCCCGCCATCGTGTCGGCGTTGACGTTGTAGGTGCCGCCGTCCGGTCCGGCCGCGATCGGGGCGATGACCGGGATCATCCCCGCGCCCGAGATCGTCTCGATCACGCGGGTGTCGATGTGTTCGGGCTCGCCCACGAAGCCGAGATCGACCACCTGCTCGATCAGGCTGTCGGGGTCCTTGCGGGTGCGCGAGACCTTGCGCGCGGTGACCATGCCGCCGTCCTTGCCGGAGACGCCCATGGCCTTGCCGCCGGCCTTGGCGATCCAGCCGACGATTTCCTTGTTGATCGCGCCTGACAGCACCATCTCGGCCACTTCGGCGGTCGCCTTGTCGGTAATGCGCAGGCCATCGACGAACTGGCTCTCGACGCCGACCTTCTTGAGCATCGCGCCGATCTGCGGCCCGCCGCCGTGCACGACGACGACGTTGATGCCCACCGCCTTCAGCAGCACCACGTCCTCGGCGAAGTCCACCGCCTTTTCGGGATCGCCCATGGCGTGGCCGCCGTATTTGACCACGAACGTGCGCCCCGCATATCGCTGCATGTAGGGCAGCGCATCGACGAGGGTTTCGGCCTTGGCCAGCAGGGCGGGGTGGTGCGGATTCGACATGAGGGCGCTAATACGCCCCCACGCGCAATTTTGAACCCGCTTAACGTGATTTTTTCGGCGTAATCGTGCCGTTTATCGGCTCAGGAATCCAGTTTCCTGCCCAGCTTCACGAAGAACCAGATGAACGGCGGCACCATGATCGTCGAGAGCACCAGCTTCGAGATGATCTGGCCCTCCATGATCTGCACGATCGGCAGGCCGGTTCCGACGAAGGAAATGGTGATGAACAGCACCGTGTCGATCACCTGCGAGAGCATCGAGGCGATCCACGCGCGCACCAGCAACAGCTTGCCGCCAGCTTGCGACAGCTTCGAGAAGATCAGGACGTTCAGCGTCTGCGACACGCCGTAGGAGATCAGCCCGGCGAACTGCATCCGCGCGCCCTGCCCCAGCAGGCGAGCATAGGCCTCCTGGTCGCCCCAGAACGCAGCCGGCGGGACCACGTGGATCACGAAGGTCAGCAGCAGCATCGAGACGATCAGCGGGATGAACCCGAAGCGCACCAGCTTGTTGGCGGTGTCCGGTCCGTGCAGTTCGGCGATGGCGCTGGAGAGCACCACCAGCAACAGGAACGCGAAGATCCCCGATTCGACCGCGAGGTCGCCCAGCACCGGCCAGTGGCCAAGCGAAGCCAGCTTGGTCCCCAGCACTCCCGCCAGCACGACGAGGCCGCCGTAGAGCAGCGAGAAGACGAAAAGCGAGCGGGTGATGATGGGCGCAGGCGCAGTGACGGGTCGATCCATCGCCTCCCTGTAACGGGCAAAGCGGCGTTGGACTAGGGTTCGGTGGAGAAAATGCGAGCCCCATCGCATCCTCCCTGTCGCGAAGCGATGGGGAGGTGGCAGGCGCGCAGCGACTGACGGAGGGGCTTTCCGACCCCTCCACCACCGACTGCGTCGGCTGTCCCCCTCCCCATCGCTGCGCAACGGGGAGGATGCGGCGGGGTCATCGCTATCGTCTAGCCGCCGTGCTAGCCGCCTCGCCATGACCGAAGACGAAGACAATGCCCTCACCCGCCCCCAGCGCCGCCTGCTGCGCCGCCTCTACAACGGCCGCACCGAGCCTGTCGTCGCGGATGACAAGCCGTTCCTGACTTACAAGGAGGCCAGTAGATACCTCCTGTCGCTGGACGCCGAAGCGCGCGAGGCGGCCTATCTGGAGATGAAGCGACAGGCCGGGTAGCTTTCCTACAAGGGCGCCGCCGCGTACTATTCCCGTCGCCCGTCCCCCGGCCACAAGGTTACACCCGATGCCCTGCAAGGTGACACATCGCTGCCCCAAGGTGACACTTTTCACGCACAAGGTGACACCCGCACTCACGCATTTGCGCCAATCACGCTCCTGCCCCGTCGCAAAGTGACACCTTCTTCGCCCTGGACAGTGTAAACCGTGTAAACCTGTCACCTTGCGGGACACCTGCCGCGAAACCCTCTAGCCCTGCGTCCCTCGCGCCTCTAGGGTCGGCGGCTGTTTCCCCCCTTCCTCTCCCGGAGCCAAGCGCCTCGATGCATGTCGCCTACAGCCTGATCGGCATCGTTCTCATCATGGCGGCAGCCTTCCTGCTCTCGACCGACCGCAAGGCGATCCGCCCGCGCGTCGTCTGCGCGGCCTTCGCGCTGCAGGCGGGCCTTGCCGCGCTGGTGCTCTACGTGCCGTTCGGCAACCGCATGCTGCGCGGCGCCGCCTCGGGCGTCGAGGGGCTGCTGAGCTACGCGCATGAAGGCGTGACCTTCCTGTTCGGCCCGCTCGCCTCGCCGGAAATCGGCGGCACCAGCTTCGCCATCGCGGCGCTGCCGGTGATCATCTTCTTCGCCTCGCTGATCTCCATCCTCTACTATCTGAAGATCATGCCGCTGGTGGTGCGCTGGCTGGGCGGCGCGCTGGAGAAGGTGACCGGGATCAGCAAGGTCGAAAGCCTTTGCGCGGCCTCCAACATCTTCGTGGGCCAGAGCGAAGCGCCGCTGGTGATCCGCCCCTACCTCGCCTCGCTCAACCCCTCGCAGCTGTTCTGCGTGATGACGGTGGGCCTGGCGGGCGTGGCGGGCACGATCCTGGCCGCCTATGCCTCGATGGGCATCCGCATCGACTACCTCGTCGCCGCCGCCTTCATGTCGGCACCGGGCGGCATCTTCATGGCCAAGATGATCATGCCCGATCCGCGGCCCGGCACCGTGTCGGACGCCGAGGTCCATGAGAGCACCCTGCCGCCTGCCGGTGCCGCCGCCGCCGCGATGAACCGCGCCGACGTCACGCACCTCCCCGGCGTCCACGTCGACGAGCCCGAAGCCGTCGAGCACGAGGAGGAAAAGCCCGCCAACATCATCATGGCCGCATCGCAGGGCGCGCAGACCGGCGTGAAGCTGGCGGTCGCGGTGGGCGCGATGGTTCTCGCATTCGTGGCGCTGATCGCGCTCGCCAACGGCTTCGTCGGCTGGGCAGCGGGGCTCTTCGGCTTCCAGGGGGTGACGTTCCAGTCGCTGCTGGGCTACGTCTTCGCGCCGATCTTCTACCTGCTGGCGACCCCCGACTGGACCGAGGCGCTGCACGCAGGCGGCCTGTTCGGCACCAAGATCGTGCTCAACGAATTCGTCTCGTTCATCGAACTGGGCAAGGACGGCCTGCTTTCGCCCCGCACGGTAGCGGTGGTGACGTTCGCGCTGTGCGGCTTCGCCAACTTCTCCTCGATCGCGATCCAGATGGCGGTGACCGGCGGCCTCGCCCCCAACCAGCGCCCGATCATCGCGAAGCTGGGCATCCGCGCGCTGGCGGCGGGCAGCCTGTCGAACCTGATGAGCGCAGCGCTGGCGGGGCTGTTCCTCACCGTCGCCTGAAGCTGGTCCGTCCCGGCGATGTTGCCCCGGGGAAACTGGACACCGCCCTGAGGCTTGGGTCTTCTTTCCCCTTGAGAGGACCAGAGCATGACCGACCGATTCCGCGAGACTTACGGCCCCACCGCGCTGGTGACGGGCGCTTCCTCAGGGATCGGCCTCGCCTTCGCCGAGGAACTAGCCGACCGGGGCTTCCACCTCGTCCTCACCGCGCGCCGGACCGACCGGCTCGACGCGCTGGCGGAGCGGCTGGCGTCCTCGCACGGCACCCGGACCACCGTGCTCGGTGCGGACCTCGGTGACCCGGCGACTCCCGCGCGGATACTCGAGGCGACCGAGGGCACCGACATCGGCCTCGTCGTCAGCAATGCCGGCTTCAACATCAAGGGCTCGTTCGAGGCGCAGGACCCGGCCGCGATGGCGCGGATGCTCACCGTCAACTGCCACGCGCCGATGCAGCTGGCCCACGGACTGATCCCCCGCCTCAAGGCACGGGCGAGCGGAGGTCTGATCTTCACCGCCTCGGTCGAGGGCCTGATCGGCTGCCCGCACTCGGCCGCATACTCCGCCACCAAGGCACTGGTCGTGGCGCTGGGCGAGGCGCTCTGGGGAGAGATGCAGGGCACCGGCGTGGACGTGCTGACGCTCTGCCCGGGTGCTACCGAAACCGAGGCGACCGCCGGGATGGAGGGCATCGCCAACCTGCAAAGCCCGGCCGAAGTCGCGCGCCTAGCCCTCGACAACGTGCGCGAGGGACCGACCTTCGTGCCGCACGCGCATTACCGCACCATGTTCGATGCGCTCCGCGCCCGTCCCCGCCGCGAGGCACTGGCGGGCATGGCGGAAGGGATGCGAAAGCGCCTCGGCTGAACCGCCTCAGACGGAACCCCGGCGCATCAGTTCCACCGCGGACAGCACGATCCCCGCGAGGATCAGCGCCATGCCGAGAAAGTGGTAGCCCTCCAGCCGCTCGCCCAGCAGCAGCGCGGAGAGCAGTGCACCGAACAGCGGCATCAGCGTGATCGCCTGCCCCGCCCGCGCAGCGCCCAATTGCACGGTCGCGGCGTTGTAGATGAAGTAGGCCAGCACCGACGGGAAAATGCCAACGTAGAGGAAGGCCGCGAGCACCTTTGGACTCCAGGCGACGACCAGCCCCCGCGCCGCTTCCGATGCTGCCAGCGGCGCCATGACCACCGCGCCGATCACGAACACCAGCAGCAGGAAGCTCGCCGGCGCGATCGGCGGCCGCTTGCGCAGGAGCACGGTGTAGAGCCCCCATACCACGACGCCGCACAGCACCAGCGCATCGCCGATGCCAAGCCGCAATGTCGCCAGCGCGGATACGTCCCCCCGGAACACGATGGCGACGACGCCGATGGTGGACAGTGCGACGCCCGCCTGGTGCAGCACCCCCGCCCGCGTTCCGAAGATCATGCGATCGAGCACCAGTACCAGAGCCGGAATCGACGCCTGCAGCAGCAGGGCATTGGCCGCGCTCGTATGATGTAGCCCGGAGTAGACGAACGAATTGAAGCAGACGATGCCGAGGAATCCCAGCGCCGCGATCCAGCGCCATCCCGCGACTATCGCCGCGCGCTCCGCCCAGGCCTGCCGCGCCGCGAACGGCAGCAGGATCAGCACCGCGATGAGCCAGCGCCCGAACGCGAGCGTGAACGGCGGAATGTCGTCCCGCACCGCGCGGCCGGTGATCGAATTGCCAGCCCAGAACAGCATCACAAGGCCGAGCAGCAGAAAGGCCCGGGTGTGAGAGGGAGACTTGGACACGACTGCTCCATTCGTCGTCCCGGACTTGATCCGGGACCGGTGGCTATCTTTAGGCACAACCTCGCTGCCGGCGCCGCAAGATGGGCTGTTCACGGCCAGCGGTCCCGGATCAGGTCCGGGACGACGCCATTATGCCAGCGCCCTGTCGAGCATCTGCGCCAGACGCAGCCCCGCCCGCTCGATGCGTTCATCGACGATCGGAATCGTCTGTTCGATCGCAGCGTTGGTCCAGACGATCTTCTGCGGCTCCTTGACGTCACAGGGTAGCTTGCCGCCGAACGCCAGCGGATAGAGCACGTCGCGGCTGATCTCGTAGCTCTCGCGGGTCCAGTCTTCCAGCGTGCCGGTCGCCAGCCGCGCCTTTTCGGCCGCGCTGTAGACGCGCACCAGCGGCGGACGGGCGGAGGTGATCGCGCGCTCGGCCAGCGTCGTGTCCCAGATCGAGTGCAGGTTGCGGCCCGGCGCGTCGCCGTAATCGGCCTTCACCGCGTTGCCGCCCTGGTCCTCGTTCTCGCCGATATGCAGAGGCTGGTGAATGTCGCCGACGAAGTGGACGAGGAAGACCAGCGCTTCGAGCCGCAGCACCGGCGCCAGCTTGTGGTTGGCCAGCAGCTTCTCGTCGCGCTCGATCTGCGCGGTGGCGCACATGCCGTCGCGGCACAGTTGCTTGAGGTCGAAAGTCCCGCAGACCGGCTGGTCGTGGTAGTGCCAGGAATTCTGGTAGGCCCAGCGCCAACGCTCGCCCTTGATGCAGTCGGGCCAGGTCGCGGCGTCCTCGATCGTGCGCATCGAGCACTTGGGCGTGTCCATCTCGCGCTCGTGGGCGAGCAGCTTGCGGATGGCGACGCGGGTGGCAGGGCGAACGTTGGCCATGGCGATGCCCGCCACGGTTCGGTGCCCCATCGCGCCCCAGGCGAAAGCCGGGCTGGATACGATCGTCGCAAGAGCGGCGAGGAGAAGGAGAACTTTGCGCATCATCAGGCCACCGGGTGCTCGTACTGTTCGATGACCCAGTCCTCCGCCTCGGCGGCGGCGATCCAGGCCTGCATCCATTCGTGCTCCCACACCGCCTGCATGTAGGCCTGCGCGAAGCCGGGCACGCCGATGCCGTACGTCAGGAAGCGGCTGACGACGGGGGCGTAGAACACGTCCGCCGCGCCGAAGGTGCCGAACAGGAACGGACCGCCCTTGCCGAACCGCGCCCGCGCCTCCGCCCAGAGGGTGAGGATGCGCACGATGTCGGTGCGGGTCTCGTCCTCCAGCCCCGGCAGTTCGACGCGAGAGCGGATGTTCATCGGGCAATTGCGGCGCAGCGACAGGTAGCCGGAGTGCATCTCCGCCACCATCGATCGCGCCATAGCGCGCGCCGCGTCGTTCTTGGGCCAGAAGCGGTCGCGGCCGACCTTGTCGGCAAGGTAGTCGACGATGGCGAGCGAATCCCACACCACCGCCTCGCCATCCCACAGGATCGGCACTTTGCCGTGGCTGGGGGCAAGGTCGTCGGAGGACTTCTTGAAGGCTTCCCATTCCTCGCCGAACAGGGGCACGGTGATCTCGTCGAAATGTAGGCCGGACTGTTTGCAGGCAAGCCAGCCGCGCAGCGACCAGCTGGAATAGTTCTTGTTGCCGATGATGAGCTTCACGGGACGGCGTTCCTCGGGATGGCTGAACAAGCGGCCTAGTGGCTGGGGGGCGCTGTGTCGAGGTGAAGAAAAGGCCCACCCCCAGCCCTTCCCGCAAGCGGGAGGGGAGAAGATGCGCAAAGCCCTCCCGCATGCGGGAGGGCCGGAAGGCTTGGCAGCTTGCCTGCCTAGCCGGACGGGGTAGGTATCAGCTCGCCCTCAGAACGCCCGCGTGATCATGTAGAACAGCGCACCCACCGCCGCGCTGGCGGGGATGGTCACGAACCATGCCACGATGACCCGGCTCGCCACCGACCAGCGCACCGCACTCGACCGCCGCGCCGCGCCGGTGCCGACAATGGAGCCGGTGATGGCGTGCGTGGTCGAGACCGGAATGCCCAGCGCCGACGCCCCGAACACCACGATGGAGCCCGCCGTGGAAGCACAGAACCCCGAGTGGTGATTGAGCTTGGTCAGCTTGGAGCCCATCGTCTTGATGATCTTCCAGCCGCCCGAAAGCGTGCCCAGCGAAATCGCCAGGTAGCACGACAGCACCACCCAGTGCGGCACATGGAAGCCCCCGGACATGTGCCCGGTCGAGTAGAGCAGCACGGCGATGATGCCCATCGTCTTCTGCGCATCGTTGCCGCCATGGCTGATCGAGTAGGCCGCGCTGGAGAGCAGGTGGAGGCTCTTGAAGATGCCGTTCGACTGGCGTGGGGACGTGCCCTTGAACAGCCAGCTGGTCAGCAGCATCAGCGCCATCGCGATGACGAAGCCGAGCACCGGGGAGACGAAGATCGCGGCGATGGTCTTTACCGTGCCCGAGCTTTCGACCACCGCGAAGCCGCCGTGCGCCATGCCGGCGCCGAGCAGGCCGCCGATCAGCGCGTGACTGGAACTGGAAGGGATGCCCTTGATCCAGGTCAGGACGTTCCAGAACATCGCCCCCACCAAGGCACCGAACACCACGGCCGGGGTGACGGCATCGACGTTGATGATGCCCTTGCCCACCGTCTCGGCGACGTGGAGGCCGACGAAGAAGTAGGCGAGGAAGTTGCCGGCGGCGGCGAACAGCACCGCGAAGACCGGCGAGAGCAGCCGCGTCGCCACCACCGTCGCGATGGCATTGGCGGCATCGTGCAGCCCGTTGAGGAAGTCGAACGCCAGCGCGAGCGCGACGAGGCCGATCAGCAGCGGCAGGGCAAGGCTGTGGTCCATGGGCGGGCCTTTACGAGTGGTCGATGACCAGCCCGTCGATCTCGTTCGCGAGGTCCTCGAAACGATCGACCACGCGCTCGAGGCGCTTGAACATCTCCTGCCGCACAAAGAAGTGCATCGGGTTGGTCAGGTCCGCCTTGAACAGGCGCTTGAGCCCGGCCGCGTGGATCTCGTCGGCGTGGCCTTCCATGCGCACGAGGCGCTCGGTCAGTTCGTGGAGGCGGTGGCCGTTGTCGCCGATCTTGCGCAGCAGCGGGATCGCCTCGGCGGTCAGGCGCGCGGCATCGACGATGATCGCGGCCATGTCGATCATCTCGGGCTCGAACTCGCTTACCTCGTAGAGATCACAGGCGTTCGCCGTCTGCTGCATCTCGTCGATGGCATCGTCCATCGTGTTGATGAGGCTGGTGATGGCCGAGCGATCAAACGGCGTCAGGAAGCTGCGACGCACCGTCTGCAGCACTTCGCGGGTGATGTCGTCGGCGTCGTGCTCGCGCTCGGCGATCTCGCGGATGTGCTGGGCGCGGCCCGGACCACCCTGCGCGAGGCGGGCGAGTGCATCGGCGCCCGCCACCAGCGTGGCGGCCTGCTTCTCGAACAGGTCGAAGAAGTTGCCCTGCTCGGGCAGCAGCTTCTGGAACCAGGCGAACATGGCATTGACCCCTGTCTTGCTTGCCACCGTGTCCACGGCTGCGCCCAGGAAGCGCGCGGGACTGGCGGCGGCGCGGAATTCACGTGCGCCGAAGGAACGTATGAGGGCGCGAAGGTCCTCTTCGTCGACCGCCCTAGCCGCTTCCTCCAGCGAGAACCAGCGCCGTTCGCGCTGGTGCTGCTCGTCCCATGTGGAAAGCTCGTCGGTGACCGCGAACGGATAGACATCGACGTCCGCCCATACCGAAGCGCCCGAATTGCGCTGCTTACGGTAGCGGTAGGAGCCCAGCGGCACTGGACAGGTCGCGCCCAGCACGCCTGCTTCCTCTTCCGCTTCCTTCGAGGCGGCGGCGTGCGGTTGCAGGCCCTTCATCAGCCCGCCCTTGGGAATCACCCAGCGACGAGTGCTGCGCGAGGTGATGAGCAGAATCTGGATCGGCGCGTCGACGGCGGGACCGACGGTGCGGTAAGGAAGAACGGCAATCTGGCGCATATGGGCGAGATTCCTTTCATCCCTCGACGCGTGAAGCTGCGCCCCATAGGGGACGGCGCGCCGTCATGCAAATGTCACAAACAGAGACACGGTCTCGATTGTGGACTCGAATGATGAAAGGATGATTTCCGCAACGCTACGCGGCCGGCGCTTGCGTCGTCCCGGACCCGATCCGGGACCGCTGGGTACTCTTGAGGCGAGAGCTTGCGATGGGCCACTGCGGCGCTGCGCGACATATCTAGGTCGAGCAGCTTTGCCAGCGATCGCGGCATTCGCCGGGATGACGATTGGGCACTCCCCAATCCCACCCCGGACTTCCCAACCTCGCTCAGGCTGAGCTTGTCGAAGCCCCGCCGCGCGCGGAAGTGGTTCAGAGTTCCGAATCGCCCAGCACGGCAGCGCGCAGTTCCTCGATCCCAAGGCCCTTTTCGGAACTGGTGACGTGGACCACCGGGAACGCGGCGGGATGCTTGCGCGCCTCGGCGATGGTGGCGGCGTGGACCGCTTCCAGTTCGCTGGCCTTGATCTTGTCCGCCTTGGTCAGGACGAGGCGATAGCCCACCGCCGCCTGATCCAGCATCTCCATCATGTCGAGATCGACCTGCTTCACGCCGTGGCGCGAATCGATCAGCACCAGCGTGCGCTTGAGTTCCACACGGCCACGCAGGTAGTCGCGCACCAGACGGCGCCAGGTCTCGACAACCTTGGGCGGCGCCTTGGCGAAGCCGTAGCCCGGCATGTCGACGAGGCGGAACTTGAGCGGTTCGGCCACGTCGAAAAAGTTCAGCTCCTGCGTGCGGCCCGGCGTCACCGAAGTACGCGCGATCGCCTTGCGGCCCACCAGTGCGTTCAGCAGCGAGGACTTGCCCACGTTCGACCGGCCCGCAAAGGCGATCTCCGGCGCATCGGGATCGGGCAGGAACTGGAGCGACGGTGCCGACTTCAGGAACGTCACCGGTCCCGAGAACAGCTTGCGCGCGCGCTCCGTCAGTTCTGCCATTTCTTCATTCACGCGATCATCACTCACTTTGTACGGGCCGCCGCGCGTGCCTTGTCGGCCGCGTCCTTCTCGGCTTGCGCCTTGAGCTGCGGATGGCGGCTGTAGAGGAACTTCTGCTGCGCGATGGTCAGGATGTTGGAGGTGATCCAGTAGACCAGCAGGCCCGAGGCGAAGGGCGCCATCACGAACATCATGAACCACGGCATCAGCTTGAACACCTGCTGCTGCGCCGGGTCCATCTGGGCCGGGTTGAGCTGGAACTGCAGGTACATCGTCGCGCCGAGCAGCAGGGCGAGCAGGCCGATCGCCAGGAAGCTGGGCGGATCGAACGGCAGCAGGCCAAACAGGTTCAGGATGTGCAGCGGATCCGGAGCCGAAAGGTCCTTGATCCACAGCACGAAGGGCTGGTGGCGCATCTCGATGGCCAGGATCAGCGTCTTATAGAGCGCGAAGAACACCGGGATCTGCAGGAACATCGGCAGACAGCCTGCGAGGGGATTGACCTTCTCCTGCTTGTAGAGGGCCATGATCTCCTGCTGCTGCTTCTGCTTGTCGTCCTTGTAGCGCTCCTGGATCGCCTTCATCTTCGGCTGGATCGCGCGCATCGCCGCCATCGAGGCGAACTGGCGCTGGGCGACCGGGAACATCATGCCGCGCACGATGAGGGTCAGCAGGATGATGGCGACGCCGAAGTTGCCGACAAGGCTGAACAGCTTGGTGAGCAGCCAGAAGATCGGCTTCTCGAACCAGCGGAACCAGCCCCAGTCGATCGCGAGGCCGAAGTTGGCGATGCCCTGCGCCTCGTAGGCGTCAAGCACCTTGTGCTCCTTGGCGCCCGCGAAGATCTTGGTCGTCACGCTCTGGCGCGTGCGCGGCTGGATCACTGCCTGATCGTATACCACGTCGGCGCGGAAGATCTGGTTGCCGAGCGAACGGAACGTGCTCTCCGCCTTCGCGCCTACGGGAATAAGGGCCGACATCCAGTAGATGTCGGTGAAGCCGATCCAGTCGGTGCGGCCCGCTTCGTTGACGGTGCCGGCTTCGGCCACGTCCTTGTAGTTGGTGCCGAAGGTCACCGAACCGTCGAAGGCGCCGATCGGCCCCGAATGGACGTTCCAGGTATCGAGGCTTGCAGTCTTCTCGGTACGGTTGACGAGCGCGAAGGGCTTGACCGAAACCGCGCCGCCGCCCGCGTTCTCGACGGTCTGCTGCGCGGTGATCATGTAGTTCTGGTCGATCGAGTACGTGATCGCGAAGCGCTGGCCGGTGGGGTTCGCCCAAGTCAGGGTCACCGGGGTGGTCGGGGTCAGCGTGGCGTTCGCGGGCGCGGTCCAGACGGTCGAGGCGGTCGGCGCGGCGACGCCGCCCTCACCCAGCCAGCCGACCTGTGCAAACTGCTGCGCGGGAGTCCCCGCGGGCGAGAAGATGCGGACCGGGCCGGAATTCTTCTCGACCGTTTCGCGGTGGCGATTGATCACGAGGTCGTCGACGATCGCGCCGGTCAGGTTGATAGAGCCCGAGAGGCCGGGCGCGGAAATCTTCACGCGGCCCGGAGCAGCCAGCTCGGTCTTGAGGTCGGTAGCTTCCAGCGTGCGGTCGGCGGCATCCATCAGGCCACCTTCGCGCGTCGGCTTGGTGGGACTGGAGGCGTTCTTGGCGCCGCCGGACTCGACGATCTGCGTCGGGGTCTTGGCCTGCGGATAGAAATAGCCGACCCCGGCCTCCCAGCCGAAGAGCACGAGCGCGGTCAGTACGACCGCAAGGATGATGTTACGCTGGTTTTCCACGAAAGCCTGTTTCCTGCCCGTATCTTCGTCTCGGCGGCGGCCATGTGGGGCCGCCGGCATCACTTCGCCAGTATCTAAGGTTCAGTCCGGCACGGGATCGTGCCCGTGCCCACCCCAAGGATTGCAGCGCAATAGACGCCACAGCGCCAGCAATCCACCCTTGATCGCACCATGCTTGCGAACCGCGATAATCGCGTACTGCGAACAGGAGGGGGAGTAGCGGCAGGTGGGCGGCATGATCGCCGAAGGACCGAGTTGCCACAATCGCGCGACCCCGATGATCGCCAGCCCCGGAAGCGAGACGAGGAAGGCGAGAACCTTGGTCATTTGCGAGGACCGCGCCTGCGATTCGGCTGGCGAGGGGCGTCCCCCTTGCCGTCCCGCGCCCGTCCCAGCGCGGCGACGAGTTCGCCGCGCAGCTTTTCGAAGTCGCGCTCGACCCCGCCTTCGCGGCCGATCAGGACGTGGTCGGTGTCAGCCAAGCCATGCTCGGGGAGCAGTTCGCGCAGCAAGGCGCGGAAACGCCGTTTCATGCGGTTGCGCACGACGGCATTGCCGATCTTCTTGGTCACCGTGATCCCGGCGCGCCGTCCCAGCCCGTCATTGCGGTTGGCCAGCAGCACGAAACCGGGACGCGCGACTCGCAGGCCGCGATTGGCGGCGAGAAAGTCCGAACGACGGCTCAGGACCGTGTAGGCGTCAGCCTGCTTCATGACAGCTCGAACGTCGGGACATGGCGATTCGCGCCAAAACAAAACGGCGCCAGCCCATGCCCTCGCGCAAGGCGAGAGCGTGGGCTGGCGCCGCTTATGGCAGGAGCTTTGCGCCCCTGCCGATCCCGGCGGATTAGGCCGAGAGCTTGGCGCGGCCGCGAGCGCGACGCGCGCGCAGAACCTTGCGGCCACCGACGGTCGCGGTGCGGGCACGGAAGCCGTGACGACGGGCGCGAACAAGGTTGCTCGGCTGGAAAGTGCGCTTCATGTCAGTCCTCGAAAATCTAACAAAAAGGGCCGCCCAAACCGGACGACCATGGAAATCGTTGGCCGCCGTTACTGGAACGACGGGATTGAGTCAACAACAGCCGCAAGCTGGACGAACTGAAAACGCGGGCTCACGTCCACTTTCACCTCGTCGAGTTGCACCCATGCACTCATCTCTCCCGCATCGAGCCAGCGCGCCGAAGCGAAGGGCACCGAATTGGTCATGGCATAGAACGCCTGCGCCTCGGCCGCATTCATGCCCATGGCGCGGTAGTAGTCGATGTAGCGGCGATTCTCGGGGGCATTGGCGGCATAGTCCGAGGGCTCGAGCCCGGTGTCGTCCTGCCAGGAATGCACCGCGAACTCGGAGCCCGGATCGGCGTAGCGCCGTGCGCCCGCCAGGAACAGTTCTACCCCGCCCGAACGCACCGACCCTCCCGCCGGAACATGGGTGACGATGCCGCTGCGGCGAATCATCTGGCCGACCTGCAGGTTGGCGAGGTCGTCTTCGGTGCCGGGGCAGTCGATCATCTCGATCGTGGCAATTCCGGGATGGTCGCGCAGCATCGCGGTGAACTGCCCGGGCGTGCGCGCGTCGGTGACATCGACCAGCGCCGCCCGGCCCTCGTCCAGCACGCGGAACGGACCGTAGGCCGGACCTTGCGGAATCGCAGGCGCTTCGATCGCGGTAGTGAAAAGGGTGCGCTCGCCCCCGGTAACGACGGAATCGGTGACCTCGTCGACAGTCTCGTACTCGATTACCTGCGCCGACAGGGGGGACACGGCGAAAAGGGCGACCAGAGCAAGACTTGCGGAAAGCGAGCGCATCACAAGTCTATGCCGGGAACACCCTTACCCTCTTCCTCACGGGTCCGGTTAAAGTGCTGTAAGGTATATTTTTGAACATGGCGCCGCCGCGAGCGGGCCTTACTAGACGAGGTCTTCTTCGCAATTCTTGCAGAAAGGCCCTTCCCTTGGTCGCCATCGTCTCGACCGTCGCGTACCTCGGGCTCGAGGCGCGTGCCGTCGAGGTGCAGTGCCAGATCGCACCGGGAATGCCCGGCTTCACGCTGGTCGGCCTGCCCGACAAAGCCGTGCGCGAAAGCACACAGCGGGTAAGCGCGGCGCTCACCGCGATGGGGTTGGCGCTGCCGCCCAAGCGGATCATCGTCAACCTCTCCCCCGCCGACCTGCCCAAGGAAGGCTCCCACTTCGACCTGCCGGTAGCGCTGGCGCTGCTGGCGGCGATGGGCGTGGTCGATGCCGAGCAACTGGGCGATTTCGTGGCCGTGGGCGAACTCGCGCTCGATGGCCGGGTGATCCCCTCTCCCGGCGTATTGCTGGCGGCGATCCACGCCAGCGAGCACGAGAAGGGCCTGATCTGCCCGGCCTCGCAAGGCTCGGAAGCGCGCTGGGCCAGCGGGGTGCCGGTCGTCGCGGCGCCCAACCTCATCAGCCTGCTCAACCACTTGCGCGGCATCCAAGTGCTGCAGACGCCACCGCTGGGCGAGGTCGAAACGCGGGCAGGCGGCCCCGATCTCCGGCAGGTCAAGGGACAGGAAACCGCCCGCCGCGCACTAGAGATCGCGGCTGCGGGCGCGCACAACCTGTTGATGGTCGGGCCACCGGGTGCGGGCAAGTCGCTGCTCGCATCGTGCCTGCCCGGCGTCTTGCCCGAACTCACCCCGGCCGAAGCGCTGGAGGTATCGATGGTCGCCTCGGTAGCGGGCACGCTGGAGGGCGGGCGGATCAGCCGTGCCCGGCCGTTTCGCGCGCCGCATCACTCCGCCTCGATCGCCGCTCTGACCGGTGGCGGGATCAAGGTGCGGCCGGGTGAAGTTTCGATGGCGCACCTCGGCGTCCTGTTCCTCGACGAACTGCCCGAATTTCAGCGGCAGGCCCTCGATTCGCTGCGCCAGCCGCTGGAAAGCGGCGAAGTCACCGTCGCCCGCGCCAATGCCCATCTCACGTATCCCGCACGAGTCCAGTTGATCGCGGCGATGAACCCATGCCGGTGCGGCTACATGGGCGACCCCGCCCTTGCCTGCAGCCGCGCGCCGCGCTGCGGGGCGGATTACCAGAGCAAGGTTTCCGGGCCGCTGCTCGACCGGATCGATCTTCACGTCGAGGTAGATCCCGTCCGCGCCGTCGATCTCGCCCTCCCGCCACCAAGCGAAGGCAGCGTGCAGGTCGCCGCCCGGGTGGCTCAGGCGCGCGAGATTCAGGCGGAGCGACTGAACGGCACCAAGGCGCGCACCAATGCCGAACTCGACGGCGACCTGCTGGAAGCCCACGCCACCCCGGACGAGGCCGGACGCCGCCTGCTGATGCAGGCCGCCGAAACGATGCGCCTCTCCGCGCGCGGCTACACCCGCATCCTGCGCACCAGCCGCACGATCGCCGATCTGGCGGGGGCGGGTCAGGTCACCCGCATTCATCTCGCCGAGGCGCTGAGCTATCGCCGCCGTGCTCCGGTGGGGTGAGAGCCCGCGCAAGGTAACAGGGTTTACACGGTTGACACGGTCCAGAGAGAAAAGGTGTCACCTTAGAGCCGCAAGGTGACACATTTTGCGTGCGATGTGTCACCTTGTGCGAGTGAGGTGTCACCTTGCGGTGTAACCTTGTGGTGGGAGTTGAGCGACGGACGGTCATGAGCGCAGTGTATCGGAGTGCCCGTTGTGTAGGAAAGCCGACCTTCGGCAAGCGCCCCATGCACGAACCCGCTTCGCGGGAGGGCGCATGGTGCATTGTAGCGTGTTATATGTAGGCCTTTAGCGGGGCGAGACTGGCAGTTCTTCAACGGAGAGGAACTTGCCATGACTGTCTCGATCAATACCGCCCCGATCAGCCCGCTGCGCCAGCGGATGCAGCACGACATGATGATGCGGGGCCTCGGTCCCCACACCCAGCAGGATTACGTGCGGCATGTGAAGCGCCTTGCAGCCTTCCTGGGGCGCCCTCCCGATACGGCAACGGAAGAGGACCTTCGCCGCTTTCAGCTCATGCAGCATGAGAGCGGGGTCAGGCCGAGCACCATCAACGGCACCGTGTCGGCCTTGCGCTTCCTGTATAACGTCACGCTCAGGCGACGCGATCTGGCGCGGGCCCTGGTCGTCACCCGCATCGTGCCCCGGCTGCCCGAAGTGCTGAGCGTCGAGGAGGCAGCGCGGCTGCTGCAGTCCGCGCCCGGCATGAAGTACAAGGCGGCGCTGGGCGTGGCTTATGGCGCGGGCCTGCGCGTGTCGGAGGTGGCCCACCTCAAGGTCGACGACATCGACAGCACGCGCATGCTGATCCGGGTCGAACAGGGCAAGGGAGGCAAGGATCGCAATGCGATGCTCTCGCCCCAGCTGCTCGAGCTGCTGCGGATGTGGTGGCGTGAGGGGCACAAGCGCGGGGTGCTGATTGCGCATGGCTGGCTGTTCCCCGGCCAGAACGTCACCGACCCCATCTCGACCCGGCAACTGCACCGCGCGGTTCAGGAGGCGGCCGAGGTGGCGGGCATCCGCAAGCGCGTCAGCCCGCACACCCTGCGCCATTCCTTCGCCACGCACCTGCTCGAGCAGGATGTCGATATCCGCGTGATCCAGGTCCTGCTGGGCCACAGCAAGCTGGAGACCACCGCACTCTACACCAAGGTGTCGACCCGCACGATCCACGCCGTGTCGAGCCCGCTCGACCAGTTGATGGCGCTGATGGAAGGCAAGGCACCCACAGGGTCGGCCGACGCCGGTTGAACCGGTGCGCGCCGACCTCGAGGTCGCGGACATCTTCCGTTCTGCAGGACCAGCCTACCGGGCGGCCCATGCCGGGCACCTGAGCCTTACCCAGCTCAAGGTGATGTCCGCGATCGAGACCTGCCGCACCGCGGCCTTGGGCGGTCACGTCGAGGCCTGTGAGGACTGCGGACACTGGCGGGTCGCCTACAACAGCTGTCGCAACCGGCATTGCCCAAAATGCCAGGGCGCCGCGGCACGCACCTGGCTGGCCGAACGGGAGGCCGACCTGCTTCCCGTCGGCTATTTCCACGTTGTCTTCACGCTGCCCGCCGAGGTCGCGGACATCGCATTCCAGAACAAGGCTCTGCTCTACGACGTGCTGTTCAAGGCGGCCGCGCAGACGATGCTGACCATCGCCGCCGATCCCCGCCATCTGGGCGCCCGGATCGGGATCACCGCCGTGCTGCATACCTGGGGGTCGGCAATGACTCACCATCCGCATGTTCACATGATCGTGCCGGGCGGCGGTATCGCGCCCGATGCAAGTCGCTGGATATCCTCGCGTCCGGCCTTCCTCCTGCCCGTGCGCGTTCTGGGTGCGCTGTTCCGCCAGCTCTTCCTCGCCCGGCTGAACGCGCTGCACGATGCCGGCAAGCTCGCCTTCTTCGGCTCCCTGACCGATCTGACAAAGCGGCGGGCCTTCCAGCGCCACCTTGCCCCGGCGCGTAAGAAGCGCTGGGTGGTCTATGCCAAACCGCCCTTTGCCGGCCCCGAAGCGGTGCTCGCTTACCTGTCGCGCTATACCCACCGCGTCGCCATCTCGAACCGGCGCCTGATCGCCTTCGACGAAAACGGCGTGACCTTGCGCTACAAGGATTACCGCCGCGATGGACCCGAACGCCAGCGTGCCATGACGCTCACCGCCGACGAGTTCATCCGCCGCTTCCTGCTCCACGTCCTGCCACGCGGCTTCCACCGCATCCGCCATTACGGCCTGCTCGCCAGCGCCGCGCGCCACGACAATCTCGCGCTCGCCCGCCGCCTGCTTGCCGTCACACCGGAGACGCAGGTGCCAGAGCCCGAAGCCGAGCCCGGCACCTGCGCGCCATGCCCGTGCTGCGGCGGGCGCATGATCGTCATTGAAAACTTCCCACGCTGGAGCCAGCCCCGCGCACCGCCCAAGCCAACCCCGCCGATCCGGGAGCGCATCGCATGACCCGGCATGATCCGCCTGCCGCGATGGCCACGCAAAGCGCGCGATGGTCAAAGGGCCGACTTGCCCCCGGCACGCGCCGCGCCCACGTCCGCTCCTGGCATCAACATCGACAGCCTGGCAAACACATCTCCGGCGCATCCAGACACCGACCGCTGCGCTGCTGTCGTGCCTCCATCAAAGCGCGCACTTCACCCCGCCACACCACACGAAAGCGCAAATCCCCATAGCCCACTCTACCGGGCACGCGGGTTCCTGCATGGGAGGCTTTCGTACGCAAGCGCCCGAAACCCTTCACCATAGCGGACGCTTCTGCTGTAATTGCCACATCCCTAATGCAGACATAAGATTGGGAGAGGCAGGAGGCGCGCATGGTGTATGAAGTTCAGCAAATCCGTATCATTGACGCCTCGGGCCTGCTCGGGCTTGTTGATACACAGGCGTATCCGGCGTTCGTTTCGGAGGACTGGAGTTACGACGATATAATCTCCCACTTCGAGGAGCAGATGCAGCAGAAAAAAATCCTCGTGTGGGACTGCGGAGACGGTGGCGACGACTACTCTATTGAGGTTCGACGCGGATTTACGACAGAACCGGGGTTTCGTGAAATAACCGGAGGCGTAAAATCTTCCGGCGATGGATTGTATTTTGCATCATATACGGCGCTCACGATGGCAGCGCAATTTGACGATGAGACGCTACCAAGCAAACATGAAGCTGATGCGCATGTGAAGCTTGAGCCGGGGCCTTATCGGTTGAGGATCGTTCAGCGATTTGATCCGACGCGGATCGGAGAAAGGGAGGGTCCCGACTTTATCGTCGAATTGGAGCAGGGCGAGTGCGAGCCCTTGCTTGCGGTTGCTTGGCTACAGACTTCGCCACCTTAATTTTTGACGGTATTTTGCCCGAGATTAGCCGAAAGCGGACTTACCGCTTCCCACTCAAATCCGTCATTCAAACACCGTCGTCATCCCAGCGAAGGCTGGGACCGCTATGACCATGATATGCAATCTCGGCAGAGTTGCGGCAGCTTTTTCCCAGCCTAGCCGAGATGTCGCGACAGAACGAGAGCGGTCCCGGCCTATGCCGGGATGACGGTCTGGTTATGAAACGGCAGATAGCCCCTTACTCCCGCACATCCAGTTGCCGCAGGACTTCGGCCACTACCTTGGGCGAACTCGAAAAGTCGAGGTGACTGCAGCGGATCGCCACCGCGCGGTCGCGCTCGTGCGGCCAGCCGGCGGCGGCGCGGGGCTGGATGATGCCGTCGCGCGGGCTCCACAGCGCGATCGTCGGCACGGCGGGCTTCTCCGAGAAATCGCAGTCGATCGGCGGGCTGTCCACCGAATGGCCGGTCACCACCTGATAGGCCTTCCACGCATTGTTGGCCCGCGGATCGCCCGAGAACGGCGTGCCCATGGTGATGACCTTGGCCACCAGATGCGGCTCGCGCCGGGCGATCTCGCGCGCGAAGAGGCCGCCGAGCGACCAGCCGACCAACGCCACCGGGTGCCAGTTCTCCCGCGCTATGATCGCCACCCGGCGCATGAGGTAGGAGAAATTGCGCTCGTTCGGCCCGAGGTTGAGGCCCAGGCCCCACTGGTGAACATGGTGCCCCGCGGCGGAGAGCGCGTCGGCCATCGGCTTCATCCGCTTGGGATGCGCGCCGAAGCCGGGCAGCAGCATGACCGGCATCGGGCTGACTGCCGGCTGCACCCGCTGCCCCGTGAACCGCACCTTGTGGCCGCCCCGATAGAGCGAGCGCAGTTCCGCCCACAGCAGCTCGAGCGGCGGCTTGCCGACCCCCTCGGGGTGCTGCTCGCGCGCGAAGGCGGCGCGCCGCGCGATCGCGGCGCGCAGGGATCCCGCGAAGCGTTCCTGTTCCTCGTTCAGCGGATCCATCGCTCTCTTCGCGTTACCCCATCATGTCTTGCAGTCGCCGAGGCGAGTGGTGGTCAAGTGCATCGTCATCTTCATTGAACCCGTGGGCGCAGGTCCGCCGGTGGTATCCATGTCGACCGTGACATCTGAACCATCGCGCCTGACCGTGCCATTAAGCGTCATCGTCGATTTGCCATCACCGGCGGACTGGCAATCCATCTGGGCATCAAGCCTGCCGCCATCAACGTCGAACTTCGAATAGGAGCACTCGTTCCCCTTGCCCACACCCCTGAACATGTCGCGATAGCCTTTTTCGGCGTCCGCCCTGGTCAGGCAGATGGTGCTTTCCTGCTTCGCCGCCATCATCGACTTCATCTGTTCGGCGGCTTCCTTCGGCATGCCCGGCACTTCGAGACGGGTGATCTCCACCGTCTGCCGATACTGGCCCGGCTGCGGAGTATCGAGCTTGGCCGCCTCGTGCTTCACCTCCTCCGCCGACTTCGGTGCACCGCCGCTCCCGGCTTGCTCGCCGTCGTCCTTCGATCCGCAGCCGCCCAGAACCAGCGCGCCCGTCATCATGCTCAGCGCCGCGATCATGATCCTGCCCTTCATGGCCTTCTCCTCTCCCTGAGATGGACCGAGGGCTATCACCGCCCTGCCCCAACGCCAACGCCCTGTTGCCGCGGGAACGGATATACCCCATATGTTCCGCCATGGCAGAGATCATCATCCGGCGCGGCCTCGAAGAACCCGATACTTCGGAGAACTTCGTCCCCCACAAACCGCAGCGGCCCGAGAAATCGATGCCGGGCAAGCCGTTCAAGATCGTCTCGGACTATGCCCCGGCGGGCGACCAGCCGACCGCCATCGCCGAACTCGTCGCCAGCGCGGCCGACGGCGAGAAGACGCAGGTGCTGCTGGGCGTCACCGGCTCGGGCAAGACCTTCACGATGGCCAAGGTGATCGAGGAACTGCAGCGTCCCGCGCTGATCCTCGCCCCCAACAAGATCCTAGCGGCCCAGCTCTACGGCGAGTTCAAGGACTTCTTCCCGGACAACGCGGTCGAATATTTCGTCTCCTACTACGACTACTACCAGCCCGAGGCCTACGTGCCCCGGTCGGACACCTACATCGAGAAGGAAAGCTCGGTGAACGAGGCGATCGACCGGATGCGCCACTCGGCCACCCGCGCGCTGCTGGAGCGCGACGACGTCATCATCGTCGCCTCGGTGTCGTGCCTCTATGGCATCGGTTCGGTCGAGACGTACTCGGCGATGATCTTCGACCTCGTCACCGGCAAGGCGCAGGACCAGACCGAGATCATCCGCAAGCTCGTCGCCCTGCAGTACAAGCGCAACGACGTGGCGTTTGCGCGCGGCAACTTCCGCGTGCGCGGGGACAATCTGGAGCTGTTCCCCAGCCATCTGGAAGACGTGGCCTGGCGCATCAGCTTCTTCGGCGACGAGATCGAGGAGATCGCCGAATTCGATCCCCTCACCGGCAAGAAGGGCGCGGTGCTGGAAAAGGTGCGCGTCTATGCGAACTCACACTACGTCACGCCCGGGCCGACGATGCGGCAGGCGAGCGAGGCGATCCGCTTCGAGCTGACCGAGCGGCTCAAGGAACTGGAGGCCGAGGGCAAGCTGCTGGAAGCCCAGCGGCTTGAACAGCGCACCAACTTCGACCTTGAAATGATCGCCGCCACCGGATCGTGCAACGGAATCGAGAACTACAGCCGCTTCCTGACCGGGCGCATCCCCGGCGAGCCGCCGCCGACCCTGTTCGAGTACCTGCCGGATAACGCCCTGCTCTTCGTCGACGAAAGCCACCAGACGGTGCCGCAGATCGGCGCCATGTCCAAGGGCGACCACCGCCGCAAGATCACGCTGGCCGAATACGGCTTCCGCCTGCCCAGTTGCATCGACAACCGCCCGCTGCGCTTCAACGAGTGGGACGCGATGCGCCCGCAGACCTTCGCGGTCTCGGCCACGCCCGGCCACTGGGAAATGGACCAGACCGGCGGCGTCTTCGCCGAACAGGTCATCCGCCCCACCGGCCTGATCGACCCCCCGGTGGAAATCCGCCCGGTGGAGGATCAGGTGCAGGACTGCATCGCCCAGTGCAAGGAAGTGGCCGCCAAGGGCTACCGCACCCTCGTCACCACCCTCACCAAGCGCATGGCCGAGGACCTGACCGAGTTCATGCACGAACAGGGCGTGCGCGTGCGCTACATGCACTCCGACGTGGAGACGCTGGAGCGCATCGAACTGATCCGCGATCTGCGCATGGGCGTCTACGACGTGCTGATCGGCATCAACCTGCTGCGCGAGGGCCTCGACATTCCCGAATGCGGCCTCGTCTGCATTCTGGACGCGGACAAGGAAGGCTTCCTGCGCAGCGAAACCTCGCTGATCCAGACCATCGGCCGCGCCGCGCGCAACGTGGACGGGCGGGTGATCCTCTACGCCGACCGGATAACCGGTTCGATGGAACGCGCGATGGCCGAAACCGACCGCCGCCGCGCCCGGCAGGAGCAGTTCAACCTCGAAAACGGCATCACCCCGCAGACGATCAAGCGCCGCATCGCCGACATCGTGGCGGATACCGCCAGCCGCGACGGCGTCATCGTGGACCTTGAGGACGACAGCACCAACAACCTCGTCGGCCACAACCTGCGTGCGTACATCGAGGACCTCGAAAAGCGCATGCGCGCGGCAGCAGCAGACCTTGAGTTCGAGGAAGCCGGCAGGCTGCGCGACGAGATCAGGCGGCTCGAACAGAGCGAGCTTGGCTTGCCGGAGGCGGAACACAAAGCGCCGAGGGTGGGGCGTTCTAACGAGGGCAAGCCGGGCACGCGAAAGATGCGGTACGGGAAGACGCAACGTAAGTTCGGGAAGTAACGCAAGGGCCTTTCAGTCACCCCTCCGCTTCAATTCCAGCAATTTAACTTCCTCATCGAATAGAATACTTGATGATGCATGGCTGCGATGACGGACGAATTTGACGATGACATCAGTGTCCTGTATGAAGGACAAATCTCGATCCGTCAGACGAAACACTTCGAAATGTGGCTCTCGCGGCTTCGCGATCGCCGGGCACAATTGAGAATAGGCGATCGCCTTCGGAGACTTGGCGATGGACATGAAGGCGACGCGAAACCCGTCGGAGGCGGAGTGCAGGAATTGCGGCTGCATTTCAGCCCCGGCTATAGAATATACTACATGCGGCAAGGCGACGTTCTGGTCATCCTGCTGATTGGCGGAGACAAGGATTCTCAGCCGCGCGATATTGCCAAGGCCAGGCAATTGGCCAGGGAAGTAAACGATGGCTTTGGAATTGACTCCGTTTGATCCTGCTGTGTACATCGAAACCGAAGAAGATATCTTGGTCTATCTCGAAGCGGCTATGGAGGGCAACGACCCCCGGCACATCGCTCGCGCATTGGGTGACGTGGCCCGCTCGAAAGGCATGAGCGAAATCGCCCGCAAGACCGGCCTCGGGCGGCAGGCGCTTTACAACGCGCTCTCGGAAAGCGGCAATCCGACACTGGAAACGCTCACTGCCGTTCTGAAGGCGCTCGGACTGGAACTGACTGTTCATCGACCGGCGGCGTGAACCAAACGCAGCTCGCTGGCCGCTGACCCTACTCCGGCCGCGTTTCCGGCAGTTTCAGCAGCACCGGCAGCACGCATAGCGCCACCACCGCGATCATCACGCCCGGTGCGCTCGGTGACGCGGCGCGGGCAGTCAAAACTTGTGCCAGCCATGGTGTGAGGCCGCCGAACAGTGCGGTGGCCGTGGTCGCTCCTAATGCGAGACCGCTGAGGCGCCCTTGCGCGGGCACTTGCTCGGCCGTGGCGACGGCGCCCACCGCGCTGACACCCCCGGCCAATGCCGCAAGCAAGACACCGCCGCCCAGCGCTCCTGCCACAGAAACGCCCGCCAGCCACTGAAACAGCGTGTAGGGCAGCGCCGCCGACAGCACCGCCAGCACCACCAGTACCGGCCGCCGCCCGAAACGGTCCGATGCCAGCCCCACGAAAGGCGTCACCACGATCACCGCCAGCGCCGCGATCGTCGCCAGTTGCAGCGCTTCCGCCTCGCCCAGACTTCCAACGGAGGTCAGGTAGACCGGCACATAGGTAATGCCCACATAGTACGTGATCGATCCCAGCGCCGAAATCGCGAAACCGCGCAGGATGCCCGCACGGTGCCACGACAGGGCATGGGCCAGCGGACGCGCAGCCAGCGTGCCGGCCTCGCGATGGGCCTCGAACTCGGGCGATTCCGCCATGGCGGCACGGGCCAGCAGAATCACCCCGGCCAGCGCCGCGCCGAAGAAGAAGGGGATGCGCCAACCCCAGCCGTCGAGTGCGGGCGTGGGCAACAGGCTCACAACCAGCGCGGAGATGCCCGCTGCCAGCAAGCCGCCGATCTCGCTCGTCGCGGCGGCCAGCGAAGTCACGAGACCGCGCCGATGCCTTGGTGCGCCTTCGAGGAGGTAGGCGACGACGCCGGTGTACTCTCCGCCCACGGCGAAGCCCATCACGCAGCGCAGCGTCAGCAGCAGGAGGCCCGCCATCGGCCCGATCTGCGCCGCGGTCGGCAACATGGCCGTAAGCAGCATCGCTGCCGTCATCAGCGCCATCGAGGCGAGCAGGGTCGCGCGCCGCCCGCGCCGGTCTCCGAAATGACCGAAGACGATCGCGCCGACCGGCCGCATCAGATAGGCCATGGCGAAGCCAAGCAGCGCCGTCAGCACCGCGTCCTCGCCCAGGAAGAACACCCGTGACAGCACTGTCGCGAGGTAGAGGTAGAGGGTGAAGTCGTACCACTCCACCACGGTCGAAAGCGCCGCCAGGGCAAGCGAGCGGCGGTCCAGAGAAGCGGCGGGAGGCGTTGGCATGGCCTCTACAACGCCGCGCGCGTCATCTTGATCCGGCCGGATGGCGACCACCGTTTTCCTACTTTCGCGCGATGTGATGTACTTGCGCCATGCCGACCAGTCGCTTCCTTCAACCTCCTAGGCTGACGGTCCGAGGAGGGACGCCGCCAAAGTTCACACCGATCGCTCGCGATATGACGCAGGAATTACGAATAATATCGTTTATTTTCAAATTATTATCGGAATTTTTAACTCACCGGACATGGCTCCCTGCCGGCGAGTTTCACCCCGCGTTTCGTGTCAACCCGCCCCTCAGCTCCAGGTCGCTTCGGGCGGCAGGCTCATCAGGATCGCGTCGATATTGCCGCCGGTCTTCAGGCCGAACAGCGTGCCCCGGTCATAGACGAGGTTGAATTCGGCATAGCGCCCGCGCCATTCCAGCTGCTGCGCCTTGTCGGCGGGGGTGAAATCCATGCCCATGCGGCGGCGTACCAGCCGGGGGAATACCGCAAGGAACGCCTCGCCCACGGCCTGCGTGAAGGCGAAGTTCGCCTCCCACGCGGCTTCGTCGCCGCATTCGAGGTGATCGTAGAAGATGCCGCCGACGCCGCGATGGACCTTGCGGTGGGGGATGTAGAAATACTCGTCCGCCCAGGCCCTGAAGCGGTCGTAGTAATCGGCGCCGTGGGCATCGCAGGCTGCCTTGAATTCCGCATGGAACTCGGCAGTGTCCTCCTGATAGGGCAATGGCGGGTTGAGATCGGCGCCGCCGCCGAACCAAGCCCTGGTCGTCGTCAGGAAGCGTGTGTTCATGTGAACCGCCGGGACATGCGGGTTCGCCATGTGCGCGACGAGGCTGATGCCGGTGGCGGTGAAGCCGTTGTTCTCGGCCGAGGCCCCGTTGATGGTCGCGGCGAAGTCCTTGGCCAATCCGCCCGAGACGGTCGAGATGTTGACGCCGACCTTCTCGAACACACGCCCTTTCATGAGCCCGCGTGTGCCACCGCCGGTTTCGCCGCCCTGTTTGTCTTCGGCACCCTCCACGGCGGCGCGCTGCCAGGGCGTGTAGCCGAACACCGCATCGGAGCCCCCCTCGCGCTCGATCGCCTCGAATTCAGCGCAAATGCGATCGCGCAAGGTGCGGAACCAGTCGCTGGCGCGCGTCGTGTAGGGGGTCCAGTCCGTCATCCGTGTCCTCATGGCAGGTTGCCGCAACGTGGCACCCTTCGCTTCGCACGGCGCTTGCCAAATCGGACAAGCTGCGGCAAGGAAAAGCCATGGTTCCCTTTTCGTTCTGCGGTCAGGAGATGGTTCTGGTGGACGGCGCCATGCGGGGTGCCTGCGCGCTTTACTGGCCGCGCGAACAGGCGCTGCTGGTCGCCGACCTCCATCTGGAGAAGGCCAGCTTCTTCGCCCGCACCGGCCAGATGCTGCCCCCCTACGACAGCCGCGAGACGCTGGAACGGCTTGCCTCGGCAGTGCGGACCACCGGCGCGCGGCGGGTCTTCGCACTGGGAGACAATTTCCACGACAGCGCCGGACCGGACCGGCTGGAGCCGCACGCCGCCGGGATGCTCGCCGCGCTGACCCGCGCGCTCGACTGGGTATGGATCACCGGCAATCACGACCCGCATCTGGGCGCCGAGGCAGGTGGCACCCGAGTCGAGGAACTGATGCTGGCAGGCCTTGCCCTGCGCCACCAGGCTTTGCCGGGCACATGCGAAGCGGAAGTCTCGGGCCACTTCCATCCGCGCCTGATGATCGAGGCGCGCGGGCGGCGGATTGCGCGCCCTTGTGCGGTGCGCAGCGAGAAACGGCTGATCCTGCCGGCCTTCGGAGCACTGACCGGCGGTATGAATGCGGCCGATCCGGCAATCCTGTCCGCGCTTCAGCCGGCCGATGCGATCGAGGCGCTGGTGCCTGCTCGCGGGCAGTTGATACGCTATCCGCTCTGGCGCAAAGCGGCCTGAATACCTATATGGCGCGCAAGGCCGGTTTTCCGGTCGGGGCGTTCCATCTGCAATCTCGTGAAATCGCGCTTTGCGCGCGAGGACGAATCGCATTAATGACCGCCGAATCCAGCCACGTCGACTGTAACGACTCAGGAGAACGCATATAGCACCCCCACCCCGGCGCATGATGACGCCACCGGTCAAGAGTGGACCGCGCTACAATAACATGATCCAGTCGGACAAGGTCCGCGTCATCGACCATGAGGGCGAGAACCTGGGCGTCATGTACACGCGCCAGGCGATCGAGCAGGCAGCTGAGGTCGGTCTCGACCTCGTTGAGGTCTCCCCGAACGCCGATCCGCCGGTGTGCAAGTTCCTCGACGTGGGCAAGTACCGTTACGAGGCGCAGAAGAAGGCAAACGCCGCTCGAAAGACGCAGAAGACGCAGGAGATCAAAGAGATCAAGATGCGTCCGAACATCGACGACCATGACTACGACACGAAGATGCGCAATGTCGTGCGCTTCATCGAGGACGGCGACAAGGTCAAGGTGACGCTACGCTTCCGTGGTCGCGAGCTTTCGCACCAGCAGCTTGGCATGGACCTCCTGCGCCGTGTGCAGCAGGATGTGGAAGAGATCGCCAAGATCGAAGCCTATCCGCGCATGGAAGGCCGCCAGATGCTGATGGTGCTGTCGCCGAAGTAAGCGATAGCTGTCGGTTTCGACGCAAACGAGGGGCGTGGCCGATGGCCGCGCCCTTTGTCGTTTGAGGATGGGGCTTCGAGACGGCAGAGCGCCATGATCATACCTCCAATCGTCATTGCGAGCGAAGCGAAGCAATCCAGGGCACGGTTATGCCGCCCTGGATTGCTTCGCTTCGCTCGCAATGACGAAGGGTGGCTTAATCCGATACCATCTCAACCCCGCTCAGGCTGAGCTTGTCAAAGCCCCGTGAGCGAAAAGCCGCCGCTCAGCCCTTCCACTCGCGGCGTTCTTCCGCCGCGCGCAGGACTTCGTAGGCAAGTTGGTACGTCTGGAACGCCTTCGCCGCCTCGGCATCATTGGGCTTCACGTCCGGGTGGACTTCCTTGGCCCTGGTGCGCCACGCCTTGCGCACCGCATCGAAGTCCGCGTCGGGATCGAGGCCCAGCGCTTCCAGCGCCCGCAGTTCATCCCGGCTGCGCGACCCGTCGCCCGAGCCGCCCCAGCCGTAATGCTGCGCTTCCTTGTAGCCGGAGGTCTCGGCCTGCTCGCGCGCTTCGCGCGCGGCGGCTTCCTCGGCGTCCAGCCCGGCGAAGTAGTCCCAGCCCGAGTTGTATTCCGCCGCGTGCTTCTGGCAGAACATCCAGCGATCGGGGCTGTTGGGGCTCTTGGGAGCGGGGCATTCGCCGCGATCGTTGCAGCCGTGGCGATCGCACAGGCGTACTTCCACGGCCTCGCGCGCGCTGCCATAGCCGCGCCAGCGCGGAAAACCCCAGTCTGCGGATCGGCGTGCGCGGCTCATCAGATCGGCGATACGCTGCGACTCGACGGGGACGCAACCCCCGTCTGACGCAAAAATATCAATCCAGCGCGCTGGGCACGCCCGCGCGCTGGAAACGGCATCAATCGATGGTGACGGTCACCGCGCGGCGGTTCTGCGCCCACGAAGCCTCGTCCGAACCGAGCGCGATCGGGCGCTCCTTGCCGTAGCTGACGGTGGTGATGCGCGAGGGGTCGATGCCCAGGCTCGCCAGATAGTTCTTGGCGGCATTGGCGCGGCGTTCACCCAGCGCGATATTGTATTCGCGGGTGCCGCGCTCGTCACAGTGGCCCTCGATCGTGGCGCGCTTGTTGGGGTACTGCTGCAACCACTGCGCCTGCTTGGCGAGAGACGCCTGATCCTGCGCATCGACGGTCGATTCGTCGAGGGCGAAGTAGATCGTGTCGGCGCCCATCATCTTGGCGACGAAGTCCGCCTGGCTGCCGGGCTGGGCCATGCCGTAGCCGCCGCTCGACTGGCCGGTGTCGGTGCTGGTCGCCGGGCCGGGATCGGGCGGAAGCTGGGCCGGAGCCTTCTTGCCGCAAGCCGAGATGGCAAGAGCGCCGGCCACGACCAGCGCCGTCGCGCCGACGCGGGTGATGCGCATGGATGAGAGGGAAGAAGGCATCGGCAATCTCCTATGTCGCCGCCATGATACGACTGGCCTGTTGAATGGGCGGCATGGTGTGATGGTTCCGTTCAATTCTCTACACAGTCAAGATGAACGTCGGGCAACCTGAACGCGAGAAAACGGCCCCGGATTTCGCCGGGGACGCCAACTTGCTGCATTCGCCTGCAAATCAGGGGCGGATCGGACCCCAGGCCGGATCCGAGGCGCCCACCGGGGTCGGCAGCTTGCGCTCGTTGCGGCCGGTGAGGTCGACCTGCCAGATCGAGGCGAGGCCGGTGCTCTTGGTCGTGCGGAAGAACTGCACGATGCGGCCGTTAGGCGACCACGTCGGCGCCTCGTCCTGCCACGAATCGGTGAGGTGGCGCATGCCGCCGCCGTTCGGGTTCATCACGGCGACGCGCAAGTTGCCCGCGATGTGCGTGAAGGCGATCTGGTCGCCGCGCGGGCTCCATTCCGGGGTTGCTGCGCGGCCGCCGAAGAAGCTGATCCGGCGCTGGTTCGAACCGTCCGAATTCATAACGTAGACCTGCTGACTACCCGAGCGGTCGCTCTCGAACACGATCTGCGAGCCGTCGGGCGAATAGCTGCCGCCGATGTTGATTCCGGGGCCGTTGGTCAGGCGCTGCGGGGTGCCGCCGCCTGCCGAGGAGATGCGGTAGATGTCGGTCGTGCCGCCCTTGGCCATCGAATAGAGCACCCACTTGCCGTCCGGCGACCAGCGCGGCGCCAGCGTTGGCGCACCGGTGCGGGCGATCAGCGTCTGGCGGTCGGTCGCAAGGTCGTAGGCGTAGATGCTCGGCTGTCCGTTGAGGTAGGACAGGTACATGATCTTGCTGTAGTCCGGCGAATAGCGCGGGGTGAGCGCCATCGACTGGCCGCTGGTCAGGAATCGGTGGTTGGCCCCGTCCGAATCCATGATCGCAAGGCGCTTCATGCGATGGTCCTTGGGACCGGTCTCGGCGATGTAGGCGATCTTGGAATCGAAGAACGGGCTTTCGCCCGAGAGGCGCGAATAGACCATGTCGGCGCACTTGTGCGCGGCGCGGCGCCAGTCGGACGGGGGAACCTGCCAGCCGCCCTTCACCAGCTGCTGCTTGAGCTGCACGTCGTAGAGATAGCAGCCGATGGTGAGGTTGCCGTCGGCGCCTGCGCGCACGAAGCCCTGCACCAGCATGTCGGCGCTGCGCGCGGCCCATGGCGTGTAGTCCGGCGCCTGAATCTGGCCATAAGCGGGCTGCGGCAGGCCGTCGGGGCCGGAGGGCTTGAACAGGCCGTTGTTCTTGAGATCGCCCGCGACGACTTGCGCCAGTGCACGGCCGAGCTGGCCGGTCGTGCCCGCATTGGTGCGGGTCGGCACGTCCTGATCGGTGGCGAAGGTGGTGATGGCGATGCCGAGGTCGTTCCACGCACTGTCGTCGGACACCGTAACCTCGAGGCCACCGTCCTGCGGCGGCGGCGCGTTCACCACGGGTGCCGGGGCGCCTTGCGCGAAGGCCGTACCCGATACCGCCACACTCGTCGTAAGCATCAATCCCAAGGCGAGAACACGGGTTATCTTCATTGCGATAGCCTTCTGTCAAACGTGGTCGTGACGACCTTCCAGCCCTCGTAGAGATCGTCGGGCAAGTTGAATGGCGCCGCAAGCCTTACCGCACGCACGGCCTGTTCCTGATGGCGTTCCACCTGCGCGCGGTTGGAGGCGTTGACGCCGCTGGTGCCGATCACCTCGGGCGCGCCGGCAAGGCTGCCGTCGCGGTTGAGGCGGAAACGCACCTTGGTGGTCAGCAGTTCGACGTCGGCGCCCTGCGGCGCCTGCCAGTGCGGCTTGAGCTGCCGGTTGATCGCCGCGCCCAGCGCCGACCGGGCCGAAGGGCCGATCTCGGAGGCAGGCGTGCCGGTCGGCTTGGGCGCGCTGGAAGTGGCGCCCGGCGTGCCCGGCTTGAATGCATCGTCGAAAGCACTGGTGCCCGCCTTCTTCGGCGGCGTCGCCGAATTGCTCGATCCCGAAGACTGCCCTGCGGTGGCCGGCTTGGTCGCGGGCCTTGTCGCAGGCTTCGCAGCGGGTTGGGGCGAAGGCTTGCGAACGATGTCATCGATCGCGCTCGACTTGCGCGGCGGCGCCTTGGGCGCGGGCTTTGCCGCAGGCTTGGGCGGCGTCGGCTTCGCTTTGGGCGGAGTCGGCTTGGGGAGCGCGGGCTTGGGCTTCTCCACCGGCTTGGGTTTCGGCTTCGGAACCGGCTTGGGCTCGGGTTTCGGCTCAGGCTTGGGCTTTTCCACCACGCGCGGGGCGGGCTCCGGAGCGGGAGCCGGTTCGGGCTCCGGCGCAGCCGCAGGTTCGGGCGGGGGCGGTGCTGCCGCTGGCGCGGGCTGGCCCAGTTCCGGGCTCTTGTCCGGAGACGCCTCGCCGGGATTCGGCGCAGTCGAGGTCGCCGCGACCTCGTCGCTGATCGTCACCTCGATACGCTCGGGCGGCTTGACCACGTTGTTCGAGCGCGGGCTGTACAGGATCGCAGCCAGCACCGCGCCGTGCAACAGCACGGCGACGACGAGGCCGACCCTCTCATCCTTGCGCACACCCAGTACCGCCATCAGACCGACCCTACCCGGCGCGCCTTAACCGCCGCTGACATCGGTAACCAGCGAGATCGAGGTGAAGCCTGCGCGGTTGAGTTCGCCCATGACTTCCATCACCCGGCCATAGTCGAGCGCCTTGTCGGCGCGCAGCGTCACCAGCGGCGGCTTGCCGTCGGGACCGGCGGGCGTGGAGGCCAGACGCTCGGGCAGTTCGCCGGACGCGAGTTCGTCCTGCTCGTAGAATACCGCGCCGTCGCGGCGCAGGGTGATGGTGATCTGGCCCTGCTCCTCGCTCATCGCCTTGGCGCGGCTTTCGGGCAGTTCGATCGGCACCGCCGCCTTCAGCAGCGGCGCGGTGACCATGAAGATGATCAGCAGCACCAGCATCACATCGACGAGCGGCGTGACGTTGATCTCGGCCATGGGGCCGCGACCGCCGCGTCCGCGACGCCGACGTCCGCCGCCTCCGGACATCCCCATCGCCATCAGCGCTGCTCCAGCTGGCGCGTAAGGGCGGCATGGAGGTGATCGGCGAAGCGCTGCAGGCGCGCCTCGAAGCCGTTCACCTTATGCGAGAAACGGTTGTAGGCGATGACCGCCGGGATCGCCGCAAACAGGCCGATGGCGGTGGCGAACAGCGCCTCCGAGATGCCGGGGGCGACGACCGCGAGCGAGGAATTCTGCTGCTGGCCGATATCGAAGAAGCTCTTCATGATGCCCCACACCGTGCCGAACAGGCCGACGAAGGGCGCCACCGAACCGACGGTTGCCAGGAAGTTCAGACGGTCGGAGAGCTTGTCCGCCTCCTCGCCCACCGAGGAATTGAGGATCGTCGCGATGCGCTGGCGGGCACCCTCGGCATCGATGCCGGGGCCGACGTTGCGCTTGAATTCACCGAGGCCCGCGCCTGCGACCTTGCCCATCGGCACGTCGCCGCGCTTGCGCTCCTTCTGGTAGGTGTCGAAGTTCTGGGCCTCCCAGAAGCCTTCCTCGTACTCGTCGCAGCGGCGGCTGATCGCCCCCATGCGCACGATGAAGGTGACGATGATCATCCATACCCACACGCTGGCGAGGACCAGCCCGGCCATGATCGCCTGCACCACGATGTCGGCATCGAGGAACAGTTTCACCGGGTTGAGATGGTTGTCGTCACCGGCGAAGCTGATGGTCGAGGCAAGCAGGTCGAGCGTCATTCTGGTCCTTCCGGGGCCGGAGCGGCGATGGGTTCAAGTGTGGCGAAAGCCTGTTGCCAGGCCTCGGGCTGTCGGCGCGGTCGTCCTTCAGGGCTGATGAACGCGACCTTTACGGCCGCCTCGCATAGCCTGACATCACCCCGCAATGCGACCTGTCGCAGCACACTGGCGACGCGGCCGGTGCTTTCGGCCCAGGTCTCAATGATGACGGTATCGCCCAGCCGCGCCGGCGAGAGATAGCGCAAGTTCGCCTCGGCCACGGTGTAGAGTCCGGTGCCCGCCTCCAGCGAGGCGCGCTGGTCGATGCCGAGCACGTCGAGCAGGTCGGAGCGGGCACGTTCGAACCAGCGCAAGTAGTTGGCGTGATAGACCACTCCGCCCGCGTCGGTGTCCTCGTAGAACACGCGCAAGGGGTAGCGGTGGACTTTGCCGTCGATCACGCCCGATTGAGGCATGAGGGGGGAGGATGGTGCGTCCGTCATTCCGGGCGGTTGTGTAACGGGGAGCAGGGCGACTTCAACCCCGGGAGCGCAGGAACCGGCCTTGGAGGCTGTATTGCGGGGTAAATTTTCGGTGGACAGCGGTGGAAGTACCCACCCCTGCCCCCTCCCGCACACGGGAGGGGAATGAGAGACCGGCGCTACGCCCTCCCGCTCGCGGGAGGGCCGGGAGGCTTATGAGCGCAGCGCATTAGCCGGACGGGTTGGGCAAAAGGCCCTACTCCCCGATCATCTGGAAGAACTGGCGCCCACCGAAGATGTGCACATGCAGATGCGGCACTTCCTGATGGCCGTTGGTGCCCATGTTCACCATGAGGCGATAGCCCGGCCCATCGAGTTCCAACTGGCGCGTAACATTGCCCACCGCGCGCATGAACCCGGCAATCTGCGCATCGTCAGCCTTGGCGGTGAAATCGTCCCACGAGACGTAAGCGCCCTTGGGGATCACCAGCACATGGACCGGCGCCTGCGGGCGAATGTCGTTGAAGGCGAGCGCGTGGTCGTCCTCGTAGACCTTCGAGCACGGCAGTTCGCCGCGCAGGATCTTCGCGAAGACGTTGTTGTCGTCGTAAGGCAGCTTCGGATCGATGGGCATCGGGTTCTCCGGTTCAGTCCTTCGGGCGCGCAGCTTTCTCGGCAATCCCCGAGACACCTTCGCGGCGGTCCAGTTCGGCCAGCACGTCGGCCAGCGGCACGTCCTTGGCGCCGAGCAGGACCATGAGGTGGAAGATGAGGTCCGCCGCCTCTCCGACCAGCGCCTTGTGATCCTCGGTCAGCGCCGCGATCACGGTTTCGGTCGCCTCCTCGCCCAGCTTCTGCGCGATCTTGCGCAGGCCCCTGGCGTTGAGCTTGGCGACATAGCTGGAATCGGGATCGGCCGCGCGGCGCTCGGCAATCGTGGCTTCGAGGCGTGCGAGAGTGTCGAGGCTGCTCATGCCCTGCCCATGCGGTGCAGGGGCCGCGCGGTCAAGAGCGCGTCAGTCCTCGCCGCGCTTGGACGACAGCTTGCGGCCCACGGCGACGCCGACGACGCCAAGGCCAAGAAGCAGCATGCTGCTGGGTTCGGGAAGCGGGATGCCCCCTGCGGCATAGGCGGGAACCGGCGCAACGAAAGTCGCGACGAACGCCGGAATGAATTTCAACACGGGCACCGCGAATCCTCCTGTTGATCCGATGGCCTAGATTTTGCCATCGACCACCGGGTGCGCTGCAGCAAGCGCCGATCCGGGGTTGTCCCGATGTGGTTCACTCCGTTAGTCGCATTCGGCTAACAATGAGCCGTTAACCTTGGCGTGCCTTCACCCGCGCGCAGGGATCCCTGCCGCTCGCAGCGCCGAGTGCGCCTCGGCGATGGTGTGCTTGCCGAAGTGGAAGATCGAGGCGGCTAGCACCGCGCTCGCCTTGCCCTCGGTCACACCGGCCACGAGGTGATCGAGATTGCCGACGCCGCCACTCGCCACCACCGGGACCGACACGGCCTCCGCGATCATGCGGGTCAGGGCGAGGTCGTAGCCGTTCTGGGTGCCGTCGCCATCCATCGAGGTGACGAGCAGTTCGCCCGCGCCGTAGTCGGCCAGCTTGATCGCATGTTCCAGCGCGTCGATGCCGGTCGCCTTACGTCCGCCGTGGGTGAATATCTCCCACTTTCCGGGCGAAACCTGCCGCGCATCGACCGAGGCGACGATGCACTGCGAGCCGAACTTCTCGGCGATATCGGCCACCACTTCAGGGCGCGAGACGGCCGCGGAGTTCACTGCAACCTTGTCCGCGCCCGCCAGCAGCAGCGCGCGGGCGTCCTCCGCCGTGCGGACGCCGCCGCCGACGGTGAGGGGCATGAAGCAGACTTCGGCGGTGCGCTGGACCACGTCGAGCAGGGTGCCGCGGCCTTCGTGGCTGGCGGAAATATCGAGGAAACACAGCTCGTCAGCGCCCGCCGCGTCGTAGGCGCGGGCCTGTTCGACGGGGTCTCCGGCGTCCTTGAGGTCGACGAAGTTGACGCCCTTCACCACCCGTCCGTCACGGACGTCGAGGCACGGAATTACGCGGATTCGCACGGTCATTCGGCTTACTCCGGCTTGAAGAACAGCAGCACGGCAAAGATCGCCACAACTCCACACAAAGCGACATTGAACGCCGTGTAGAGCGCAAACTTGCGCGGATCGGCGGCTTTTGTCGTCAAAATCGGATTACGCGCACGGCTGAACAGCATCAACCGCGCCTTGCCCTCGCGCCAGTCGCGAAACGCGAAGATCGCGGCCGGCACGAAGATGACGAACGCCAGTACCGCCATGAGGCGATTTTCGTTCACCCCTCGCGCTCCGCAAACTGGATCGCGGCGGCGAGGTCGAGGCGGCCGTCGTAAAGCGCGCGGCCGGTAATGACGCCCTCGATCCCGTCCTTGGCGTGGAGCGCCAGCAGGCGAATGTCGTCGAGCCCCTTCACGCCGCCCGATGCGATCACCGGCAGGTCGGTGCGCCGGGCGAGATCGACGGTGGCGTCGATGTTGACGCCCTTGAGCAGACCGTCACGGCCGATGTCGGTGAACAGCAGCGAAGCTACCCCTGCGTCCTCGAAGCGGCGGGCCATGTCGACGATCGAGACGTCGGAGACTTCGGCCCAGCCCTCGGTCGCGACCATGCCGTCGCGCGCGTCCACCGCGACGACGATGCCGCCGGGGAACTCCTTCGCCATGTCCTTGACGAACTGCGGGTCCTTGAGTGCGGCGGTGCCCATGACCACGCGGCTGACGCCAAGGTCGAACCAGCCTGCCACGGCCTCGGGCGTGCGGATGCCGCCGCCGAGCTGGACGTGGCCGGGGAACACTTCGAGGATGGCTTCCACTGCCTCGCGGTTCTCGGCGCGGCCCGCGAAGGAGCCGTCGAGGTCGACGACGTGGAGGAACTGCGATCCGGCCTCGGCGAACAGCATCGCCTGCGCGGCGGGGTTGTCGCCGTAGACGGTGGCGCGGTCCATGTCGCCTTCGGCGAGGCGCACGACCTGCCCTTGCTTGAGGTCGATGGCGGGGAAGACGATCATGATGCAGTCCTGAGGGTCTGAGAGCGGCGCGCGGGCTTCGACAAGCTCAGCCTGAGCGGGGTTAGTGTAAATCGCGGGTTTCTTGAAGCACCACCCTGAATCCGCTCAGGCTGAGCTTTGTCGAAGCCCCGGCGGCAAGACGCTACGGCTTCCATTCCAGGAACCGCGCCAGCAGCGACAGCCCGTAGCCCTGGCTCTTTTCCGGGTGGAACTGCACGCCAACGACATTGTCCTTGGCCACCGCCGCGACAAGACCGCCGCCGTGGTCGGTCATCGCAGCAACGGTCGCGCCGTCATCGGGCTGGAAGTGATACGAATGCAGGAAGTACGCCTCGCCCGGATCGATCAGGCCCTGCGCCGGGTCCTTGCGGCCGAGGTTCACGTCGTTCCAGCCCATGTGCGGGATCTTGATCTCGGGATCGGTGCGCTCGATGCGCTGCACCTGCCCCTCGATCCAGTCGAGGCCACGCGTCACGCCGTGTTCCAGCCCGCGCGTGGCGAGAAGCTGCATGCCGACGCAAATGCCGAGGAACGGCGCCCCGCCGACATGGACACGCTCGGTCATCGCCTCGACCATGCCGTGAATGCCCCACAAGCCCTCCGCGCAGGCGCGAAACGAGCCCACACCCGGCAGGACGATGCGGTCGGCCGCGCGCACGACGTCGGGGTTCGCGGTGATCGCCACGTCCTCGGCCCCCGCCGCTCGCAGCGCATTGGCGACCGAGTGCAGGTTGCCCGCGCCGTAGTCGATCAGCGCGAGGGTCATTGGGCCAGAGCCTCCAGCCCTTCGCCGAGGAAGGTCGGCACCCATTCGATCACGTCCACTTTCGCCACGCCGCCCCCGATGAACGGATCGGTGGCCGCCAATGCCTCGACGGCTTCGCGGCTATCGCCCTTCGCGATGATCGCGCCGCCTTCGCGCGGCACCTTGCGGCCCCAGGCGAGGAAGTGCCCCTTCCCGCGCCCGGCTTCCAGCCATGCGAGGTGATCGGCCAGCAGGGCATCCACCTCGGCAATGTCAGTGGTGACGTAAGTGAGGTTGAGGATGAAGATCGCCATCAGAGGCTCGCCTGCCCGAGGATGCCCTTGGTCGAGGGGATCGCCCCCCCCTTGCGCGGGTCCAGTTCCACCGCGCTGCGCATGGCGCGGGCAAAGCCCTTGAAGATGCCTTCGCAGATGTGGTGGTTGTTCGAGCCGTAAAGCAGTTCGATGTGCAGGGTGATGCCCACCGCCTGCGCGATCGAGTGGAACCAGTGCTCGACCATCTCGGTGTCGAACTCGCCCAGCTTGTCCTGGGTGAATGCGGCCTTCCACACGAGGTAGGGACGACCCGAAATGTCGAGCGACACGCGGCTCAGCGCCTCGTCCATCGGCGAGTTCACGTCGCCGTAGCGGCCGATGCCCGCCTTGTCGCCCAGCGCCTGGGTGATGGCCTGGCCGATGGCGATGGCGCTGTCCTCGGTCGTGTGGTGCTGGTCCACATGGAGGTCGCCCTTGATGTGGCACTTGATGTCGATCAGCGAGTGACGGCTGAACTGCTCGATCATGTGGTCGAGGAAGCCGATGCCGGTGGACACGTCATAGGCGCCGGTGCCGTCGAGGTTCACCTCCACGGCGATGTCGGTCTCATGGGTCTTGCGGATGATCGAGGCGGTACGCATGGCCCGTGCCTATATACCTGTACGCGCCGGAATCAATTCGGTCGCGGCACAAGAATGCGCGCCATGCGTTTATATAGCAATCTTCGGTCGCGCGAAGCCCACCCCTGCCCCCTCCCGCAAGCGGGAGGGGAATGAGACGCCGGCTCTTCGCCCTCCCGCATGCGGGAGGGCCGGTAGGCTTGGTCCGCAGGACCTAGCCGGACGGGGTGGGCAAGGGCGACGGAGGATCGAGTTAGGGAAAACCCGGCGGTCCATGCTATTTTCCACCCAAACACGCTTGACCGGCCGGAGAACCATGAGCACGTAGGGCGCGATGAACGATACCACAGACAGCCTGATCCCTTACGACGAGATCGTGCAGGAGGCCCTGCGCGCCGTCGTCGGCCGTGTTCTCGGCCAGGTCGAAAGCTCCGGCGGCGTGCTTCCGGGCGGCCACCACTTCTACATCACCTTCAAGACCGGTGCCCCCGGGGTCAGCATTCCCGCCGACTTGCGTGCCCGGTTCCCGGACGAGATGACGATCGTGCTCCAGAACAAGTTCTGGGATCTGGGCGTCTCGGAGAACGGCTTCACCGTCAGCCTCTCGTTCAACGCCATGCCCGCCAAGCTGGACATTCCCTTTTCGGCGATCACCGCCTTCGTTGATCCGGCGGTGGATTTCGGCCTGCAGTTCCAGGCCATGGTCGATGACGAGGCCGACGAGCCCGCAGCGGCCGAGAACGATGCGGAACGCGATGTGGCGTCGCGCATTACTCCCAGCGAAGACGGCTCCAACGTCGTCTCGGTGGATTTCGGCAAGAAGAAGTAACCGGGCTCGCCCGGTAGAGCAGGGCGAAAAATGGCAACGGTTCTGAAAGATAGCGCCAGGAAGGCCGCCAGCGTCGTGGCAGCCCCCGCAAAGGGGCTGAAGACGCTGGCCGACAATGGCGGGGAACTCCACGGGCCGAGCCCGAACCCCGCCACCAACCTCATCATCGCTGACATCGCCCTTCGCACCGCGACGACCATCATGCGCCGCAGCATGGAGCGCGGCGTGCTGGGCGCCAGCTACTCGCCGAAAAAGGCCAAGTCGATCCTCAAGGGGCGCACGGTGGCCGAAACCCTGCTGCACGGCGCGCTGGCCCGAGTCGCGCTAAGTTCGGTGCCGGGGGCGGTGGTCATCGGCGGAGCGCTGGTGGCCAAGACGCTCTACGATCGCAGCCGCGCCCGGCAGGCGCGCGCCGAGGGCGCAGCGCATTTGCAGGACATGGCCGAGGACGGTGCGGAAGAGGCCTGAAGGCCGAAAGAACCCACCCCCGGCCCCTCCCGCAAGCGGGAGGGGAGAAGAAACGTACGCCCTCCCGCTTGCGGGAGGGCCGGAAGGCTTGGCCGCGAAGCGGTCTTAGCCGGACGGGGTGGGCCTTCTCCCTTGATTCCCGCGCCAACCATCGGCATCGGGGGCCATGGTCCAGTCCACTCCTTCTCCCGACACCACCGGCACGCTCGCCCGGCGCGGCCTCATGTTCATCCTGTCCTCCCCCTCGGGCGCGGGTAAGACGACGATCGCGCGTATGTTGCTGGAGCACGATCCGCAACTGCGCAACTCGGTGTCCTGCACCACCCGCCAGCCCCGCCCCGGCGAGATCGACGGCGAGCACTACCACTTCATCACCCACGAGCAGTTCGACGCCATGGTCGAGGCGGGCGAGTTCCTGGAGTGGGCCACCGTCTTCGGCCAGAGCTATGGCACCCCCAAAGCCCAGGTGAAGGCAGGCCTCAAGGACGGCGTCGACTACATGTTCGACATCGACTGGCAGGGCACCCAGCAGCTTTACCAGAAGCTGGAGCGCGACGTCGTGCGGGTGTTCCTGCTCCCCCCCAGCATCGAGGAGCTGCGCCGCCGCCTGACCGGCCGCGGCACCGACAGCGCCGAAGTGATCCACGGCCGCATGGAACGCGCCCGGTCAGAGATCAGCCACTGGGACGGCTACGACTATGTCGTGGTCAACGACGACATCGCCAGCTGCTTCGAGGAAGTGAAGAAGATCCTCCACGCCGAACGCCTGCGCCGCGCGCGGCAGACGGGGCTGATCGGGTTCGTACGGGAACTGATGCAGCCGGACGATTGAGGAAACAACAGTCGTCGTCCCGGACTTGATCCGGGACCGCTGGCTGTCTTTAGGCGATAGGTTGCAGGCGCGTTCAGCAAGATGGGCTGTTCATGGCCAGCGGTCCCGGATCAAGTCCGGGACGACGATAACCTTGCCCCGCGCCCCAACTCCCTCTAGGCCGCGCCGCGACAGTTTCATCCCTTCCGGAGACCAGCCAATGTCCAACCTCAATTCTGGCCTCGCCGCCCAGATCGAAGCCGCGTTCGACGCACGCGACACCGTCACCCCCGCGAGCGCGGACGTGCGCAAGATCGTCGACGAGGCGCTGGAACTGCTCGATTCGGGCCAGGCCCGTGTCGCCGAGAAGATCGACGGTGAGTGGGTCGTCAACCAGTGGCTCAAGAAGGCGGTGCTGCTCTCGTTCCGCCTGAACGACAACACGGTGGTCGAATACGGCGCGGCGGGCGCCCCGGCCTACGACAAGGTGCCGCTCAAGTTCGCAGGCTGGGACGATGCCCGCTTCAAGGCGGCAGGCGTGCGCGTGGTTCCCGGCGCCGTGGTGCGCCGCAGCGCCCACATCTCGAAGGGCGTGGTCCTGATGCCCTCCTTCGTCAACCTCGGCGCCTACGTCGGCGAAGGCACCATGGTCGACACCTGGGCGACCGTCGGTTCGTGCGCGCAGATCGGCAGGAACGTCCACATCTCGGGCGGCGCGGGCATCGGCGGCGTACTTGAGCCGCTGCAGGCCGGCCCGGTCATCATCGAGGACGGCGCCTTCATCGGCGCCCGTTCGGAAGTGGCCGAGGGCGTGATCGTGGGCGAAGGCGCGGTGCTGTCGATGGGCGTGTTCATCGGCGCCTCGACCAAGATCGTCGACCGTGCGACCGGCGAAGTCCACATCGGCCGCGTGCCGCCTTACGCCGTGGTCGTCCCCGGCGCGATGCCCGGCAAGCCGCTGCCGGACGGCACCCCCGGCCCGTCGCTCTACTGCGCCGTGATCGTCAAGACCGTGGACGCGCAGACCCGCTCGAAGACCGGCATCAACGAACTCCTGCGCGACTAAGCCGCGCAGACGCGGGACGGGCAGCGGAACATTCGCCCGTCCCGGCGTGTTGACGAAGGCAAAGGGCCGCAACCGGCCGCCTTCGGAGCACGCCATGGAAACCCGAGGACAGGAAGTCCATCTCGACAAAGAGGAAGCCCGTGGTGGCGAGACGTCCGGCGTCGTGCGCTACGTCCTCCTCATCAGCCTCGCCCTCGTGATCATCGCGCTGTCGGCCATCTGGCTCACCGGCGCGCTGACCACGCCTGAGACCGGCGGCCACGCCGATACCGAAAAGGCGGCGACGCAGCAGCAAGACCAGCCGCAGTGACCGCCACCTTCCGCAAGGGAGCGCAGGTCAGCTGGAATTGGGGCACCGGCACCGCGACCGGCCACATCGCCGAACGTTTTGAACGCCGCGTCAGCCGCACGATCGAAGGCAAGCGCATCGTGCGAGTCGGAACGTCTGAAAACCCCGCATACCTTTTCGAGCAGCCTGACGGCGGCCGCGCCCTAAAGCGCGGGTCCGAACTGCACGACGCATGATGAACCTGGAGCGCTTCGTCACCGCGCAGGACGCCATCTTCGGTGAAGTCCGCGCCGAACTTGCCCACGGCGAAAAGCGCACGCACTGGATGTGGTTCGTGTTCCCGCAAGTCGCCGGGCTGGGCTCCAGCCCGATGGCACGCCGCTACGCCGTGGAGACGCTCGACGAAGCGCGGCGTTATCTGAGCCATCCTGTACTTCGCCAGAGGCTCGACGAAACGACTCGTCTCATGCTGGGCTGGGCGGGAAGGCGCAGCGCCACGGGCATCCTCGGCGCGGTCGATGCGATGAAGTTCGCCAGTTCGATGACCCTGTTCGAGCTTGCCGCCATGGGCACCGATGGCGCCGGACAATTCGCCCACGCCCTCGATGCCTTCTGCCAGGGGCGAAGGGACGAACGCACTCTGCAACTGCTGCACCTCACATCCCATCACGCAAGTTGAACTCTGGGGAACTTTCCCGCGCCCATCCTCGTTCCAACAGACGGCCCGAATCGATAATGCGGCCATAAAGGCCACCGTCGGGCCGACGGGAGAGCAGTCATGTATCGTTCCGGTGACGAAGTTCATCTCGACGATGACGAAGCACGCGGGGGCTCTACGCCGCATATCGTTCGCTATGTGCTGATCGTCAGCCTGGTGCTGGTGGTACTGGCGATGTCGACCATTTGGATCGCCCGTGCCTTGTCCGACCGGCCAAGCAGTACGCCGGTGACTGCGGAACAGCACGCGCTGGGAAGCTGACGACAGGCTTGGGAAGAGTGACGGGAAATGCCAGGAGCCGTCGTCGAAGGCGGTAATCGAACGTGCCCGAAAGCTGCGTTCCCACCCCGGATTCGGACCATTCGCCCCCCGACGATCGGTCCATCCGGCTCGCCGGCGGCTCCTGTCAATCCGGTGGCCGAAACCACCGTCTCCTGTGCCGACAGGGATTAGGCACAATCCGTTGCCAACTCGTTAACAGCGCGCTTACCTTGCGGGCGAAATTCAAGCCAGCGCCTCTGCCAGCTCGCGCCATTGCGGCAGCAGCTGGTCGAAGCTGCCGCCCCTCGGCCCGGCGATGACCTGAAGACAGACGTGGTCGGCTCCCGCATCGAGGTGCGCCGCGACCCGCCGCGCCGCCGCCTCCACCCCGCCGATCGCGAAAAGGGCATCGAGCAGGCGGTCGTCCAGCGCCTCGATCTCCCCTTCGCTGAAGCCCAGTCGCACCCAGTTGTTGCGATAGTTGGGAAGCCGTCGATAGTGCTCCAGCGCCGCCACCGCCAATTCGCGGGCCTTGGCCGGATCGGCTTCCAGCACCACGCCCTGTTCGGGCGCCAGCAGAGGTTCCGGGCCGAGTATCGCGCGGGCGCGGCGCGAGTGCTCGGGCGTCGCCAGATAGGGATGCGCCCCGGCGGTCCGCTCGCCCGAAAGCGCCACCATCTTCGGCCCGAGTGCGGCAAGGCACAGGTTATCGCGCGGCATCCCGGCGGCGGCGAGCCGGTCGAGGAAGGCCGCGGTCACCTCCAGAGGCTTGCCCCAGCTCTCGCCGATGAGCGGGCCATGGCTGATGCCGAGGCCCAGCAGCGTGCGCGCCTGCCAGTCCGGCGGCAGCGCCAAGAACCAGGCGGCCAGTTCCTCTGGTTCGTGCTTCCAGATGTTGAGGATGCCGGTGGCGATGGTCATGCGCGAGGTCACCGCCAGCAGCCGCTCGACGTCGGCAGGGGCACCGTCGTCGATGCCGCCGGGAATCCACAGTGCACCATAGCCCAGCGCATCGAGCTGCGCCGCCGCCGCGCTCGACTGCGCCTTGTCGCCGAAGCGCATCTCCATCGACCATATGCCCAGCCTGCCGATCGCGGGTGTCGCCATGGTGCTTTTCTCCTCGTCTCCTGCGATCATGGTGGGTTCGCCTGCCCTCTCCGGCAAGATTCTTGGCCGGAATCCAAGCTGGCATCGCCCCGGCGTGCAATGATCCACGGCATTCCCCTGTCCAAAGCGCGTGCTTGATCACGCCCCAATCACGGCATAGCCCTGCAGGATGGGAGAGTTCGACTATATCATCGTCGGCGGGGGCAGCGCGGGCTGCGTCCTCGCCAACCGGCTGAGCGCCGATCCGGAAACGCGCGTGCTGCTGCTGGAGGCAGGCGGCAAGGACGACTACATCTGGATCCGGGTGCCGGTGGGCTATCTCTACTGCATCGGCAACCCGCGCACCGACTGGTGCATGTCCACCGAGGCAGAGGAAGGGCTCGGCGGCCGTGCGCTCAAGTATCCGCGCGGGCGCGTGCTGGGCGGCTGCTCGTCGATCAACGGCATGATCTACATGCGCGGACAGGCCGCCGACTACGACGGCTGGCGGCAGGCGGGCAACCTCGGCTGGGGCTGGGTCGACGTGCTGCCCTACTTCACCCGCGCCGAAGACCATTACGAGGGCGCCAACGCGTTCCACGGCGGCGGCGGCGAGATCCGGGTCGAGAAGCAGCGCCTACGCTGGGACATCCTCGAAGCCTTCCGCGATGCCTGCGGACAGCACGGCATCCCGCATTCCACCGACTTCAACACCGGCGACAACGAGGGCGCGGGCTTCTTCCAGGTGACCCAGCGGGGCGGCTGGCGCTGGAGCGCGGCCGACGCCTTCCTCAAGCCGGTCCGCTCGCGCAGCAACCTGAAGGTCGAGACCGGCGCGGTGGTGGACCGGGTGATCGTCGAGGCGGGCCGCGCGGTCGGCGTCGCCTACTCTGTCGGCAACCAGCAGCGCGTGGCGCTCACCCCCGGCGAAGTCGTGCTGGCGGCGGGTGCGATCGGCTCGCCGGCGATCCTCGAGCGCAGCGGCATCGGCGACGCGGCGCGGCTGGCGGACCTCGGCATCGCGCCGGTGCTCGACCGGCCCGAGGTCGGCGCCAACCTGCAGGACCACCTGCAACTGCGCTGCGCCTACCGCGTCTCGGGCGTGGCGACGCTCAATGCGCGGGCGAGCAACCTCTTCGGCAAGGCGCTGATCGGCATGGAATATGCGCTGCGCCGGACGGGACCGATGGCGATGGCGCCCAGCCAGCTCGGCGTCTTTACCCGCAGCCATGCGCGCTATGCGACGCCGAACCTCGAATACCACGTCCAGCCGCTGAGCCTTGCCGCCTTCGGGGGAGCGCTCGATCCGTTTCCGGCCTTCACCGCCAGCGTCTGCAACCTCAGGCCGGAAAGCCGGGGCAGCACCCGCATCACCGCCGCCGATCCCGCAGCCGCACCCTCGATCCGACCCAATTACCTCTCCGCCGAGGAAGACCGCCGCGTCGCCGCCGAGGCGATCCGCATCACGCGCGGCATCGTGTCGCAGCCCGCTCTGGCCCGTTACCGGCCCGAGGAAGTGCGCCCCGGCCCAGCGTTCGAGAGCGAGGAAGACCTGCAGCGCGCGGCGGCGGAGATCGGCACCACCATCTTCCACCCGGTCGGCACGGCGGCGATGGGCACGGTAGTCGACAGCCGGTTGCGGGTGATCGGGCTCGACGGGCTGCGGGTGATCGATGCCTCGGTGATGCCGAAGATCACTTCGGGCAACACCAATGCGCCGACGATGATGATCGCCGAAAAAGGCGCCGAAATGCTGCTGGATCGAACCTAGTTTCTCCCCGAGCTTGCTCGGGGAGGAATACGCTAGGCCAGAAACTCCCGCGTGCGCTTCACGATCTCTCCCACGTAGTCGCGCACGTCGCGCCCGCTGGCGGCGGCGGCCATGAGCGGCACTTCCAGCCCCAGCACCTGCCCCCGCGGCAGGGCTTCGACGAATTCGCGCAAGGGCAGTTCCCCCTGCCCCGGGATCATGCGACCGCTCATCGCCTCGGTCATGTAATCGTCGTCGCCCTTGCGCGGCACGTCGCTCAGCTGGACATGCCCGATCAGCGCCGGGTCGAGCTGCGCCACCTGCCGCACCGTCCCGCCCGAGCGGAAGAAGTGCATCGTGTCGATCAGGACCGTGGCCTTACCTGCGCCGATGTATTCGACCGCCTCCAGCGCCTCGGGCAGCGAGCGGATGGTGAAGACCGGCGTGAACTCGATCGAGAACTCCATCCCGCGCTCGTCCGCCATCGTCGCCAGCGCGGCCAGCTGGTCGAAGGCCCGCGCGCGCTCCACGCCCATGTCCACCGCGTTGACCCGCAGCGCGCCGAGATCGGCGAAGATGTCCATGTCGCCCGCCCGCTCGGCAGCGTCCAGTTCCGCGGACACGCCGAGGCCCTCGGCGATGCTGATGGCGATCCCGCGATCGGCGAGCACCGCCTTCAGTTCACGCCGCAAGGCCGGATCCTCGCGCAGCGACCAGGGGGCATAGCCATGCGGGTTGAAGCGTTCGGGCAACTGGCTCAGGCCCATCGACACTGCCTTGCAGCCGAGGTCGGCGGCCAGAGTGACGTGCTCGACCGGGCCGAGCCCGAGCACCGTCAAAAGTTCGATACCCAGCGGATGTGGCATGGTCGTGATTCCCTCTCCCGTCGCCGCTGCCATACCGCGTGGACGGCGGGCAAGGAACGTCATTCCCGTGTCGGTCACTCAATTCAGTGGAGTACGCCTGCGCGCCGCTTGTCCCAGGCGAACCACAATAGCCCGAGTGCGATGACCCAGATGCAGGCCGTCATCGCCAGCATCCCCGGCGTGGTCATGCTTTCCGGCATCCCGTCGGAGAACTGCCAGGCCTGCGACACCGCCAGCCCGACCAGCGACACCGCGAAGGCAGGCACCGCCCAGCCCGACCGCGCGAGCAGCAGCAGGCTTCCCGCCAGCCCGCCCCACACGCCCAGAGCCCACGGCACCAGCGTCCAGCTTGGCGCGGAATCGAGCCAGTCGATGATCTCGGGCGGCACTTGCGAAAGATAAGTCGGATTGCGCGAAGCCGTCATCGTGAAGTCGAGGCAGCCGAAGGCATTCCACAGCACCGCCAGCACCGCGATGAGCCAGAAGGTCCACCCCGGCCTCGTCACGTATCTGTCCGTCGTAGCCATCGCGCCTCTCCCTGCCGTGCCCGAGGATACTCCCGCGACGAGGCCGATGCAATTCGCGCCGCGAATGGCTAAGTACCCTTTCATGGCCGACCTTTTTGCCGATGACCTGCCGCCGTCGACCCCTGACGAACTGCGCGAGGACGCCCCCCTCGCCGACCGCCTGCGCCCGCGCGACCTGACCGAGGTTGTGGGGCAGGAGCACCTGACCGGCCCCGAAGGCGCGATCGGGCGCATGGTGGCGGCGGGGCGGCTGTCCTCGATGATCCTGTGGGGGCCGCCCGGCACCGGCAAGACCAGCATTGCCCGCCTGCTCGCTGCCGCCGTGGGCATGCGCTTCGCCGCCGTCTCCGCCGTGTTCTCGGGCGTGGCGGACCTCAAGAAAGCCTTTGCCGAGGCCGACGTCGCTGCCAAGGCGGGCCAGCGCACGCTGCTGTTCGTGGACGAGATCCACCGCTTCAACCGCGCCCAGCAGGACGGCTTCCTGCCCTTCGTCGAACGCGGCACGGTGACGCTGGTGGGCGCCACGACCGAGAACCCCAGTTTCGCCCTCAACGCCGCGCTGCTCAGCCGCGCGCAAGTGCTGATCCTCCACCGCCTCGATGCCGCCGCGCTGAATGCACTGCTCGCCAAGGGCGAGGAGCTGGAAGGCCCCCTGCCCGTGACGCCCGAGGCCCGCGAGGCGCTGGTCGCCTCGGCCGACGGCGACGGGCGCTTCCTGCTCAATCAGGCCGAGACGCTCTATGCGGCGAAGATTCCGCAGCCGCTCGATCCGGCGGGGCTCGGTCAGTTCCTGCAGCGGCGCATGGCGGTCTACGACAAGGACCGCGACGGGCACTACAACCTCATCTCCGCGTTGCACAAATCCGTGCGCGGATCGGACCCGCAAGCCGCGCTCTACTACATGGCGCGAATGCTGACGGCGGGCGAGGAACCGCTGTTCGTGCTGCGTCGTCTGGTTCGCATGGCCAGCGAGGACATCGGCATGGCCGACCCTCAGGCGCTGGTGCAGTGCCTCGCGGCCAAGCAGGCGTACGAGTTCCTCGGCTCTCCGGAGGGCGAACTGGCGATCGTGCAGGCGTGCCTCTACGTGGCGACCGCGCCCAAGTCGAACGCGGCCTACATGGCGTTCAAGTCCTCGTTCAAGGCCGCGCGCGAGACGGGGTCGGTCAGCCCGCCGCCGAACATCCTCAACGCGCCGACCAAGCTGATGAAGGACATCGGCTACGGCAAGGACTACGCCTACGACCACGACGCGCCCGATGCCTTCTCCGGCGACGACTACTGGCCCGAGGAGCTGGGTCCGCAGGTCTACTACGAACCCGTCGAACGCGGCTTCGAGCGCGAGGTGAAGAAGCGCCTCGAATGGTGGGACAAGAAACGCGCCGAGCGGCGTCCTTCGACAAGCTCAGGATGAGCGGAAGTGGAACCACACTCTCAACCCGCTCAGGCTGAGCCTGTCGAAGCCCCCGGCGGCGGGCACGCAATGGGCGTCGTCCCGGACTTGCTCCGAGACCGGTGGCTGTCTTTAGGCACAGCTTCTCGACAAGGCGCCCCGACGCGACCTGGGCTGTTCACGGCCAGCGGTCCCGGAGCAAGTCCGGGACGACGATGACGCATTTCCGCCACTTCATCGCCATCGATTGGTCCGGCGCGCTGGGCGAGCGCCAGAAAGGCATCGCCGTCGCTCTGTGTGAAAGCGGCGACGCCGCGCCCCGCCTGCTACGCCCCACCGCCCACGCCGCATGGTCGCGCGCCGACGTGCTCGACCTGCTGCTCGGCCACTTGCCGCAAGACACGCTCGTCGGCCTCGACCTCGGCATATCATTGCCCTTCGCCGACGCGGGTGCGTTCTTTCCCGGCTGGGCGGACAGCCCGCCGAACGCCCGCAGCCTCTGGGCGCTGATCGACGCCATCTGCACCGACGACCCGCACCTCTCGGCCGCCAGCTTCGTCGACCACGTCGATCTCAGCGCCTACTTCCGCCGCCACGGAGGGCGCGAGGGCCCGCATTTCCACCGCCCCGGCGCCCTCCACAAACGCGGCCGCATGCGCGTGACCGAGGAGGCGCAGGCCCGCGCCGGATGCCGCCCCTATTCCAACTTCAACCTCGTCGGCGCGGCGCAGGTCGGCAAGTCGAGCCTCACCGGCATGCGCCTGCTCCACCGCCTGCAGGGCCGCGTCCCGGTCTGGCCGATCGATCCGCTGCCTGCGAGCGGCTCAGTGGTGACCGAAATCTACACCACCCTTGCCGCCGTGGAGGCCGGACGCACCGCAGGCCGCGCCAAGATGACCGACCACGCCGCGCTCGATGCGGCGCTCGAAACCCTGGGCTCGCGCCCGACCGGCGGCAGCGGCCCGATCGACGACCACAGCGCCGACGCCCTCCTCACCGCCGCCTGGCTGCGCGTGGCCGCCCCGCGCGAGGACTTGTGGCAACCCGCTGAACTCACGCCGGAACTCGCTCGCACCGAGGGCTGGACCTTCGGCGCGCGCTGACGCACAACCGCTCCCATAAGCACAGGGAGCCTCCCCCCAATGAAGTCCATCCTGCTGGCGGGCATCGCCTGCCTTACCCTTTCCGCCTGCGCCACGACGATGGCCGACGATCGCCGCGCCGACGCCGCCATGGATGCCGCGCAAGTGGCGGAGCGAACCGCTCCCGCGCCGACGTGGAAGAGCTTCGTCGATGGCACCATCGAAGACTGGTTCGAGACCGACCCCGCCTTCGCGATCTACGAAGGCGCGCACAAGTACGACGGCCGCCTGCCCGACTGGAGCGACGCCGGGCTCAAGGCGCGCGCCGCCTTCCTGCACTCCGTCATCGACGATGCAGGCAAGTTCACCGCCCTCTCCGACGCCGACCGCTTCGAACGCGACTATCTGGTGCAAGTCGCCAAGGGCCAGCTGTTCTGGCTGGAGGACGCCGACCAGCCGCACACCAACCCCGCCTACTACATCAACGGCGGCCTCGACCCGAACGTCTACGTCAGCCGCGACTATGCCGACAAGCCGACGCGGATGAAGGCGATGATCGCCTTCTTCAAGGCGGTGGCGGCGCAGGCCCCCAACATCCGCGCCAACCTGCCCGCCGCGATGCCCGCCAGCTTCATCAAGCTGGGCACCGACGGCTTCGGCGGCTTTGCCGACTACTACCGTGGCGATGCCCGCGCCGCCTTCGCCGACGTGGCCGACCCGGCGCTGCAGGCCGAGTTCAAGGCCGCGTCCGAAGCCGCCGCCATCGCCATGAAGGGCGTCGCCGATCAGGTCGCGAAAGCCACCCCGACGCAGGATTTCGCGCTCGGCGCCGGCAAGTTTGCGCGCATGGTGCTTGCGACCGAAGGCGCCGATACCACGCTCGATACGCTGGAGGCAGCGGGCAAGGCCGACATCGCCCGCAACCAACAGGCGCTGAAACTGGCCTGCGCGAAGTACACGCCGGGCAAGACCATCCAGCAGTGCTTCGACAGGATGCGCGCCGACAAGCCCAAGGACGGCCCCGTCGCCGAGGCCCGGCGCGAGATTCCGCAGCTCGCCGATTTCGTGCGCAGCCACGACGTCGCGACGATCCCCGGCACGAAGATGGCGATGGTCGAGGAGAGCCCGCCCTACAACCGCGCCAACTCGGCCTACATCGACCCGCCGGGGCCGCTGGAGAACGGCGGCTCGTCGATCTACTACATCTCGCCGCCGGACCCGACGTGGTCGAAGCAGATGCAGATGGACTACATCCCCGGCAAGGCGGACCTGCTGTTCACCACCGTCCACGAGGTGATGCCGGGGCACTACCTGCAGTTCCTCCATTCGAACGCGGCGCCCTCGATCGTGGGCAAGCTGTTCGTCGGCTACGCCTTCGCCGAAGGCTGGGCGCACTATGCCGAGGAGATGATGCTGGAGGCGGGCCTGGGTGACGGCGATCCCGGCGTGCAGGTGGGCCAGATCTCCAACGCGCTGCTGCGCAACTGTCGCTATCTCTCGGCGATCGGCCTGCATGCGCGGGGGATGACGCAGGCGCAGTCCAAGACGATGTTCATGGAGCAGTGCTACCAAGACGCCGGCACCGCCGAACAGCAGGCCGCGCGCGGGACGTATGATCCGGCCTACCTCAACTACACGCTGGGCAAGCTGATGATCCGCAAGCTGCGCACCGACTGGACCGCCACGCGCGGCGGGCGCTCAGCCTGGAAGGCGTTCCACGACGAATTCCTGAGCCACGGCGGCCCGGCCATCCCGCTACTGCGCCAGACGATGATGAACGAGCCCGCCCCGCACGCGGTATTCTGATTATGGGCTTTACCGGCGCCCCCCGCTCGCGGTAAGGGCGCCGGACTTGCTTGATGAAGCAAGCGCCGGCTTAGCTCAGTTGGTAGAGCACCTGATTTGTAATCAGGGGGCCACGGGTTCGAATCCTGTAGCCGGCACCACCGTCCCTTTCGGGCGGCGGATTACATTCCTGTAAGCGCGCGTTTCTCCCGCCGCGTTGACCTCCGGGTAACGGAATCCGGGTATTGGCCGGATGCCAATAAACGGGGGCAATTTCATGAAGCATATTACTTTGGGCGTCATCGCCTGTCTCGTGGCGGCTCCGGCCACCGCGCAGACGCGTTCCACCGTCGCCGCGATCGAAGCCGCGGTGCCGGTCAACATCTATGGCCAGCCGATGCAGGGCAAGCTGATGCCGGCCAGCACCATGGTGAACGTCACGCCGCTCGAGGAAATCTCCAGCAAGCATATCGAAGTCGGGCAGACGTTCCGCTTCGCTACCGTCGGCGACGTCGTCGAAAACGGCGCCGTCGTCATTCCGCGCGGTTCGCCGGTGACCGGCATGATTTCCTGGAAGACCGGCCGCGCCATCGGCGGCAAGTCGGGCAAGTTCGAGGTCGAGTTCAAGAGCGTGACCGTCAACGGCCGCGAAATGGGGCTCACCGGCAAGCATCGCCAGGAAGGGCGCGGCAATACCGTCGGCGCGCTGCTCGGCTCGATCCTGATCAGCGGACGGTCCGCCGTCATGGTTCTGGGGCAGACCGTGCCCGCCTTCACGGCGGAACCAATTCCCTACTGATACCTGTCCGGGCAGCGGCCGAGGCGACCACGGCCGCTGCCCTATTTCTCCGTGACCCACTCCCTGCGCAGGCCCGGCCCCGCCAGCGTCATCAGCAGCGCCGCCAGCAGGTAGAGCACCAGCGCGAACAGCATCGAATAGCGCAGCGACTCCGCGCCCCATACCGGGGCCAGCGCCTTCGACAGCGCGCCCAGCGCGTAGATGCCGCCGCCCAGGCCGATCAGGTTGTTGATCAGCAGGAACAGCGCCGAGGCCGTCGCGCGGGCAGGCGGCTCGACGAGGTGCTGGATCGCGCCGGTCACCGGGCCGAGCCAGAAGTAGGCCAGCACCTGCGGGATCAGGAACAGCACGAAGGCGACCGGCACGCTGGTCGTCCAGATACCGCCCGCATAGAGCGGCACCGCCAGCACGAAGCCGATCGCAGGGACGCGACCGTACCAGGCGCGGTCGCCCTTCCCCAGCCGGTCCGCCAGCGCGCCGCCGGTCAGCACGCCGACCGTGCCGCCCAGCAGCAATACCGCGCCGAAGAACCATGACGTCTCGACGAGGGTGAGGTGGAAGCTGCGCTGCAGCAGGCTCGGCAGCCAGAAGGCGACGCCGTAGCCGAGCATCGAACTGGACGCCGCCCCGAAGCTGAGGAACCAGAACGCCCGCTTGCGCGCCAGCGTGGCGAAGACCTCTGCGAAACGCACGGTCGGCGCGGAGACAGGGCGCGGCTTGTCCTTCACCACCAGCTTGAACAGCGGCGCGATCAGGATGCCGCACAGGCCGACGATGAGGAACGCCGTGCGCCAGTCCACCGCCTGCGCCACGTAGCCGCCCGCCATCACCCCCGCCGCCGAGCCGAGCGGAATACCCAGCGAATAGACCGAGAGCGCGAAAGCGCGGCGCTCGCTGGGGAAATGGTCGCCGATCACCGCATAGCTCGGGGCCACGCCGCCCGCCTCGCCCACGCCGACGCCGAGGCGGGCGAGGAAGATGTGCCAGAACCCCGTCGCCAGCGCGCAGGCGGAAGTGAACACGCTCCATACCACCAGCGAGCCGGTGATGACCCAGGATCGGCTCGTGCGGTCGGCCACCCAGGCCAGCGGCACACCGAGCGTGGAATAGAGGATCGCGAAGGCGAGCCCGCCCAGCATCCCCATCTGCGCGTCGTCGAGTTTGAGGTCCGCCTGGATCGGCGCGGCGAGGATCGAGAGAATCTGCCGGTCGACGAAGTTGAATACATAGACCAGCAGCAACATCGCCAGCACCAGGCGGGGGGATGTCGTCTTGTGATCGGTCATCGCGTTTGCACCCTTTTCGTCATCCCGGACTTGATCCGGGACCGCTGGCCGTGAACAGCCCACCTTTCTGCGCGCAGCACGCTCCCAGCTAAAGACAGCGACCGGTCCCGGATCAAGTCCGGGATGACGGGAGATGCGCCTGCAGAAACGCCTCGATCGCGGCCAGCGCCACCGGCTCGTCGAGGATCGGGGCGTGGCCGACGCGCGGCACTTCCACCGCCGCATAAGGTCCCGAATGGCGGCGCGCCATCTCTTCCACCGTGGCGGTGCTCAGCAAGTCCGAGAGTGCACCGCGCACCACCAGCACCGGCACCGCACCCAGCAGTTCCCACAAGGGCCACAGGTCCGGCGGCACGGTCTGCGGGTCATCTCCCGCGATGCTTTCGGAAATCGCCGGGTCATATGCGAAGGAGACGGTGCCGTCGGCGTTCTCCCGGGCGATGCGGCGGGCGAAGGCGTCCCACTGCGCTCCGCCAAAATCAGGGAAGGCCGGGGCATTGATGGCGCGGGTGCGGGCGGCAGCCTCGGTCCAGTCGGCCATCTTGCCTCCGGGTCCGACGTAGCCCTGTATCCGCGCGAGGCCCGCCGGGTCGAGCACCGGGCCGATGTCGTTAAATATCGCCGCCTGCGCGAGGTCAGGCCGCAGCGCCTGCATCACCATCGCCATGAGCCCGCCCATGGAGGTGCCGACCAGACCGGCGCGGCTGACGCCAAGGTCATCCATCAGCGCCAGCATGTCCTGCGCATAGACGTCCGGCCGGTACTGTGCGGGGTCCGGATCCCACTGCGAGGCCCCTCGCCCGCGCTGGTCGGGCACGATCATGCGGTAGCGCCCGGCGAGCTTGTCCAGCAGCGGCTCGAAGTCCGCGCTGTTGCGGGTAAGGCCGTGCATCATCAGCATCACGGGCGCACCCTCGTGTGCAGGGTAGTCCCGGGCGACGAGGTCGAGCCGGCCGTCGGCGCTACGATAATGATGGACGCGGTAGTCCATGAAATGTCCTTTCAATGGGCGGCTGCCCGACCTCTTCTATCCCGTCATCCCCGCGAAGGCGGGGACCCATCTGACGGAAGTGCAACAGACACCGTCAGGAGTTGGGTTCCCGCCTTCGCGGGAATGACGGGAAAAGGGATGCTCCCCTCAGAACTCCAGCGTCGCGGTCGCGAAAACCTGGCGCGGGTTGCCGTAATAGGCGGTCAGCGTGCCCTCGGTGCCGAGCGAGGGAATGAACCGGCCGTTGGGTGCCGTCAGGAGCGCCCCGGTCACTGGGTTGGTCGCCAGGAACGTGTAGCCCGAGGTCTTGTAGCGCTTGTCGAACAGGTTCTTGCCGTGGACGCCAAGGCTCCAGCGGCCGCCCGGCGCAGTGTAGACGAGGCTCGCATCGACCAGCCCGAAACCCTTCTGGTCGAGATAGGGGTTGGGAATCTCGAACTGGTAGACCTTGCTGCGATACGAGTAGGTCGTGCTGAGATCGAGATCGCCACCGCCCACCGGCGTCGAGTAGGCGAGCGTGCCGCTGGCGGTCCACTTCGGTGTGTTCTGCACCTTGCGGTACTGCGCCACGTCGGTCGGAGTGGAGGCGATGTTGGCGATATATTCCTTGTACTGCGCATCGATATAGCCGAGCGCGCCCGACAGGCTCAGCCGGTCGCCCGAGGACATCAGGTCACGCCCCAGCCGCGCGTTGGCTTCCAGTTCGAAGCCCTTGAAGCGCGCCTTGCCGGCGTTGGTGATGACCCCGCAGAAGGTCGGCAGCCCGCCCACGGTGCAGCCCGCCGAACCGGGAATCTGCACGTCCTTGTAATCCATGTAGAATCCGGCCGCCGCGATGTAGAGCCCGCCGCCGAAGAAGTTGCCCTTGTAGCCGACCTCGTAGCTGTCCACCGTCTCCGGCTGGAAGCTCAGGTAATCGGCGATCTCGGCGTCGGTAGGTGCACCCGGCGTAGCCGCAGGCGCGTTGACGCCGACGCCGCGCGGGTCGAAGCCGCCGCCTTTGAAGCCCTGGCTGTAGCTTGCATAGATGTTGTGGTCCGGCGTCGGCTTGAAGCTGAGCGAGGCGCGCGGCGTGAACTTGTCGAACTTCGCCTTGCCGGAGAAGTTGGTGCTCGGCGCGCCAAGCGGCACTCCCGCCCCGCCGAATACCGGCGAGCCGCCGCCAAGATAGTTCTGCCGCAGGATCTGCGCCTTGCGCTCGTCCCAGGTATAGCGCCCGCCGACCGCGAGGCTCAGTTGTTCGGTGAAATCGAACGTGAAATCGCCGAAGATCGCGAAAGTATTCGTATCGACGTTGGCGCGGGTGAACGCGGTCAACCCGTTGAGCGCGGTGAACAGGCGCACGTCGAAGTCGGTGTCGGCCTTGGCGGTCAGGTAATAGGCGCCCAGCAGGCCCTGCACCATGCCGCCATCGTCCCACAGCAGCTGGACTTCCTGGCTGATCTGCTCGTTGCGATAGTAGGCGGGCACGTCGACGTCGACGGCGGGCAGCGCATCGAAGTCGATCGGCGAGGCGGAGTTGTCCTTGCGCCACGAACTGATCGAGCGGAACGTCAGCGCGTCAGTGAGTTCGGCGGTGGCATTGATCGCGAGGCCGTAGGCTTCCACCACCTGGCGCGGATCGTTCAGGCCGCCGCGCGTGTCGTAGACGTCGTCCAGCACCGGCGCGCCCGAGACGTAGCCCGGGATCAGGCGGTGACCGCCGCGCGCATTGGACTTGTCCTTGGTGTAGTCGCCCGAGATGCGGATCAGCACCGGCTCGCCATAACCGCCGATGTCGACGCTGGCGCGGCCCGCCCAGATGTCCTTGTTGTAGTTGTCCTGCCCCGTCGTCAGGTTCTTGCCGAAGCCCCCGCGCGACAGCCGCGCCACCGACCCGCCGACGCGGATGAGGTCGCTGACCGGCGCGGAGGCGGTGGCGATGAGGTCCGCCTGATCGTAGCTGCCGTAAGTGCCCTTCACCTTGAAGGAGAACTCCTGCGGCAACTGCTTGGTCACGTACTTCACCGCGCCGCCGATGGTGTTGCGCCCGTAGAGCGTGCCTTGCGGCCCGCGCAGCACCTCGATCCGCTCGACATCGTAGATATCGAGTACGGCGGCCTGAGGGCGGTTGAGGTAGACGTCGTCGAGGTAGATGCCAACGCCCTGCTCGAAGCCCGAGACCGGGTCCTGCTGGCCGACGCCGCGGATGAAGGCCGACAGCGTCGAGTTGGTCCCGCGCGAGGGCTCCAGCGTGACGTTGGGCGAGACGTTGGCGATTTCGGTGATGTCCACCGCGCCGGACTTGGCCAACTGGTCGCCGCTGAAGCTGGAGACGGCGATCGGCACATCGACCAGCCGCTCCTCACGCCGCCGAGCGGTAACGATGATGTCGCCGCCTTCCGCTGCGGTCGCCGCAGGAGCGCTATCCTGCGCGTTCGCAGGCGTCACGAAGCCGCCCGACAGAGCCAGCACACTCGAGGAAATCGCGAGGAATCGCACCCTTCGCATCACAGTCACTCCCATTCACGCTTCTTGTTGGCGATCTGCATATTGATAGTTGAATCGATTTTCAACTTTGAAAGTTTGCCATGGGCCACGGTCCGTTCTAACTGTGTCATCGTGAGCACAGAGCAGCCCTCCGCCGAAGGTTCGGCCAGCAAGATCCCGCGCACCGAGCGCGGGCGGCGCACCTTGCGCAAACTGCTGGACGCGGCCGCGCTCGAATTCGGCGAGCATGGCTTTCACGAAGCCTCGATCACCGGCATCACCCGCCGGGCGGGAACGGCGCTGGGCAGTTTCTACACGTACTTCAATTCCAAGGACGAAATCTTCCGCGCGCTGGTGGACGACCTTTCGGGCAAGGTGCGCGAAGCGGCGCGCAACGCCCGGCAGCAGGACCTGCCCGCGCTGGAGACCGAGCGCGCCTCGCTGATCGGCTTCCTGCGCTTCGCGGCCGAGCACAAGGAAATCTACCGAATCATCGACGAGTGCGAATTCGTCGATCCGGCCAGCTTCCGTCAGCATTACCAGTCCACCGCAACCCGCATCCGCGAACGCCTTTCCGAAGGCATCCGCAAGGGCGAACTGCGCGAAGGGCTGGACGAGGCGCATGCCTGGGCGATCATGGGAATGAACGTGTTCCTTGGCCTGCGCTACGCGGTCTGGGACGATGCGGAGGCGGAGGAGATCGCGGAACTGGCGAACTCGATCCTGCGGGATGGGATCGTGAAGCGTTAGCTTACCGCGCGCCCACCCCATCCGGCTAGGCGGTAAACCGCCAAGCCTCCCGGCCCTCCCGCAAGCGGGAGGGCGAACACCCCTTTCTGCTCCCCTCCCGCTTGCGGGAGGGGCCGGGAGTGGGCCTTCCTGCCTCCTTCCTTCCACCACTTATACTGGCACCTAACCGCCATTTACGCGATGCTAAGGCCGCCCTGCCAGAAGCGGATTCACCAAAGGAATCGGAACAATACCAAGTGGACGCGCGCATCTTCCTAGCCTCAGGCTTCGTCGCCCTTGCCGCCATCGCCGGCGTGCTGATCGTCGCAGCCGAGCCCGAAAAGCCCGCACCCGCATCGCTGGCCGAAGCAAAGCTCTCGCAACCCGCGCCCAAACCTGCCGCGAAACCATCGGTCCCCGCGAAGGACGAGCCCTTCGTCATCAAGCGCATCCTGCCGATCAAGGGCGCGATAAGGTACGGCGAATGGCACTGGGACGAGCATGACGTGCCCCCCGGCCCGATCGTCGTCACCGTGGACCTCGAGGCCCGCGTGATTTCCGTCTTCCGCGGCGGCTACGAAATCGGCGCGGCAGCGGTGCTGCTGGGCACGGCGGACAAGCCGACCCCGCTGGGGATCTTCCCGATCACCCAGAAGGACAAGGACCACGTCTCCAACATCTACACCGGCGCGCCGATGCCCTACATGCAGCGCCTGACCAACGACGGCATTACCCTCCACGGTTCCGACGTGGCGCTGGGCTATGCCAGCCACGGCTGCGTTGGCATGCCCGATGCCTTCGCAGCGAAGCTGTTCGACACCACGAAGATCGGCGACAAGGTCTATATCACCAAGGGCAAGCAGGTCGGCATGGGCGACAGCCTGATCGGGGGCTGAGGAAGGCCCACCCCTGCCCCCTCCCGCAAGCGGGAGGGGAATGAGAGCGCAGTGTTCGCCCTCCCGCTTGCGGGAGGGCCGCGAGAGTTGGCGATGTATCGCCTAGTCGCAGCGGGGTGGGCTTTTGATCCGCCGCACCGGCGCCCTGACCGGCGCTTTCGCAAAGCTCCACCCGCCTGCGTTGGGCCGCGCCACCAGTTTGCCGATAGAGGCAGGCTGTCCCTGCGAAAGCCCATCGACCAGCCGTGCGATCGCCCCGCCCCGTGCGTCCTCACCGTCGAGTTCGCGTACGATCCGCGCCACCACGCGCAAGGCCACTGCACGCGGCGCCTGCGGGCGGTACTTGAGGCCCATCGGCTCCTTCGTCACGCAGGATCGCCATTCGAGCGCCGCCATCCAGTCGAGCGCGGCGTCGGCCTCGGCGATATGCACCGCGCTCTGGGCGATGGCGGCAACGTCGAGCCAGTCGGCCTCCGCCAGCGCCTTGCGGATACGCACCCGATCGAAGCGATCGTTGATGTTGCTGGGATCCTGCGCAGCGACCAGTCCCGCCGCCTCGACCACCACGCCGAGTTCCATGCGCCGCCAGTCGAGCACTGGCCGCAGCAGCGGCAGCTCCGCTTCCGGCACCCTCCCCCGCCCGCGCGTACCAGCCAGACCCGCCACGCCGCTCGCCCGGTTGAGCCGCATGAGCAGCGTCTCCGCCTGATCGTCAGCGTGATGCGCAGTCGCCAGCGCCGCGAGCCCGCGTTCGGCTGCCCACCCGGCCATGGCGGCATAACGCGCCAACCGCGCCTCCGCCTGTACATTGCCGGGCGCGACTTGCACCGTCAGCGTGACGTGAGGCACCCCCAGTCCGGCGCAGACACGGGCGACTTCCGCCGCCTCGGCCGCGCTTTCGGGACGCAGGCCATGATCTACAGTTGCCGCTTCCACACGCCCGGGCAGCGCCGCATGGGCGAGCAGCAGCAGGGCAAGGCTGTCTGGCCCTCCCGACACGGCGATGCCCAACCGCGCCGTCCCGTCGTCGATCCGGTCAGGCCAGATCGCGGCAAGATCGGCGCGGAAGCGATCGACCTCAGCTACAGGCAAGCCCATTGCGCGTGGTGTTGTAGATGCCCGCCAGACGTCCGGCCGCTTCGGCCGCATAAGTCTCGCTGAACTCGGACAGCGCGATGCAGGCCCGCTTGGTGTCCTTGAGCTGCTTCATCGAGACCGCAAGGTACAGCAGGCTGTCCGAGGCGCGATCGCCGCGCTTGTCGGTCTGGAAGTTCTGGAGGAACCACTTGGCCGCCTCGCCCGGGTTGCCATCGTCGAGGTAGGCGCGGCCCAGCAGGTTGCGGCCGAAACTGGCGCGTGCATGCTTGGGGTACTTTTCGAGGTAGAGCTTCAGCTGTTGCTGTGCCTCGGGATAGTATTTCGCTTCCCAGAGACGGAAGCCGTAGCTGTATTCGTCATCGCCGGGATCGGCGCTCTGCGGCTTGACGATGGCCTTGACCCCGTCGATCCGCGAGTTCGAAGGCGCGGTCGGCTTGGGTGCCGCCGCTACAGGCGTGGGCGCGGGGCGCGGGGCCGCGGCAACCGGCATCGGCAGCGGGGCCGGACCGGAGGACGCTGGGACAGAACCGGAAGGCATCGGCCCGGTCGCTGACGGACCGGGCACGAAATCGGACTGCGCAGGCGCGGCCGCCGCCAGCTTGGCTTCCAGTTGGCCGATACGATTGGTGTTCTGCTCGACCTGCGCGGTCAGCTGCGCCATCCGGGCTTCGACGGCGTCCATCCGTGTCAGCACATCGGACAGCGGCGTGGTCGAAGGCGCGCCGGGGGCCGGGGTCGGCGTCGGGGTGCCGCTGATCTGGGGTTCGAAGAACTTGCCGTCGGCGCCCGGGAAGACCTTGCGCTGCAACGCGCGCACTTCGGCCTCAACCTTGTTGAGCCGCAAGTTGGTGTTGGCGTCCTGTGCAATGGCCGGAGCCGCGCCGAACAGGACCGAGGCCGCCGCTACCGTGGCCAGCCACCGCGCGCGGGAGGTTCCGCCGATTGCGCCAAGGGTACGTTTCATCGCCAAATCATCTCCATGCCGGGACCATCACCGTCCGAAACTATGGCCGCGCCATGCCAGCGACGGGTGAAACCGGGGATTAACCAATGGACCGGCTACGGGTGTTGCCCGAGGCGGCCCCGCCTGTCGAGCCGGAGGCGGTCGGAAGTCGTGGAAAGCACCGGACCGGAAGGAGTGGTCGCAGCCTTTACTGGGCAGTTACTGGGCGCTGGGCGGCAGCAACGATTCCGGCGTCGGGGCCTCGGTCGGCTCGCGCGGGGCAGTTCTGACGGAAGGACGCGGAGCCGGGCGGCGCACCGGCACGGCAGCAGGTGCGCGCGTCACGGCCGGTACGGGCACGGCGGCCGGAGCCTGCTCTGCCGGAGCCTGCGCTACCGGAACCGCCGCTCCGGTGCCGCGTGCAAGAAGGTCCGCAGCCGCCAGCGAAACGCCGGTAACGAGGCGCGGCTCGATAGAAAGCGGCGCGATAGCCTTGCCGCCTACCGAAATCTGCAGGGCATCGGGGCGTCCGGTACGCAGTTGCAGGCCGGGGATGGCCGTCGGCGCGGTCCAGTTCTCACCCTTGGCGAGTTCCTTCTGCAGCACCTGGTCGCCCTTGGCGTCGGTCACCTTGACCCAGACCTTGTCCCCGGTCGCGGTCAGCACGACCGGGCCATTGGCCTGTGCCGGCGGAGGCGCCACGGGAGCGGCTGCCTTGGGCGCGGCAGGCGCAGCGGTCTGCTCGGCGACGAGATCGGGCAACTGGCCTTCGGGTGAAAGGAAGTTGCTCCAGAACATCACCAGCGCTCCGACGACCACGATGACGCCGATCACCGCCAGCCACGCGAGGCGGCGGGTCGGGACGCGGGCGGGGTCGCCCGGCTCGAAACTCGGGACATATTCGACGCGGTCGCCGGCTTCGTGATCGAGCTGCTCGCGCACCTTGGCGGCGATGACTTGCTCGTCGAGGCCCACCGCCCGGGCATAAGTCCGCGCGAAGCCCACGGCATAAGTCCGCGCGGCCAGATCGCCAAGGCGGTCCTCCTCGAGCGCGATCAGATGACGTTCGGCGATCTTGGTCTGCGACGCGATATCCGCGCGGCTCTTGCCCAGCGCCTCACGCCCCGCACGAAGCTGGCTTCCGACGCTCTGCGGTCCGCGCGCAAGCCCTTGGGTTTCGACGTTTTCCAATTCCGCTCCGTTTGGCGTGGTAGATGCGACCTGAACGGTGCCTAACCAAACCTTCTGACCGGATAAAGTCAATCAGGCGCCGCCCGTTCCGGTCAAATTTATAGGGCAAATCGTCATCCGGACTGGCGCGGGCCGTTCCGGAGCATCAATTCAGTCGATCGCGATGTCCCGCTCGGCCGCCCACGCCGTCATCGTGCCGCGCAAATCGGCTGGCGGCGCGGCGAGCCACCCCTCCATCGCGGCCGTGATCGCGGGCAGGTCGACCTTGCCGACAAGTTCCTTGATCGGACCGACCGCCGCCGGGGTGATCGACAGGCGCCGGACGCCGAGGCCCAGCAACGCCAGTGCCTCGAGCCGCCGCCCGCCCATCTCACCGCAGACGCTGATATCGACCGGCGTGCCCTCCAGCGTGCGCACGACGCGGCGCAGGAAGCGCAGGATCGCCGGGCTCAGCCAGTCGTAGCGCTCGGCCAGCTTGGGGTTCGAGCGGTCGGCCGCGAAGAGGAACTGCGTGAGGTCGTTCGTGCCGATCGACAGGAACGCGATCTTCGGCGCCAGCAGGTCCAGCTGTTCGGCCAGCGAGGGCACTTCCAGCATCACGCCGTAGCGGATGGCCTCGGGCAGCACCTTCTTCTGACGGCGCAGATAGGCGAGCTGACCGTCGAACACGGCCTTGGCCGCATCAAACTCCCAGGGCTCTGCGACCATCGGGAACATCACATTGAGCGGCCGCCCCGCCGCCGCTTCCAGCAGCGCGCGGGCCTGCGCCTTGAGCAGCGCGTCGCGCTCCAGCGCCACGCGCAGCGCGCGCCAGCCCATCGCGGGGTTCTCCTCTCCCTCGCCGTCGTCGTGGCGCAAGTAGGGGAGCGTCTTGTCGCCGCCGATATCGACCGTGCGGAACACGACCGGGCGATCGCCGGCGGCATCCATGACGTCGCGGTAGAGGCGCGTCTGCTTCTCACGCTGCGGCAGCGTGGCGGAAACGAGGAACTGGAACTCGGTGCGGAACAGGCCGATGCCGTCCGCGCCGGTCAGGTTGAGGTTGGCGACGTCGTCACGCAGCCCCGCGTTGATCATCACCTTGATGCGGGTGCCGTCGAGCGTGGTCGCAGCCACGTCGCGCATGCCCGCATAGACGGCCTGACGTTCGCGGTTCTTCGCAAAACGCGCCTCGAACGCCTCGACCACGCCGGGCGACGGGCGCACCATCGTCGTGCCCTGATCGGCGTCGAGCAGCAGCGGATCGCCTTCGCGCACGATGCCGCGCAGGCCCCGCACGCGGCCGAGTACCGGGATGCCCATCGCCCGCGCGACGATGACGACGTGGCTGGTGAGCGAGCCTTCCTCGAGGATCACGCCCTTGAGCCGCCGCTTGTCGTATTCCAGCAGTTCCGCCGGGCCAAGGTTGCGCGCGATCAGGATCGCGTCGTTCCGCAACCCCATCGAAGCCGCCGTGCCGATCTGGCCCGAGACGATCCGCAGCAGGCGGTTCGCCAGATCCTCGAGGTCGTGCATGCGGTCGGCGAGGAGCGGGTCGTCGATCTGGCGCATGCGCATGCGGGTGCGCTGCTGCACGCGCTCGATCGCCGCTTCCGCCGTCAGGCCGCTGTCGATCGCTTCGTTGATGCGGCGCGTCCAGCCTTCGTCGTAGGCGAACATGCGGTAGGTCTCGAGCACTTCGTCATGCTCGCCGCCCATGCCGAACTCGGCCTGGTTGGCCATCCGGTCGATCTGTTCGCGCATGCGGTCGAAGGCGAGGATGACGCGCTGGCGCTCGGCCTCGGTATCCTCGGCGACGATGTGCTCGATGGTGACGCGCGGCTGGTGGTAGACGGCGACGCCCGATGCGAGGCCCTTCACCAGCGTCAGGCCGCGCATCTGCTCCGGCCCGGTCTGGGCGGCAGTGAGCGCGCGCGCATCTTCCTCGTCGATGAGGTCGGCATTGACGATGAGTTCGGACAGAACCATCGCCACCGTCTGCAGCGCCTCGATCTCCACCTCTTCGTAGCGGCGCGGCTCGACGTGCTGGACGCAGAGCGCGCCGACCGCGCGTTCGCGGCGGACGATGGGGACGCCGGCGAAGGAGTGGAACTTGTCCTCGCCCGTTTCCGGGCGGTACATGAAGTCGGGATGCGCGGCCGCTTCCGCCAAGTTCAGCGTCTCGATCCGGTCGGCGATGGAGCCCACCAGACCTTCGCCCACCGCCATGCGGGTGACGTGGACCGCCTCCTGCGCAAGACCGCGCGTGGCGAAGAGTTCGAGCATTCCCTCACGCAGCAGGTAGATCGAGCAGACCTCGCTATCGAGGCACTCGCCTATCACTTCCACCACGTTGTTGAGCTTGGTCTGCGCATTGCTGCGCGAGGCCATCACCTCGTGAAGGCTCGTGAGAATGGTTCGGGCTGCTTCGACGGCTCCGCTGGTCATTCTTCTGGCGTAACGCAAAGTCATGGCTTTGGGAACGCAGCGGATGCCGTCGATTCAGCTTATGCGGGTGATATCGGGAATTACCCGGTTGTCCGGTGGAATTCTCCGCGCTCAGGACCCTCTACAAGACTGAGATCGGCGATCAGAACCGCCCGATCTCCTCCTTGATGCGAAGCTTGCGCTTCTTGAGAGACTGGACGACCGCGGCATCAGGGATCGGGCGGCTCAATTCCTCGTGGATCTGCCGTTCGATACCGGCATGCTTGAGCTGCAGAGCGCTGACGTGCGAATTATCCATTGGACGTTCCTCCTTATAGGGGCCGGACCCTTGTCTTGCGACTGTGTGCGAACGGTGCTCTCGTAAGAGCCATGACGAGCGACCTGATCGGGCGACTCGACACTGGTGGGCCGGCGCAAAAACCAAGGAACCACAATCGGAGGACCTTGCGAAGACCCCACTTGCTTCATATCGGTGAGTTGCGTGAATCATGCGTTCGGCAGGATTCGGTCCCGCCCGTGCACAGGCTTGAAACTTAAGGAATTCCGGCGTGACCGAAGAGGAAATGCGCAAGCGCCTCGAAATCCTGAAAGTCGAACATCGCGACCTCGACGCGGCGATCGATGCTTTGATGAACGCGGGTGGCGGCGGCGACATGCTGCAGATCGCGCGACTCAAGAAGCGCAAGCTGCGCCTCAAGGACCAGATCGCGCAGATCGAGGACTACCTGATCCCCGACATCATCGCGTAATCGCGCAATCCTCCCTGTTCCGTAGGAATGGGGAGGTGGCAGTCGCGAAGCGACTGACGGAGGGGTTTTCTTCCCCTCCACCACCGCTTCGCGGCGGTCCCCCTCCCCATCGCTGCGCGACAGGGAGGATTTACGCCGTTTTCGAGCGATCAGGATTAACTTTCGTTCACCCTGCCGCCGTGCCGTTCAGGGACAGCGCGATATTTGCGCGGGATTATCGATTCGCCCCCGCTTGCCGCCGATTCGCCGGTAGGAAATACGAAGGGCCATGTCGAAACCGGCGACCATCAATCCGCGCATCGTCGAGGCGCTCTATTGCGAGGCGCTCGTCCTGTCCGACGAAGTGCGCGCAGCGTTCACCTTGTCCGGGCGGATCGACGGAGATCCCGGCCGCGTCGCGCTCTCCAGCGAGGGGCTCCGCACCACGACACGGATGATGCATGCAATCGCCTGGGTGCTCAATCATCGCGCCTACTTCATCGGCGAGATCAGTGACTTGCAGCTACGCCGCCATGGCCGCCTGTCGCCCGCGATGCGCCAGTCGGACCCTGCGCATGCCCTTCTTCTGGAGCCCGCCACCGCCCGGCTCGTCGAGGCCACGCGCCTGTTCTACGACCGCCTCCTTCGCCTCGACCAGTTCTGGCGGCTGACCACACCTGCGGCTTTCGGCGCGATCGAGCAGCTTCGAGAACGGATCGAGGGCGAGGTCGCGACCGGCACCTGACGGCACTCGGCGGTGCCATAACCGCCCTCAAGGTCGACACGGCGCTTCATCCACCCCATATCGCGCCCATGAACGCTGCTGCAGAGATCGACCGGCCCTACACGGTGGCCGAAACCATCGGCCCGCTGGTCCGCCGGGTGCTGGCGCGCAACCCGTCGCCCTTCACTTTCACCGGCACCCAGACGTATCTGGTAGGCACCGATGGCGAAGTGGCCGTCATCGATCCCGGCCCGGACGAGGCCGAGCATCTGGGCGCGCTGATGGCGGCGATCGGCGGTGACAAGGTGGTGGCGATCTGCTGCACTCATACCCACCGCGACCACTCGCCCGCCGCTGCCCCCCTCGCCGCGCTGACCGGCGCGCCGATTGTCGGCTGCGCGCCGCTGGTGCTGAGCGACGACGGCCCGCGCGCGGATGCCTCGTTCGATGCCAACTACGCGCCCGACCGCGTGCTCGCCGACGGCGAGGTGGTTACGGGCAAAGGCTGGACCCTGCGCGCGCTCACGACGCCGGGCCATACTTCCAACCACTTGTGCTTCGCGCTTGAGGAAACCGGCGCGCTGTTCACCGGCGATCATGTCATGGGCTGGTCCACCAGCGTCGTCTCCCCGCCCGACGGCGACATGACCGCCTACATGGAAAGCCTCGCCCGCCTCTACGAGCGCGAGCAGGACGTGGTCTACTACCCCGCCCACGGCCCGGAAGTGACAAAGCCGCGCCAGCTCGTGCGCGGGATGATCGGCCACCGCCGCCAGCGCGAGCGGCAGATCCTGCGCCAGATCGAATCGGGGGTGACCTCCATCGCCGCGATGGTGCCGCTGATGTACAAGGGCGTCGACGAAAGGCTCTGGCCCGCCGCCGGGCGTTCGGTATTGGCCCATCTTCTCGATCTTGAAAAACGCGGCATTACAATGCGCAATGAAGATGAATGGACGCTGATCGCCGCGAATTAGGCGTTCGTCGACAAGTATTCGCCGTACAACCCGCCATGCATTACTATCCGCCACCATCACGGGTGGAGGCAAATTCATGGCAACCGCAGCCGCAGCGCAGGTTTCGCGCGTCTCGTTCTGGGCGAAGATGACGATCGGGCTCAGCCTGTTCATCGTCTTCGCCTTTGCGCAATTCGGTCTGCGCGGCTTCGTGCCCGTTACGCAAGTGCCGGTAATCTTTCATGTCCATGGCGTGGTCATGCTCGGCTGGCTCGCCCTCGTGACGACGCAGGCGCTGCTGGGCAATGGCAGTGGGCTGGAACTGCACCGACGGCTCGGCTGGGCGAGTGCAGTCATGCTGCCCACCATCGCCGTGCTGACCAGCCTGACCTGCTTCGCCGGGCTTCGCACCGGCATGTTCCCTCCGTTCTTCCCGCCGGCCTATTTCCTCGCGCTGATCCATGTCTCGATGCTGATCTTCGTGATGATGGTCGGCGGCGCCGTTGCGCTGCGTGGCCGTGCGGACTGGCACAAGCGGCTGATCCTGGGCTCCACCATCCTCATCATGGACCCTGCGCTCGGCCGGGTCCTGCCGATGCCTTTCATCATGCCCTGGGGCGAGTGGCTGTCGATGGCGATCCAGCTTGGCATGGTCGCGCTGATCGTGCGGCACGACCGGCGCACGATAGGCCGCGTCCATCCTGCCACCGTGACCGTCGCGCTGGCGGTGGTGCTGGCGCATGTCCTTGTCGAGCTGCTGGCGATCACGCCGCCGTGGGTCGCGTTCGCGGCGCAATTCGCGGGATAGATGTCCTGCTGTCCTCCCTGTCGCGCAGCGATGGGGAGGGGGACCGCCCGCATAGCGGGTGGTGGAGGGGGAGCCCCCTCCGTCAGCCCTGCGGGCTGCCACCTCCCCATCGCTACGCGACAGGGAGGATCAGGCGACGGCCGCGATCTGCGAAAATTCCGCTTGGGTCCTTGGGCCAGCGTCCCTAGATAGACCCCGCCCGCAGCAAGGTTCGGGCGAGGATGTACAGGAACGACCATGACCGTAATGCCCGCCGACCTCTCAGGCATCGACGTGCGCGCCGAGATCGAGCGCCTGCGCAAGGAGCGCAATGCGGTCATCCTCGCCCATTACTACCAGAAGCCCGAGCTTCAGGACCTTGCCGACTTCGTGGGCGACAGCCTCGAACTGAGCCGCAAGGCGGCGGAAACCGATGCCGACGTCATCGCCTTTTGCGGCGTGAAGTTCATGGCCGACACCGCCAAGATCCTCTCCCCGAACAAGATCGTCGTGCTGCCCGATCTCAACGCCGGCTGCAGCCTGGAAGATTCCTGCCCGCCGGAGAAGTTCAAGGCGTTCCGCGAGGCGCACCCCGATCACATCGCGCTGACCTACATCAACTGCTCGACCGAGGTTAAGGCGCTGTCCGACGTCATCGTCACCAGCTCCAGCGCCGAGACGATCCTGCAGCAGATCCCGCTCGACCAGAAGATCATCTTCGGCCCCGACCGTCACCTCGGCGGCTACCTCGCGCGCAAGTTCAACCGCGAGATGCTGCTGTGGCCGGGCGTGTGCATCGTGCACGAGGCGTTCAGCGAGACCGAACTGCTGAAACTGCGCGCCGAGCATCCCAATGCGCCGATCGCCGCGCACCCTGAATGCCCGCCGCACATCGTCGATCATGCGGACTACGTCGGCTCGACCAGTGGCATCCTGCAGTATGCGAAGACCATGCCCGGCGACACGCTGATCGTGGCGACCGAGCCGCACATCATCCACCAGATGCAGCTCTCGATCCCGAACAAGACCTTCATCGGCGCGCCCGGTGCGGACGGCAACTGCAACTGCAACATCTGCCCCTACATGGCGCTCAACAACCTCGAGAAGCTGTACATCGCGCTGCGTGACCTGTCCCCGCGCGTCGAGATCGAGGAACCGCTGCGTCTGGCGGCGAAGAAGAGCCTCGACCGCATGCTGGAGATGGCCAGCGGGACGATCGGCAAGGGCGACCTGGGCGCGCGTTGAGGGCTTCGTCGTCCCGCCTGAAGCGCGATGACCCAACCCTTCGTCATTGCGAGCGAAGCGAAGCAATCCAGGGCGGTGTAAGACTGCTCTGGATTGCTTCGCTGCGCTCGCAATGACGATTCAAGGTAAGGCATCACTCTAAAGACAAGCCACCGGTCCCGGATCAAGTCCGGGACGACGACTGGCGAAACCTCTTCGCGCTTCCTATGTTGTATGGGAACGAACCGGGGAGCCCTGAAACTTGCGTGATGTCCTCATCCTGAGGAAACTGAAGGTCTGGTGCCTGCTGCTGCTGGCCGCCGTCTTCGCGCACGCGCTGATCCCGATCGAGGCCCGCGCCTCCGGCTCGGCATTCAGCCCTTCTACGGTCGAGGTATCGACCGGCCACTCCCTGCGCGTGGCTGCCGTGCGCAAGCTCGCCCCCCAGCGTGACCCGCTCGGCAGGGGGATGTTGCTCGCCTCCTCTTCCCAGGACCGGGAAGCACGGGACGCCCGCGCCTGCCCTGCCCCGGCCGCAGCCTCCGGCCCGCCCGGCTGGCGCTGCGCGCTGTCGCAGCCCAGAGCCCCGCCCTTCGCCTGACACGCCGCCGGATCGCAATGCCGATCCGACAGTTTCAGCAAGGCCGGAGCGGCGCATTCCAGCGCGTCCCGGCAGCGAAGCACGGGACATCCAATGCCTCATCACACTCCCCTGATCGGCACCATCGTCGCCGGTCTGGTGATCGCCTTCTTCATGGGGGCGCTCGCCCATCGCCTGCGGGTCTCTCCGATCGCGGGCTATCTTCTCGCCGGGGTCATGGTCGGCCCCTTCACGCCCGGCTTCGTCGCCGATGCCGGGCTCGCACAGGAACTCGCCGAGATCGGCGTGATTCTCCTCATGTTCGGCGTCGGCCTGCATTTCTCGCTGCGGGACCTGCTGGCGGTGAAGAACATCGCCATCCCCGGCGCACTCGTGCAGATCGCCGTCGCGACCCTGCTGGGCATCGGCATCGGCTACATGATGGGCTGGGACCTTGCCGCCGGCTTCGTCTTCGGCCTCGCGCTCTCGGTGGCGAGTACCGTGGTCCTGCTGCGCGCGCTGCAAAGCCGCAACCTCGTCGAGACCGAGCGCGGACGCATCGCCGTCGGCTGGCTGATCGTCGAGGATCTCGTCATGGTCCTCGCGCTGGTGCTGCTGCCTGCGCTGGCCTCGGGCCTCTCGGGAGGCGACGGCGCGGCAAGCCTGCCATGGGTGATCTCGACCACGCTCCTCAAGGTCGCGGGCTTCGTGGCGCTGATGCTGATCGTCGGGCGCCGCGTGCTGCCCTGGGCGCTGCACTGGGTGGTCCACACCGGATCGCGCGAGCTGTTCCGCCTTGCCGTCCTTGCGGTGGCTCTCGGCGTGGCGTTCGGGGCGGCCTATGCCTTCGACGTCAGCTTCGCGCTGGGTGCCTTCTTCGCAGGCATGATCCTGGGCGAAACGCAGCTCTCCCGCCGCGCCGCCGAGGAGACCCTGCCCTTGCGCGACGCTTTCGCGGTACTGTTCTTCGTTTCGGTGGGCATGCTGTTCGACCCCTCGGTGGTGACCGAGCAGCCGATCCCGCTGCTGGTCACCGTCCTGACGATCGTGGTCGGCAAGTCGCTGGCCGCCTGGCTGATCGTGCGCGCCTTCGGCTACGAGAACGACAAGGCGCTGACGATCTCCGCCAGCCTTGCGCAGATCGGCGAGTTCTCGTTCATCCTCGCCGGGCTGGGCGCCGGGCTGGGGCTGCTGCCCGAGGCCGGGCGCGACCTCATCCTGGCAGGCGCGATCATCTCGATCTTCCTCAACCCCTTCATCTTCAACTTCGCGGTCGGCAGCACCGGTTCCGTCAAGAAGCAGATGGAGGAGCAGGCCGAACAGGCGGAGATCGAGCACGAGAAAAAGCGCGAGGAGCACGTCATCCTCGTCGGCTACGGCCGCGTCGGCAAGCTGGTGGCGCACGGCCTGCGCGCCACCCCGACCGCCGTGCTGCTGATCGAAGCGCAGAGCGATCTCGCCCGCGAGGCCCGCGCCGAAGGCTTCGAAGTCGTCACCGGCAACGCGGTGGAGCCCGATGTCCTGAGGGAAGCGGGCATCGAGCGCGCCAACCGCATGCTCATCGCCATCCCCGAAGGCTTCGAGGCGGGCGCGATCTGCGAGGCCGCCCGCAAGCTGCGCCCCGACCTCTCGGTGATCGCCCGCGCCCACTCGGACGCGCAGTTCGCGCATCTGGTGGAGCACGGCTGCGACAAGGTGGTGCTGGGCGAGCGGGAGATCGCACGGCAGATGCTCGAACTGATCGGCGCCAGCGCCAGCCGCATCGCCGCCGTACCGGACGTGAAGTCGGCATGAGGGCGAGGAGAAAACCGCCCGGCTGGTTCAAATGGGCGGTCTGGGGCGGGATCGTGCTGGCCGTCGCCGTCCCCACCGCCTGCGTGATGAACCACGGGGAGGTGCCGGGCTACGGCGCCTTCCCGTCATTGCCGCACTGAAACGAGACAGGTTTGGGTCGACGTTCTCGCCGTCATCAAAGGCAGTCGTAGTCTAGGCAGGCACTCCGGCTGCCTGCGCCATGACCTTGCGCACCATCTCCGGTTCGGCCTCGATGACCGTGAGATAGGCGCGCACGGCGGGTGGCGGCATGTGGCGAGCCAGTTCGTACTGGCGCAAGTTGGCGAGCGGAATGCCATAGGCGGCCGAGAACTGCGCCTGGTCCAAGCCGAGGCGATGCCGCAGAATGCGAAACCGCCGTCCGATATGGGCGCGTTCCAGCCCGGCCACGCTTACGTCAAAATCCTCGGGATCGTTGGGGTCAGCCGGAATTGCGATCGTAGTCTCTTTGTTCACCAGCATTGCTCCGTCGAACAGATATCAGCCTGACCCGATCGTCTCTCAAGACGTACACGACCGTGAACAACTTACCGTCCACCAAGCCCACCGCCTTGTAGCGATCTTCGCCATAGACCAAGCGAAACGAAGGTAAGACCTCATGCCGCGTATCCTCGAAAATCCGCATCCCGAACGCCAGCCGCAAGCCGTGCTTGACCAGATTGGCCTCGTCCTTGGCGGGGTCGAACGCGAACTCCGTCGCCCGTGACTATGGGCATCGCATATAACACGGGAAGTTAAACCCCGTCCATCCGGCGACTTACCCAGCCGCCGCGGCCCGTGCCCAGGCGACGATCGCGCCGGGCGGCATCGCACCGGACTTGCGCGCGATCTCCCGGCCCTTGTGGATCAGAACGAGGGTCGGGATGGACTGGATGCCGTAGTGCCCGGCGATCGCCCCTTCCGCCTCGGTGTCGAGCTTGCCGAGGCGCATCTCGGGCTCCAGCTGCGCCGCCGCCGCCGCGAAGGCCGGAGCCATCTGGCGGCAGGGACCGCACCACGCGGCCCAGAAATCGACCAGCAGCGGCAGGTCGCTGCGCCCCGCATGAGCATCGAAATTCGCTGTGGTCAGGGTGACCGGCGCCCCGGCGAAGAGGGCCGCCCTGCACTTGCCGCATGTGCCGCCGGCGCCCAGCCGTTCGACCGGCACCCGGTTAGACGTCGTGCAGCGGGGACAAACGACGATTCTGTTATCGGACATGGACACGTCTCCTCACCATCGATGTAGGAGCGCGCGACTCAGACCGCCACTTCGCGCCACTCGCCCGGCGCGATGCCATCGAGGGTCCAGTCGCCAATGCGCCAGCGCACGAGGCGCAGGGTCGGGTGGCCGACGGCGGCGGTCATGCGGCGGACCTGCCGGTTACGGCCTTCGCGCAAGGTCAGTTCGATCCAGCAGTCCGGCACGGTCTTGCGGAAGCGCACCGGCGGATTGCGCGGCCACAGGTCGGGCGTGTCGATGCGGCGGGCATCAGCGGGCAGCGTCGGGCCATCGTTCAGCGTGACACCCTTGCACAGCGTTTGGATCGCGGCCTCGTCCGGCTCTCCCTCGACTTGCACGAGATAGGTCTTGGGCGTCTTGTAGCGCGGGTTCGAGATGCGCGCCTGCAGGCGGCCGTCGTCGGTCAGCAGCAGCAACCCCTCGCTGTCGCGGTCGAGTCGCCCGGCGGGGTAGACGCCCGACACCTTCACGAAGTCCGACAGCGTCGCGCGCGGGCTGGGAGACTTGAGGTCGGTGAACTGCGGCAGCACGTCGAACGGCTTGTTGAGCAGGATCAGGCGGGGCATGCGATCAATCCTTCGCGGGCTTGTCTGCGGCGCGCGCCATCGCCAGCGCCACGGCGAGCAGCACCATGCCGACCACGTCGATCGTGCCCAGCGTCTCTCCGAAGGCGAGCCAGCCGACAGTGGCCGCCAGCGCCGGCTGCGCCATCAACGCGAGGCCGATCACCAGCGGTGTGAAATGGCGCAGCGAGTAGATCAGGAAACCCTGCCCGATCAGCTGGCTCGACAGCGCGAGCGCGACCAGCGGCGTCCAGTCGCGCGGCATGATGACTTCGCCCAGCAGCACCGCGGCGAGCAGCATCACCGGCACGCTCGCGGCGGTCGAGACGGCGAGCAGCGAATATTGCCCCCTGCCCTGCCGCACGCCGTTCAGCATGATGAGATAGACCGCGTAGAAGGCTCCGCCGAGCAGGCAGAACAAGTCTCCGACGAGGTTCGTGCGGCTGATCTCCAGCGATCCGCCCATCAGCAAGCCCGCTCCCGCCAGCGCGGCGAGGATGGCGCTGACTTCCAGCACGCGCGGCGCGCGCCGGGCGGTGGCAAGACCCCAGACCATCACGATCAGACTGCCCGAATTGCCGAACAGCGAGGCATTGCCCACCTTTGTCCGCACGATGCCGAAATGCCAGGCGGCCAGGTCCAGGGCAAAGAACACCCCCGCCGCCATGACCAGCGCGATCACCCCCGGCGACATCCTGCGCTGCACCGCAGGCTCACGTCCGGCGAGCAGCACGAGCACCGGCAGCGCGAGGGTCAGGCGCCAGAACCCGGCGGCGACCGGCCCGGTATCGGCAAGCCGCACCAGCCATGCCCCCAGCGCCAGCGCGACGTTGGCGGCCAGCAGCGCGAGGAGATGGCGCGCGGTCCAGTCATGGCCGGGTCGGACTTCGGGGACGGACAGGGCGGGAGCAGTGCTCATGGCCCGCGTCCTAGCGGCATGGCGCGGGCGGCGCACCTGCTTATTGGCGCGCCGCCCGGATCGTCAACAAAGCAGGATCAATTCGGCAACTGCGCCGTCTCTTCCCCTCTTGTCTTCCAGAGCGACCAGCCCACCCCACCCGCGATCAGCGCCAGCGTGATGCCGAGGCTCGCGAGCGGCGGGAACTTCGCGCCGCCCAGCGCGAAGTCGGCGATCAGGATCTTGCCGCCGATGAACACCAGCACCAGCGCCAGCGCATACTTCAGGTAGTGGAAACGATGCACCATCGCCGCCAGCGCGAAGTAGAGCGCGCGCAGGCCCAGGATCGCCATGATGTTCGAGGTGTAGACGATGAAGGTATCGGTCGTGATCGAGAAGATCGCCGGCACCGAATCGATCGCGAAGACCAGGTCGGCCAGGTTGATCACCACCAGCGCCAGGAACAGCGGCGTCGCTGCCCAGACGAGGTGGCCCTTCGCGTTGGCCTCCTTCACGAAGAAGTGCTCGGCGTGGTGCTGCTTGGTCACGCGCATGTGGCGCGAGATCCAGCGGATCGCGGCGTTGTTGCCGATGTCCGGGTCCTGGTCGCTGGTGAACAGCATCTTGATCCCGGTGAAGATCAGGAAGGCGGCGAACAGGTACATGACCCAGTGGGCATGGGCGACCAGCGCCGCGCCGCCCGCGATCATAGCCCCTCGCAGCACGATGACGGCAAGGATGCCCCACAGCAGCGCGCGATACTGGTACTTGGGGTGGATCGCGAAGTAGCCGAAGATCATCGATATGACGAAGACGTTGTCGATCGAAAGCGCCTTCTCGATGAAGTAGCCGGTGTAATAGTCGATCGCCGGTGCGGAGCCCTTGGCCCACCAGATCCACGCGCCGAAGATCATGGCGATGCCGATGTAGAACACCGACAGTTTCAGCGATTCGGCGATGCCCATCTCCTTGTCGTCCTTGTGCAGGACGCCGAGGTCGAAGGCGGTGAGCAGCAGCACGACGGCCGCGAACGAAAGCCAGAACCAGGCGGGCGTACCCAGCCAGTCGGCGAAGAGAAATTCCATGATGACGTGCCCTGTTCAGGGGGAAACGGAGGCGCCGGCGCGCAGGATCGGGGGAGGAAAGCGCGCCGGCGCGCGGGTTACAGGCTGGCGAGTGCGCGCGCGGGCGGCAGCAGCCGCGCCATCCTGTCCCTGAGCCTGGTTTTCCGTTTCATCAGCCGGGCGACCTCCAGCGGGTCCTTGTGGCGGCCTGTCTTCATGCGGCGGATCGCGGCGTCGAGCTTCTGGTGCAGCTCTAGCAGGCGGAACATGCGTTCGGTCATTATCGTATCCCTATCGAACGGGTTGAAGTTCGATCGGATGAGCGGCGCTGGGGTTGCGTAAGAAAACAATGCTGAACCTGCACCGGTATCACCCGATGCGGTCCGACATCACGAGGCGTGAGGGAAGTTCCCGATCACGCCGCGCCAGAGGGGCCCGGCCCGCAAAGGCTCTAATACGACCGAATCGCTCCGAGTTCAACCCATCGATCCTCCCTATCGCGCAGCGATGGGGAGGTGGCAGTCGCAATGCGACTGACGGAGGGGGAACCCGCGCGCCCCTTCCCCTCCCCCTCCACCACCGCCTGCGGCGGCGGTCCCCCTCCCCATCGCTGCGCGACAGGGAGGATTGCTTCTGCCTCAAAATCCGATATTAATATGATATCACTTTTAGAGGGGTGCCACCGATGTCCGATTCGCATCTGCCCATCAACGCCAGCCGGGAGAGCATCGCCTCGACCCGGAGCGGCTACCTGATGCTCATAGTGTTCCTGGCGCTGCTCGTGGCGATCGTGTTCTGCGTCGTCACGCTGGCCGGCGGCGATCCGGGACCGGGCACGGTGCTGGGCTTCCTCGCCTTCATCCTCCCGGCGGTGATCATGAACGTTCTGATCCTCAGCGGCTTCTACATGATCCAGCCCAACCAGGCCGCCGCGATCACGCTGTTCGGCAGCTACAAGGGCACCGATCGCACCCCCGGCCTGCGCTGGGTCTGGCCGTGGATGGGCAAGACGAAAATCTCGGCCCGCGCCAACAACGTTGTCTCGGAAAAGCTCAAGGTGAACGACCTTCGCGGCAACCCGATCGAGATCGCCACCAACGTCGTCTGGCGCGTCGCCGACACCGCCCAGGCGCTCTACGACGTGGATGACTACAAGGCCTTCGTGAACGTCCAGATCGAGGCCGCCGTGCGCTCGATCGGATCGCGCTACGCCTATGACGACGTCGAGGATGCCGAGATCACCCTGCGTGGCAGCCACGAGCAGGTGAATGCCGAACTGCGCACCGAACTGATCGCCCGCCTGCAGGTGGCGGGCATCACGGTGGACGAGTGCGGCCTCACTCACCTCGCCTACGCGCCAGAGATCGCCGGGGCCATGCTGCGCCGCCAGCAGGCCGAGGCCGTCATCGGCGCGCGGCGCAAGCTGGTGGAGGGCGCGGTGTCGATGGTCGAGATGGCGCTGGCGCAGCTCTCGGAAAAGAACGTGGTCGAACTCGACGACGAGCGCCGCGCGGCGATGGTTTCGAACCTGATGGTCGTGCTCTGCGGCGAGCGGGATACCCAGCCCGTCGTCAACACCGGCACGCTCTACTCGTAACGACCCCATGGCGTCTCCCGGCAAGAAGGCGTTCGCGCTCCGTCTCGATCCGGCGCTCTACGCAGCGCTGGAGCGGGCGGCGGCGGCGGACTTGCGCTCGGTGAACGCCGAAGTCGAAGTGCTGCTGCGCGAGGCCCTCGCCCGGCGCGGCGTCAAGGTCGAGGCGGGCGAACCGGCAAGGCGCGGACGTCCGCCGAAGGATGGAGACTGATCATGCTGCACAAGCTGTTCGAGAATGATCCGTGGTTCGCCCCCAAGCGCTACGGCTACGGCGCGGGGCTGCCGATCGCGTGGCAGGGGTGGGCGCTGCTGGCGGCCTACCTCGCCATTATCGTCGGGATCGCGCTGCCGGGGACCGGCGGCACGCTGGGCGCCCGGACCGCGTCCTTCGTCGGCGTGCTGCTGGTGACGGGCGTGTTCATGGTGATCGCCGCGCGCCACACGCGCGGCGGCTGGAAGTGGCGCTGGGGCGGGGATTGAGGCGGTCCGTCGTCCCGGACCTGATCCTGGACCGCTGGCCGTGAACAGCCCATCTGTCGGCGCGCGCCGCCGCGGCTTCGACAAGCTCAGCCTGAGCGGAATTTAAAGACCTGCTCTCAAAACCGCTCAGGCTGAGCTTGTCGAAGCCCTGGCCGATAACGCCCACCTAAAGACAGCCAGCGGTCCCGGATCAAGTCCGGGACGACGTGGGCCCTACAACTTCGCGAAAACCGCCACCATCGCCTTCCACGCCCCGTCCGCCTCGCCCGGATCGTAGGCGGGGGAATCCGGCACGCACCAGCCGTGGTCGGCGGCGTAGACTTCCACCTCAGCCGGACGCTTCGCCGCATCGGCGGCCTTGCGCAGTTCGGTCTTGACCTCGGGCTGCTTGGCGTCGTCGTTGCGGGCGATGGCGAAGATGTAGCTCGCCTTCGTCTTGCCCAGAACCCGGTGCGGACTGTCCGGCGCCTCGGTCACCAGCCCCGCGCCGTGAAGCGACACCGCCGCCTTCACCCGCCCCGGCACCGCCGCCGCCGTGCGCACGGTGAACGGCCCGCCCATGCAGTAGCCGTTGCTGCCGATCCCGCGCTTGGTGTCCACCGCGTCCTGTCCGTCGAGGAACGCCACGTAGGCCGTCGCATCGCGCGTGATCGCCTCGGGCGTGAGCATCGCGCGCATCGGGCCGACTTTCGCCTGACCTTCGGGCGTACGGTACTCGGCGAAGCTCTTCATCACCGGCGCTGGGCCGGAGCGATAGTACGGGTTGACCACCAGGACCGCATAGCCCTGCGCGGCGAGATTGCGGGCCATGATCTTCTTGGCATCACGCAGGCCCGCAATGTCAGGCCACATCACGATGCCGGGATGCTTGCCCCCACCCGCTTTATGGCCCGGATGGACGAAGAACGCATCGCACACGCCGTCCGCCGTGGTGATCGAAACCATGCGCTCGGTCAGTTCGCCGCCGCTCTCCGCCGCCACCGCTCCGCACCCGGTCAGCGCAAGTCCGGCACCCAGCACCGAGAACGCGCGGCGGTCCAAGCGGCTGAAGTCGTCGGCGGTATAGTCGTCACACATGGGCTGGCCTTTCGCTGCTTTCCCGGCAGCCTAGCAGAGCTTCGCGCGACCTCAATCGCCGTTGAAGTTGAGTTCCAGGTTCACGGCATTGGGATCGGCGAGGAACAGTTGCCTGAGGCCGATGTGCGTCAGATCGTTGAACCGGTAGTCGAGGCCGAGTTCGTCCAGCTTCGCGCGGGTCTCCTCGAAGCCGCTGCAGCGCAAGGCGACGTGATGGAAACCGTTGGTTGATTCGCCCGGCAGGTAATCGTCGTAGCGCCCCGGAGCGGTGGTGCGATCGACGAGGTGAATGATCGGCAGCCCCCCTGCGTCGCGCATCCAGTAGCCCGCCGTTGCCCGCGCGGATCGAGGGGTTTTCGCTGCGGATCAGGCCCAGTACGCGTTCGTAGAACGTGGCGGTGCCTTCGAGGTCGTCGGTCAGGATGTTGACGTGATCGATGCCGCTGACCTGCATGGTGCTCTCCCTTTGTTGGGCAGGGATTAACCCACCCCTGCCCCCTCCCGCAAGCGGGAGGGGAATGCGAAACCTGCGCATAGCCCTCCCGCTCGCGGGAGGGCCGGGAGGCTTGAGAGCGAAGCGAACTAGCCGGACGGGGTGGGCCTCAGCTCCGGAACACCACCGTCCGCGCTCCGTTCAGCAGCACCCGGTCCTCCAGATGCAGCCGCACCGCCTCGGCCAGCACGCGGCGTTCGATGTCGCGACCCTTGCGGACCATGTCCTCGGGCGTGTCGGAGTGCGTCACCGGCTCCACGTCCTGATGGATGATCGGCCCTTCGTCGAGGTCGGCCGTCACGTAGTGCGCGGTCGCCCCGATCATCTTCACCCCGCGCGCGTGCGCCTGGTGGTACGGCTTGGCGCCCTTGAAACCCGGTAGGAACGAGTGGTGGATGTTGATGCAGCGCCCCGACAGGAAGCCCGCCATCTCGTCAGAGAGGATCTGCATGTAGCGCGCCAACACCACCAGTTCCGCGCGCGTCTCATCGACGATGGCGCGGATCTGCGCTTCCTGCGCGGCCTTCTCGCCCTTGGCCATCGGCAGGTGATGGAAGGGAATGTCCCCCAGCATCAGCGTGTTGATCGCCTCGCGCGGGTGGTTGGAGACGACGCCGACGATCTCCATCGCAATCTCGCCGATGCGGTGGCGATAGAGCAGGTCCGCCAGGCAATGGTCGAACTTGCTGACCAGCAGCAGGACGCGGCGCGGCCGGTCGCGGCGCTGCATCGACCAGGCCATGCCGTATTCGTGCGCGATCGGACCGAAGCCTTCGCGGATGTCCTCGCGGTCCGTAGCGCCCGGATCGAAGGCCACGCGCATGAAGAAGCGGCCCTGCTCCAGATCGTCGAACTGCTGCGCCTCGGTGATGTTGGCGCCCATCTGCGCGAGATAGCCCGTCACCCGGGCGACGATGCCCGGGCGGTCGGCACACGAAAACGCGAGGATCAGCGGCTCGGCCATACCCTTGCCCCTTACGCCGCGACGGCGCCGCGATTGGTCAGCGCGGCCTCGCTCTCGGCCATGAGCGCGGCGATGATCTCGGCCACCGGCTCCTCCTTGCCGACCATGCCGACCGACTGGCCCGCCATGATCGAGCCGCTCTCGACGTCGCCGTCGATCACCGCGCGGCGCAGCGCGCCGGCCCAGAAGTGCTCGATCTTGAGCTGCGCCTCGCCCATGTCGACCTCGCCCGCGTCCAGTAGGCGCGCGACTTCGATCTGCTTGGCGGTGAACTCCTCGGTGCCCTTGTTCTTGAGCGCGCGCACCGGGATTACCGGCAGGCGCGGATCGACCTGCACCGATGCCACCGCATCGCGGGCCGAGGCGCGGAAGAACGCCTTCTTGAACGCTTCATGGGCGATCGATTCGCTGGCGCAGGCGAAGCGGGTGCCAAGCTGCACGCCGGCCGCGCCCATCTCCAGGTATCCGGCGATCGCCTCGCCCCGGCCGATGCCCCCCGCGACGAACACGAGGTTGTCGGCGGCGAGGCTCGGCAGGATTTCCTGCGCCAGCACCGAGGTGGAGACGGGGCCGATGTGGCCGCCCGCTTCCGAACCCTCGATCACCAGCGCGTCCGCGCCCGAGCGCAGCAGTTTCTTGCCCAGCGCCAGCGTGGGCGCGAAGCAGATGACCTTGGCGCCATTGGCCTTGATCGCCTCGACGCTGCCCTTGGGCGGAATGCCGCCCGCAAGCACCACATGCGTCACGCCGTGCTTCGCGCAGACGTCGATCAGGTCGAACAGCATTGGGTGCATGGTGATGAGGTTCACGCCGAAGGGCTTGGACGTCAGCGCCTTGGTGGCGGCGATCTCGGTGTCGAGCAGTTCCGGGGTCATCGCCCCGCAGGCGATCACGCCGAAGCCGCCCGCGTTGCTGATCGCGGAGACGAGGTTGCGCTCGGAAACCCAGGACATGGCGCCGCACAGGATGGCGGTCTCGGTGCCGAGGAATTCGCAGCCGCGCGCCATCAGCGCGGAAGTCTTGGTGAAGGCGGTCATGAAATTCCCATAGCCCGGATTTTTGTTCAGCCGTGCGCCATAGGGTGACGAGCCGCACCGCACAAGCGGCGAGCGACGGAACCAAATGGCGACAAGTTCGTTCAGGTGAGGCACAGTTACATGGAAATCAGGGGGTCATTTCCAACATGCAACACGACGACGAACCGCTGAATGCCGCAGCCACGACACCGTCGGGCCCGGAAGCGGTCGCCGCGCAGGGCGTAACGATCGACGAACATCTGTTCGAGGACATTCTGGATCTCGAAGGCGCATTGCGGTTGAGTACGCAGGCCACCGCCGGTCTCGGCGCCCCGCGCGCCACGGAAATCGTAATGCTCGGCCGCAAGTTGCCCGAACCTTCAGCCGCGAAGATGCAGGTCCTTGCCGATGAAGTGCGCAAGGCCACGCAGGCCGGCGATCTGGCGCGGGTGCGCGAGTGCCATCTGCACGTCATCGACACGCTGGTTTCGCTGCGCACGACGTGCTGGGCCGTAAAATCCGAAGAATAGATCAAGTTTCATCGGGTTTCCCGATTACTCTTACATGTTCGTATAGCTTCTCCGCCTTGGCGGGCTTCGTTAGGTCTACAGCAGAGCCGCCAAAGGGCAGCACACGCCAATCCATGACCACAGGCCCATGACCAAAGGAGAGCCGACATGCACGGATCCAACTCAGACGAGCCCAAGTGCCCTTACGGCCACGGCGCCGCTACCCCGCTGACCACGCAGTTCGGCGCTCCGGTCGTCGACAACTCCAACTCCTACACCGCCGGGCCGCGCGGGCCCCTGCTGATGCAGGACGTCTGGCTGATCGAGAAGCTGGCCAACCTCAACCGCGAAGTGATCCCCGAGCGTCGCATGCACGCCAAGGGTTCGGGCGCATTCGGCACCTTCACCGTCACCGGTGACGTCTCGAAGTACACCCGCGCGAAGTTCCTCGCCGAAAAGGGCAAGCAGACCGAGCTGTTCGCCCGCTTCACCACCGTCGCCGGAGAGCGCGGCGCGGCCGATGCCGAGCGCGACATTCGCGGCTTCGCGGTGAAGTTCTACACCGAGGAAGGCAACTGGGACATGGTCGGCAACAACACGCCGGTCTTCTTCGTGCGTGATCCCCGCCATTTCGCCGATCTCAATAAAGCGGTGAAGCGCGATCCGCGCACCAACATGCGCAGCGCGCAGAACAACTGGGACTTCTGGACCCTGCTGCCCGAAGCCTTCCACCAGGTCACTTACGTGATGGGCGATCGCGGCATCCCCAAGTCGTACCGCCACATGGACGGCTTCTCCAGCCACACCTACTCGTTCTACAACGAGGCGGGTGAGCGGTTCTGGGTGAAGTGGCACTTCAAAACCCAACAGGGCCACGCGCACCTGACCGACGCCGAAGCCGCCGAAGTCGTCGCCGGCGACCGCGAGAGCAACCAGCGCGATCTCTACGAGGCGATCGAGCGCGGCGAGTTCCCGAAGTGGAAGGTCATGGTCCAGATCATGGACGAGGCCGAGGCCGAGACGTGCGGCTTCCATCCCTTCGACCTCACCAAGGTCTGGTCGCAGAAGGTCTATCCGCTGATCGAGGTCGGCATGATGGAGCTGAACCGCAATCCGGAGAACTTCTTCGCGGACGTGGAGCAGAGCGCCTTCAGCCCGTCCAACCTTGTCCCCGGCATCGGCGTCTCGCCCGACAAGATGCTGCAGGCCCGCCTGTTCGCCTATTCGGACGCGCAGCGGTATCGTCTGGGGGTCAACCACCACCAGATCCCGGTGAACGCAGCGCGCTGCCCGGTGTTCAACAACCACCGCGACGGCCAGGGCCGGGTCGACGGGAACTACGGCGGACTGCTGCACTACCACCCGAACTCGTTCGACCAGTGGCAGGGCCAGCCCGAATTCCGCGAGCCCCCCTTGCGCCTCTCGGGCGCTGCCGACTTCTGGAACTTCCGCGAGGATGACGACGACTACTACAGCCAGCCGCGCGCGCTGTTCCAGCTGATGGACGATGCGCAGAAGGAGCGCCTGTTCGGCAACACCGCGCGCGCCATGGGCGACGCGCCGGACTTCATCAAGCAGCGCCACATCGACAATGCCACCCGCTGCGATCCGGCTTACGGTGCGGGCCTGGCGGCTGCGCTGGGGATGAGCGTGAGCACCGAACTCTCGCCGGTGCCCGAACTGGCAGACTGACCTGACGGTCGAATGAAAAGGCCCCGTGTGCGGATGTCCGCGCACGGGGCCTTTTTCGTGATTGTTCCGTCACCCTTTAACAGTCATCCCCGCGAAGGCGGGGACCCATCTGATGACCGTGCAACACGAGAGAACCGGAGATGGGTTCCCGCCTTCGCGGGAATGACTGTCAAAGGGTCGGTGTCCTACTTCGCCACCGTGAACGTCGTCGCCATGTCAGCCTTCGAATCGCCGCCGACCCACACGTCGAACGCGCTGTCGTCCTGCACCCAGCCCTTGGTCGCCGCGCTCCAGTAGCGCAGGTCGTCGGCCGTCAGGGTGAACTGCATATGCTTCGTCTCGCCCGGCGCGAGGGCGACGCGGGCGAACTTCTTGAGCTGGCGCACCGGACGCGAGGACGTGCCCACGCGCTGGTGGATGTAGAGCTGCGCCACCTCGTCGCCCGCACGCTTGCCGGTGTTGGTGAGGTCGAACGACACCGTGACCGGCTCGCCCAGCTTCACCGAGGCGCGGTCCACCGCCAGCTTGCCGTAAGCGAACGTGGTGTAGCTCAGGCCATGACCGAAGGGCCAGGTCGGCGAATTGTCCTCGTTCCAGTAGCGCTTGTCGGCGCTTCCGGGCTGGTGCGAGGGCAGGTAGGCGTAAGTGTAAGGCGCCTGTGCCGCGCTGCGGATCCAGCTGAAGGGCAGCTTGCCGCCGGGGTTCGCATCACCGAGCAGCAGGTTGGCGACGGCATTGCCGCCCTCGGAGCCGGGATACCACGCCTCCAGCACCGCGCCGGGCTTCGCATCGCCGAGGCTGAGCGGACGGCCGTTGACCAGCACCACGACGACCGGCTTTCCGGTGGCGATCACCGCGTCGAGCAGTTCCTGCTGACGGCCCGGCAACTTCAGGTCCGATCGCGAGGCGAATTCGCCCGCCATGTTCTGCGCCTCGCCCAGCACCATGACCGCGACGTCCGACTGCTTCGCAAGCGCGATCGCCCTGGCCAGTTCCGCCTTCTCGTCGATCGCGGGATGCTCGCCGGGCTTGTTCATCGCGTCGAAGAAGGAGGGGTTCTTACGAGTGGGCCATGCCGTTCCCATCGCATATTCGACCTTCACGCCCGCGCCCAGCTTGGCGCGTAGGCCCGCAAGGACGCTGACGCCCTCAGGCTTGTTGGAGGAGAACACCCAGGGACCGAGCATGTCGTGCCCCGCATCGCCGAGCGGCCCGATCACCGCCACCGACTTGAGCTTGCTGCGGTCCACCGGCAGCAGCCCGCCCGCATTGGCGAGCAGCACCGCCGACCGCTCGGCCGCGATCCGCGCGACTTCACGGTGAGCGGGATCGTCGAAGGTCCTGGGCACCGCCTTGGGATCGACATAAGGCTTGTCGAACAGGCCAAGGCGATACTTGGCCTCGAGCAGACGCAGCACCGGGCCGTCGAGCGCGCTTTCGGCCACTTCGCCGCCCTTCACCGCATCGACCAGCGACAGCATCGGCGAGGGGTTGCTCGGGACCGTCATGGCAAGGTCCATGCCCGCCTCCAGCGCGCGCACCGCGGCCTGCTTCGGGCTGCCCGCCATGCCTTGCTTCTCCAGCGAATCGACGCCGTTGGCATCGCTCACCACGAAGCCCTTGAAGCCCCATTCCTTGCGCAGCACATCGGTCAGCAGCCACGTGTTCGCCGCCGCCGGAACGCCGTTGAGGCCCATGTAGGCGCTCATGATATTGCCCGCGCCTGCATCGAGCGCGGCCTTGAACGGCGGCAGGTAGGTGTTGCGCAGCTGGCTCTCCGACAAGTCCACCTCGTCGTAGTCACGCCCGCCGAAGGAGGCGCCGTAGCCGACGAAATGCTTGGGGCCGGACAGCACATGCCCCGGCGTGCCGATGGCACCGCCCTGGAAGCCGCGCACTTGCGCCGCCGCCATCGCCGCGCCGAGCACCGGGTCCTCGCCCGCGCCCTCGACCATGCGGCCCCAGCGCGGGTCCATGGTGATGTCGACCATCGGCGCGAAGGTCCAGTTGATGCCCACCGCGCGCGCTTCCGATGCCGCGACGGCCTGGCCGCGCTCGGCCGTCGCCGGGTCCCACGACGCGGCCATCGCGATCGGCACCGGCATGATCGTGTGCAACCCGTGGATCACGTCGTAGCCGATCAGCAGCGGAATGCCGAGGCGCGTCTTCTTCACCGCCAGTTCCTGCAGCGCGTTGATGCGGACCGGATCGGTGACGAACAGCATCGAGCCGACCTCGCCCTTCGCGATCGCGGCGTCGATGTTCACCGCCGTCGCCTTGGGGTTCGCCACGGTAGCCCCGCCGAAGTCGAAGTACTGGACGAGCTGGCCCGCCTTCTCCTCCAGCGTCATCCGCTGCAGCATCGCCTCGGCGCGCGACCGTGCCTCGGCCTCGGTCATGACTTTCGCCTCTTTGGCAACGACCGGTGCAGCCGCAAGCGGAGCCAGCGACGACGTCAGGGCCAGAGCGAGTACCATTCGGGAAAGGCGCAAGGTCGATTACTCCGTTGGAATGCTGATCAGCATACTTGTGCACGCGCACTATCGCGGTTTCGCGGCTTTGACAGCGCTGTATCCGACGTGTGGATAGCGTAAACGAAAAAAGGCGGCGCTTGGGGCGCCGCCTTTCTCTAATCCTTCGCGGGTACGCGAGAGCGCCGCGATCAGGCGGCCGCGTCGAGCCCGTAAGCGGTGTGCAGCACGCGCACGGCCAGTTCGGTCTCGTCGGTGTCGATCAGGACCGAGACCTTGATCTCGCTGGTCGAGATGGCGATGATGTTGATGCCGCGATCGGCGAGCGTCTTGAACATCGTCGCCGCGACGCCCGCGTGGCTGCGCATGCCGACGCCCACGACGCTGATCTTCGCCACGTTGCCCTCGGCGATCATGCGGTAGTAGCCGATGGCCTCCTTGCGCTCTTCCAGCAGCGCCTGCGCGCGGGCGAGGTCGGCCTGCGGGACCGTGAAGGTCACGTCGGTCTCGCCTTTGTCCTTGGCGACGTTCTGGATGATCATGTCGACGTTGATGTTCGAATCCGCGAGCGGCGCGAAGATCGACGCCACCGCGCCCGGACGGTCGGCGATGCGGGTCAGGGTGATCTTGGCTTCGTTCTTGTCGGCGGCGATGCCGGTGATCAGCTGGCGTTCCATGTCGCTTCCTTCAAGCTCTTCGTCACTGACGATCAGGGTTCCGGGGATGGTATCGGCGGCGGGCGCGTTCTCGTCGATGAACGAGGACAGCACCTGCACGCGCACGTTCTCCTTCATGGCGAGGGAGACCGAGCGGGTCTGCAGCACCTTGGAGCCGACCGAGGCCAGTTCCAGCATTTCCTCATAAGTCACCAGCGGCAGCTTGCGCGCCTTGGCGACGATGCGCGGGTCGGTGGTGTAGACGCCGTCGACGTCGGTGTAGATGTCGCAGCGGTCTGCCTTCACCGCCGCCGCCACGGCCACCGCCGAAGTGTCCGAGCCGCCGCGCCCCAGCGTGGTCACACGGTTGTCGGGCGAGACGCCCTGGAAACCGGGGATCACCGCGATCTGGCCCGACGCCATCGAGGCGATCAGCGCCTCGGCGTCGATGTCCTCGATACGGGCCTTGGCGTGAGCGTCGTCGGTCTTGATCGGCACCTGCCAGCCCAGCCACGAGCGCGCCTTGCAGCCCATCGACTGCAGCGTCAGCGCGAGGAGGCCGGACGTGACCTGCTCGCCCGAGGCGACGACGACGTCGTATTCGGCGGGATCGTAGAGCGCATCGGCTTCACGGCAGAAGTTGACGAGGCGGTCGGTCTCGCCCGCCATCGCGGAGACGACCACGGCCACTTCGTGCCCGGCTTCCTGCTGGCGTTTGACGATACCCGCCACGCGCCGGATGCGCTCGGACCCGGCCATGGAAGTGCCGCCGAATTTCATCACGATACGTGCCAAGGCGCCGTTGCTCCCCTGCGTAAAAGACCCGCGCGGGGTGCGCGAGTGTGGATAAGAGTCGGCGGCGCTGTTAGGGGGGGATCATGGACAATGCAACTGCCTCTCTTCCCGCTTCGCGCGCAACAATCGATCCGAAGGAGGCCGCGCACTTCGGCGCCCTCGCCGCCGAGTGGTGGGATCCGAAGGGCACTTCGGCGATGCTGCACAAGCTGAACCCGGTGCGCCTGGGCTTCATCCGCGAGGCGATCGACGGACATTTCGGCACCGATTCGCGCGGCCTGAAGCCGCTGGCGGGCAAGCGCGCGCTCGACGCCGGATGCGGCGCGGGGCTGCTGTGCGAGCCGCTGGCGCGCATGGGCGCGGCGGTGACGGGCGTGGACGCCGCACCCGAAAACGCCGCCGCCGCGCGCGCCCATGCCGAGGCGGGCGGGCTGGCGATCGACTACCGCGCGGGCGAACTGGGATCGCTGGGCCTGACGGGCTACGACCTCGTCTGCTCGCTGGAGGTGATCGAGCACGTCACCGACAAGGCCGCGTTCATCGGTGACCTGTCCGCTGCGTTGGCGGACGACGGGTTGATGATCCTATCGTGCCCTAACCGCACCGCCCGCTCGCGCGTGCTGCTGGTGGAGGCGGCGGAGCGGCTCGGCCAGGTGCCCAGGGGCACGCACGAGTGGAGCCAGTTCGTGACGCCTGATGAACTTCGCGAGCTTGCGGACGGCGCCGGACTGGAACTGGGCATGCCGCGCGGGATTGCGTGGTCGCCGCTCAAGGGGCTGCACCTGTCGGACGATCTGGCGCTGAACTTCATCGCGACGGCGCGGAAGAAGTAAGCCACCACTCATGCGCAAGGTTGCGCGAAATTAACCCGTCATCCCCGCGAAGGCGGGGACCCATCTGATGACGGCTCAACAGGCACTGTCAGGAGATGGGTTCCCGCCTTCGCGGGAATGACAGCAATAAAACTCGCGCGGGGTGGGCCTCTCACCGCGCCAGCAACCCCTCGATCGCCGCCACGGCCTTCGCCTCGCGCTCGCCCCAGGTTCCGGCGATGCGCACGAAGGTCACCCCGGCACGCACCAGCATGTCCTCAGCCAGCGCGGCGAAGCGGGCGCGGGTATCAGCGGTCCCGAAAAAGCGGGTGCCGTCCTCCTGCCAAGGCACGTCGGGCTCGAACAGGAGGTAGAGGTCGGCCTTGGGATAGGCCAGCAGGGCTTCGGGCACTTCGCCGAACAGCATCTGCGCCCAGGCAGCGGTCATCAGTTGGTCGGTGTCGAACAGCAGGACCGGCGCGCCGTCGTCGTCCGACAGCGCCCGGCGATTGTGCCGGGCCTGCCCCTCGGCGATGACGAGAAGGTCGGTCATCGTCAGGTCGGTGCCGTTTTCCTCGCAGTAGGTGCGGCCATATTCGGGCACGAACGGCCAGCCGCGCGTGACGAGCAGGCGCTCGCACAGCACCGACTTGCCGGTGCTCTCGGCGCCGTGGAGGCAGACGGTCTTCATGCCTGCGTCCTGTAGGCGACGATCCATTCCCGCAAGGCCAGCACCGACATCAGGAGAAATACGACGTAGAGCCCCGCCGTCGCCCACAAGTCCTTGTGAACATAGACCGCGATCGAGGCCACATCGACGGCGATCCACAGCACCCAGTTCTCTATGCGGCGAAACGCGAGCAGGATCTGCGCGGCGATGCTGGCCCCGGCAATCGCGGTGTCGGCGTAAGGCAGCGAGGCATCGGTAAAGCGGTGCATCACCCAGCCGAGGTTGAGCGCCAGCGCCGCCGTCGCCGTCAGCCAGACGACGCGACTGAGGTTGCTCAGCAGGCGAACGGGCACGCGGTCGTCGCCCTCGCCGCCGGTCTTCGCCGCGCGCAGCCAGAGCACCCAGCTCCACCCCTGCGCCACGAAGAAGAAGACCTGCAGCCCCGCCTCTCCGTAGAGCTTCGCCTCGAAGAACACGGCGACATAGAGCGCCACCATGGCCATGCCGAACGGATAGTTCCACACGCTGCGCCGCACCAGCAGCGCAATGTTGGCAAGACCGAGCGCGGCCGCGATCCATTCGACGGTGTTCATTGCCCCGGCCCCCGAAACAGTCCCCGAATCAGGCCAGCGCCGCCGCCCATTCCGGCTCCTTGAAGCCGACGAGGATGCCGCCGGGATGTTCCACCACAGGCCGCTTGATCACGCTGGGATTGGCGGCCATCAGCGCAGTCGCCTTCTCGGCGTCGAGGTCGGCCTTGTCGGCATCGGGCAGCTTGCGGAAGGTGGTCCCGGCGCGGTTCAGCACCTTGTCGAGCCCGGCGGCGTCGATCCACGCCGCGAGCTTTTCCGGGTCCGCGCCTTCCTTCTTGTAGTCGTGGAACGTGTACGCGATCCCCTTCGCGTCAAGCCAGACACGCGCCTTCTTCACCGTGTCGCAGTTGGGGATGCCGTAGAACTCGATCGCCATGCCGTACCTATCGCCCTGAAACGCAGGCACAAGTTACGGTAAGGAGCCTGCTTCACGCGCGGCGATACACCAAGCCGCGCGCGATGCATACCGGCAAGAACATGGGGCCGATCAGCCCGGCAGCCTTGCCTTCATGTCGAAGCGCTGCACCTTGGGCATGTCGCACGTGTAGAGCGTGTAGCTCTCGTAATATTCCTTCATGCCGCGACGCTGGACCATGAGATGCTCGGCATTGCGCGCCCAGGCGGCGGCGTGCTCCGCGCTCTCCCATTCCGACATCGACAGCACTTCGCCGTCGTCCGCCGTATAGCTGCGGAACAACAGGAATCCCGGCTGCTCGGCGGCCATCGCCTCCATGGCGACGGCGTCGTGGATATAAGCGTCAACGTCGATGTCGGCGCGCTTGCGGTTGCGGAAAAGGACAAGGAACATTTGCGCTCCCTGCATCGCCGCAATCGGTTGTACAAGTGATCAAAAGCGCCATTATGACCTGCGATTTGTCCCGCTTCGGGAAGATCGCAGCCGCTTCGACCACAATCAGCGCTCCACTGGACAAATCGCGCGATTCCCGACAAGGCGCGAGGCACCATGAGCATGAACAGCTTCGGCCGCCTCTTCCGCTTCACCACCTGGGGTGAGAGCCACGGACCCGCCATCGGCGCCGTCGTCGACGGGTGCCCGCCCGGCCTCGCGATCGACGAAGGCCTGATCCAGCCCTTCCTCGACGCGCGCCGCCCCGGCCAGTCGAAGTTCACCACGCAGCGGCAGGAGCCGGACCAGGTCCGCATCCTCTCGGGCGTTTTCGAAGGCAGGACGACAGGCACCCCGATCAGCCTGATGATCGAGAACGTCGACCAGCGCTCGAAGGATTATTCCGAGGTCGCCGTCGCCTATCGCCCCGGTCATGCCGACTACGCCTATGACGCCAAGTACGGTTTCCGCGACTATCGCGGCGGCGGGCGCTCCTCGGCGCGCGAGACCGCCAGCCGCGTGGCGGCGGGCGCGGTGGCGCGGCTGGTGATCCCCGAGGTCAAGATCCTCGCCTACGTCTCCGAGATCGGCGGCGACATGATCGATCCGGGCAAGTTCGACGAGGCCGAGATCGCCAACAACCCGTTCTTCTGCCCCGACGCGGCCGCTGCGGCGCGCTGGGAGAAGATCGTCGATGACGCGCGCAAGAGCGGCTCGTCGGTCGGCGCGGTGGTGGAATGTTATGCCAGCGGCGTGCCCGCAGGCTGGGGCGCCCCGCTCTACGCCAAGCTCGACGCCGACCTCGCGGCAGCGATGATGGGGATCAACGCGGTCAAGGGCGTCGAAATCGGCGACGGCTTCGCCGCCGCGCGCCTCTCCGGCGAGCAGAACGCTGACCCGATGCGCCCGAATGCCGAAGGGCCGGACGGCGCGCCGGAGTTCCTGGCGAACCACGCGGGCGGCATCGCGGGCGGCATCTCCACCGGCCAGCCGGTGACCTGCCGCGTGGCGTTCAAGCCGACCAGTTCGATCCTCACCCCGCAAGCGACCATCAACCGCTCCGGCGAGGCGACCGAGATGTTCACCAAGGGCCGCCACGACCCCTGCGTCGGCATCCGCGGCGTGCCGGTGGTCGAGGCGATGATGGCGCTGGTGCTGGCCGATCACAAGCTGCTCCACCGCGGGCAGTGCGGTTGAGTGGGCCGAATCCTCCCTGTTGCGAAGCAATGGGGAGGTGGCAGCCCGCAGGGCTGACGGAGGGGTCGTCTCCCCCTCCACCACCGACTGCGTCGGCGGTCCCCCTCCCCGAGCAAGCTCAGGGAGGATTTGCATGCGCATCCTGATAGACGCCGACGCCTGCCCGGTGAAGGAGGAGACCTACAAGGTCGCCGCTCGCCACAAGGTGCCCGTCGTCGTCGTCAGCAACAGCGCGATCCGCGTCCCGCAAAGTTCGCTGATCTCCCGCAAGGTGGTCAGCGACGCCTTCGACGCGGCGGATGACTGGATCGTGGACAATACTGACGCCGCCACGGTGGTGATCACCGCCGATATCCTCCTGGCCGATCGCTGCCTCAAGCTGGGCGCCAGCGTGGTTGCTCCCAACGGCAAGCCTTTCACCACCAGTTCGATCGGCAGCGCCATCGCCACCCGCGCGATCATGGCGGACTTGCGCGCGGGCGGAGACATCATCGGCGGGCCGCCGCCGTTCGCGAAGCAGGACCGCTCGCGGTTCCTCTCGGCGCTGGACGAAGTGCTGGTGCGGTTGCTGAGGTCGTCGTCCCGGACTTGATCCGGGACCGCTGGCAAATCTTCAGGCGGTAGCTTGCAGGTGCGCGCGGCAAGGTGGGCTGGTCACGGCCAGCGGTCCCGGATCAAGTCCGGGACGACGTACGCGCCCTCCTCTCTTGCACATCTCATCGACAGAGCCGCACAATCCATCTCCGATTGATCGCCTGAACCGATGAGGCCAATCGGATCATCGTGCTTACAATCGTCACACCCCCGGCCTATCTGAGCTTCACCAGTTTCAACCACCCAACTGAGGGAACTACATCCATGGGTATCGTCGGCAGCACCATCAAGCCGTTCAAGAACACCGCCTTCCAGGCCGGTAAGGACTTCTTCGACGTCACCGAAGGCGACATCGCCGGCAAGTGGGCCGTCTTCTTCTTCTACCCGGCGGACTTCACCTTCGTGTGCCCGACCGAGCTGGAAGACCTCGCGGGCGAATACGCGACGCTTCAGGGCCTCGGCGTCGAAGTGTTCGGCGTTTCGACCGACACGCACTTCAGCCACAAGGCATGGCACGACACCTCGGACGCCATCGGCAAGTGCACCTACGCCTTCCTCGGCGACCAGAACCACAACCTTGCCAACAACTTCGGCGTGCTGCGCGAAGGCGTCGGCCTGGCTGATCGCGCGACCTTCGTGGTCGATCCGGACGGCGTGATCCAGCTGGTCGAAATCACCCCCGAGGGCGTGGGCCGCAACGCCAAGGAACTGGTCCGCAAGATCAAGGCCGCCAAGTACTGGCGCGAGCACCCCGGCCAGGTCTGCCCGGCCAAGTGGGAAGAAGGCGAAGCCACGCTGGCTCCCTCGCTCGACCTCGTCGGCAAGATCTAAGTAACTGACCCAAATCCTCCCCGTGGCCGCAGGTCATGGGGAGGTGGCAGCCCCGCAAGGGGCTGACGGAGGGGGCGGGCCGCAGGGCCGCAGACGTCGCATTGCAGACGGGACCGCCCCGCCCCCCTCCACCATCCTTCGGATGGTCCCCCTCCCCGCTTCGCAGGGAGGATTCCCAACAAAGGAAACCTGACTCATGCTCGACGCCAACCTGAAGCAACAGCTCTCGCAATACCTCGGCATGCTGCGCGAGCCGATCGAGCTCGTCGCCTCCCTTGGCGATGACGCAAAGTCCACCGAGACCCGCGAGCTGCTGACCACCATCGCCTCGCTCTCGGACAAGGTCACCGCCACTTTCGACGGCGACGATGCGCGCCGCCCCAGCTTCATCATCCGCCGCGCCAGCGACGCGAGCGCCTGGGTACGTTTCGCCGGCCTGCCGCTCGGCCATGAATTCACCTCGCTCGTCCTCGCCCTGCTGTGGACCGGCGGCCACCCGCCCAAGGTCTCGGACGAAGTTCTGGAGCAGGCGAAGGCGCTCGAAGGCTCGCTGACGTTCGAGATGTACTTCTCGCTCTCGTGCCACAACTGCCCCGACGTGGTGCAGGCGCTGACGCTGATCGCGCTCAACAACCCGCACGCCGACGTGACGCTGATCGAAGGCGGCACGTTCCAGGCCGAGGTCGAGGAGCGCGGCGTCATGGCCGTGCCCGCCGTCTTCCTGAACGGCGCGATGTGGGGTTCGGGCAAGATGAGCATCGAGGAAATCCTCGGCAAGCTCGACACCGGCGCCGACGCCAAGGCCGCCGCCAAGCTGGCCGAGAAGAAGCCTTTCGAGGTGCTCGTCGTCGGCGGTGGTCCCGCTGGTGCCGCCGCGTCGGTCTACACCGCGCGCAAGGGCTTCAGCACCGGCATCGCCGCCGAGCGTTTCGGCGGCCAGGTGCAGGACACCATGGGCATCGAGAACTTCATCTCGGTCCCCTACACCGAAGGCCCGAAGCTCGCCGCCGCGCTGGAATCGCACGTCGCTGAATACGACATCGACGTGATGAACCTGCAGCGCGCCGAGAAGCTGATCCCGGCCAGCGAAGTGGGCGGCTATCACGAGGTCGTGTTCGCCAACGGCGCCTCGCTGAAAGCCCGCTCGGTGGTGCTGACCACCGGCGCGCGCTGGCGGAACCTCGGCGTGCCCGGCGAGGCCGAGTACAAGAACAAGGGCGTGGCTTATTGCCCGCACTGCGACGGCCCGCTGTTCAAGGGCAAGCGCGTGGCCGTGATCGGCGGCGGCAACTCGGGCGTCGAGGCGGCGATCGACCTGGCCAACATCGTCGGCCACGTGACGCTGATCGAATTCGACGCCAAGCTGCGCGCCGACCAGGTGCTGGTCGACAAGCTCAAGTCGATGAAGAACGTCGACATCTTCACCAGCGCCCAGACCACCGAGGTCGAAGGCGACGGCGAGAAGGTCAACGCGCTGGTCTACAAGGACCGTAATTCGGGCCAGGAGCGCAAGGTCGAACTGGAAGGCGTGTTCGTCCAGATCGGGCTGGTGCCCAACACCGAATGGCTGAAGGACTCCGGCGTGGAACTGACGGCCCGCGGCGAGATCGTCATCGACGAGAAGGCCGCCACCAACCTGCCCGGCGTGTTCGCGGCAGGCGACGTGACCACGGTGCCTTACAAGCAGATCATCATCGCCATGGGCGAAGGGTCGAAGGCGGCGCTGTCCGCATTCGATTACCTGATCCGCAACGAGGCTCCCGAGGAGATCGCGCAGGCGGCTCAGCAGGCGGCCTGAGCTTCAGCGTTCCAACGAGAGGCGGGCGGGGATCGCGAGATTCCCGCCCGTTTTTCGTGTGCGGATGGGGCTTCGACAAGCTCAGCCTGAGCGGAACTGAAAACAGGTCTTCAAAACCCGCTCAGGCTGAGCTTGTCGAAGCCCCATGAGCAGAGCGCCAACGCTTGCTTGCAACACCCCCCGTCATCCCAGCGAAGGCTGGGACCGCTGGCCTGTTACGGCCAACTCTCGTCAGAACGCCCTGCCGAGGGTTGGGCTTTGCGCGGCCAGCGGTCCCAGCCTTCGCTGGGATGACGGGGGGTTTAAACGACGGGCGTTTGAACGAAGCCTCACCCCACCCCGTCGATATGCCGCTTCAGCCCCGCCTCCCACATCGCGATACGCCCCGAGCGCACCGCCCCGTCCATATCCGGCGCGAACCGCTTCGACGCGCTGCCCATCGCCACCGCGTCCTCCAGCGAGGCATGGAGGCCAACCCCGACCCCCGCCAGCATCGCCGCGCCCAGAGCGGTCGTCTCGATATCCGCAGGCCGCTCCACGGGCAGCGCGAGCACGTCGGCCAGATCCTGCGCCATCCAGTCGTTGGCGCTCATCCCGCCGTCGATGCGCAGCGAGGTCCACGCCGCGCCGTCGGCGGCGAAAGCGGCCTGCAGATCGTGGCACTGGTGCGCCATCGATTCCATCGCCGCGCGCACGATATGCGCCCGGCTGGTCCCTTGCGTGAGCCCGGTGACGACGCCCTTGGCATCCGGCTGCCAGTGCGGCGCGCCCAGCCCCGCCAGCGCGGGCAGGAACAGCACCCCGCCATTGTCCGCCACCGCGCGCGCCAGCGTCTCGCTTTCCGCCGCCGTTCGGATCACGCCGAGTTCGTCACGCAGCCACTTGATGAGGCTCCCCGCCACGAAGATCGAGCCTTCCAGCGCATATGTCCGCCGCCCGCCCTGCTGGCACAGCACCGTGCCGAGCAGCCGATGCGAGGAACGCGGCAGGGTCTCGCCCATGTTGGTGAGGATGAAGGCCCCGGTGCCGAAAGTGGCCTTGGTCTGACCCGCCTTGAGGCAGTGCTGGCCGATCGTCGCCGCCTGCTGGTCGCCCGCAAGCCCGCTGATCGGGATCGGCGCGCCGAGCAGTTCGGGATCGCAAGTGCCCACCGTCCCCGCCGTATCGACGATCCGGCCCAGCGCGCTGCGCGGCACCCCGAACAGGCCGAGCAGGTCGTCGTCCCAGTCCGCGCCGTCGAGCGCCATCAGCTGTGTGCGGCTGGCATTGCTGGCATCGGTGACATGCAGCCCGCCGGTCAGCTTCCAGACCAGCCAGCTCTCCAACGTGCCCAGCGCCAGCCGCTCGCCCAAGGCGCGCGCCTCGGGCACATTGTCGAGCACCCAGCGCATCTTGGTGCCGGAGAAATAGGGATCGACGACTAGGCCCGTCCGCTCCTGGAGCATCGCCTCATGCCCGCCATCGCGCAGCGTGGCGCACATCTCGGCGGTGCGGCGGTCCTGCCAGACGATGGCGCGGGTGATCGGCTCGCCGGTCTGGCGGTCCCAGGCCACCACCGTCTCGCGCTGGTTGGTGATGCCGAGCGCGGCGATGCGGTCCGCGCCGCCGACTTTCCCGATCACCTCGCGCGCGCAGGCGAGGGTCTTGTCCCAGATCTCGGCGGCATCGTGCTCGACGCGGCCGGGGGCGGGATAATGCTGCGTCAGTTCCTTCTGCGCGACGTGCAGGACCCTGCCGTCCGCGCCGTAGACGATCGCCCGCGTCGAGGTGGTCCCTTCGTCGAGGACCAGAATGTGTTCGCCGTTCACGTGCTCACTCACCCATGTATGTTTTCAGTCGCGCGGCTTGTGCCGCGTCGAGCCGGAGGCCCAGCTTCGTGCGGCGCCACAGCACGTCCTCGGCCGTCCGCGCCCATTCGTTGGCCTTGAGGTAATCGACCTCCGCCCCGGTCAGGCCGTGGCCGAAATCCTCGCCCGGGTCCACCGCCAGCCATTCGCGCGCCTTCGTGCCGTAAGCCCGCGCCACGCGGTCCAGCGTCGCCGCATCGAGGCGCGGGTATGCGCGCGCGAGGCCGGCCTTCAGCGCATCGATCGTGCCCATCGCGAAATCGCCGCCGGGGAGCGGCGCGGTGGCGGTCCAGTCCTTGCCGGACAGCGCCGGGACCAGCGGCTGCAGCTTCTCCACCGCATCCTTGGCGAGATGGCGATACGTCGTGATCTTGCCGCCGAACACTGAGAGGAACGGCGCGCCGCCCTGCCCGTCCAGATCGAGGTCGAAGTCGTAGCCGCGCGTCGCCGCCTCGGGCTTGCCGGAGCCGTCGTCCACCAGCGGCCTCACGCCGGAGTAGGTCCACACCACGTCGGCGGGGGTGATCGACTTGGCGAAGTAGGCATTGGCCGCCTCGCACAAGTAGGCGATTTCCTCCTCGCTGGCCTTCACCTCACTGAGCGGGCCGGTGTGGTCGCGGTCGGTGGTGCCGATCAGGGTGAAGTCGTGCTGGTAGGGGATCGCGAAGAAGATGCGCCCGTCGGGGATCTGGAAGAAGTAGGCATAGGGATGCTCGAACAGGCGCGGCACGACGATGTGCGAGCCGCGCACCAGCCGCATCGCGCGTTTCGTGCGCTCACCGGCGCGGCCGACGAGGTCGAGCACCGATGGCCCGGCCGCGTTCACCACCGCCTTCGCGCGGAACGTGCCGCCGGACGTGTGGATGGTCCAGACGCCACCCTCGCGCTCCAGCTTCTCCACGCCGGTGCGGGTGAGGATCGTCGCGCCCCGGTCCGCCGCGTCGCGGGCGTTCAGGACCACCAGCCGCGCGTCGTCCACCCAGCCGTCGGAATAGACGAAAGCCTTGCCGAACCCCGGCTTCAGCGGCTTGCCCGCCGGGTGCCGGTGCAGGTCGATGGACTCCGTCGCGGGCAGCGCCTTGCGGCCGCCGATGTGGTCGTAGAGGAACAGGCCGAGACGCAGCAGCCAGCGCGGGCGCAGGCCCTTCACATGCGGCAGCACGAAGCGCATCGGGTGGATGATGTGCGGAGCGATCCGCCACAGCCGCTCCCGCTCGGTCAGCGCCTCGCGCACGAGGGCGAACTCGTAGTGCTCCAGATAGCGGAGGCCCCCGTGGATCAGCTTGGTCGAGGCGGACGAGGTGCCGCCCGCCAGATCGCCCTGCTCCAGCACCAGCACCTTGGCGCCCCGCCCGGCGGCATCGCGCGCGATGCCGCAGCCGTTCACGCCGCCGCCAATGATCGCGATGTCGTAGATTTCGGTCATTAAAAGCTCACAAGATCATCATGCTGAAGGCCATGGCGACCACCAGCGAAGCCAAAGTCGCCGCCACCACCGGCATCGCCGCGCGCCAGCCCATCTGCATCACCAGATCGAGGCGCGAGCGCATCGCAGTGGCCGTCACCGCCAGCAGCAGCAGCGTCTTCGACAGCGTCAGGTTCAGGTGGACCACGAAAGCCGGGATCGTCACCAGCGAATTGAGCACCACCACCGCCAGAAACAGGGTAATGAACCAGGGCATCGCAAGTTTCCGGATCCAGTGGCGCTCCCCGGCATCCTCGTCCGTGTACATCAGCGAGACGACCGCGACGATCGGCGCCAGCAGCGCCACGCGGGAGAGCTTGACGATGGTGGCGTAGCTGCCCGCGATGTCCGAATAGGCATAGCCGCCGCCGATCGCCTGCGCGACGTCGTGAATCGAGGCGCCGATCAGGAACCCCGCCTGCCGGTCGTCGAGGTGCATCAGCCCTGCGAGCGGCGGATAGAACGACATGGCGATCGCGCTCGCCATCGAGATCACCACCAAGGTCAGCGCGAACTGCGCCTGGCTGATCCGCTTCGCCCCCAGAACGCCGAACAGCGCCAGCGCGGCGGAAGCCCCGCAGATCGCCGTCGCGCCGCCTGCAAGGATGCCGATCGCGGTCGAGGCGCCGGTCGCCCGCGCCACCAGCAGCGCCGCACCCATTGCGGCGGCCATGACCATCAGCAGCGCCAGGAACGGCACCGGGCCGAGCGCCACGATCTGCGCCAGCGTCACTTGCGTGCCGAGCACGACGATGCCCCAGCGCAGACAGGCCTTGGAGGCGAAATCGAGCCCCGGATGCGTGCGCTTCTCGCTGGTCACGAAGTTCAGGGCGAGGCCGATCAGCAGGCCCATCAGGATGATCGGCGCGCCGTAGTGCTCGGAAAGCCAGGCGGCGGCGATGCTGGCGATGCCGCAGATGGCGAGGCCCGGCCAGAGAGTCTTCCATATCTCGATACGGCTCGGCTTCGCGGCGGGGCCGTCGATCTGGGCGAGGAACATCTCGCCGTAAAGGTCGCCTGCGTGTTCTGCGCTCACTGGTCCCCGTCCTTTCGCCGCATCTCTCATTTGACGAAGATGCTTGCCGTATGTCCTACGTTGTCATATCCGTCTTTATGACCACCCACGCAGCGGAGCAAGAGCTTTGCGCGAGGGGGCAGGAAGAATTGCCGCCGACGAAACGGCGGGATAGGGGAGAGCGAGAATGACCATCCATCAACAGACGGCCGTGCCCGAGCACGCCCCTCCCCCTGACCGCGCCGCTATCCGCGCGCAGAACATACTGATTGCGCTGATCTTTTTCGCGACGGCGCTGAACTACGTCGACCGGCAGGTGCTGGCGCTGCTCAAGCCGATGCTGGAGGCGGAGTTCCACTGGGACGACCAGCAGTTCGCGCATCTCGGCTCGATCTTCCAGCTGGCGGCGGCGGCTTCGCTGCTCGGCGTGGGCTGGTTCGTCGACCGCTTCGGCGTGCGCTTCGCGTACGGTTTCGCCGTGGCCTTGTGGAGCCTTGCGGGGATGGCCCATGCGCTGGCCGCCAGCGTGCAGCAATTCGTGATCGCCCGTGCCGTGCTGGCGACCGCCGAATCGGTCAACACCCCCGCCGCGATGAAGACCGCCGCGATCTACCTGCCCGCCGCGCGCCGCTCGGTCGGCATCGGCATCATCAACACCGCGCCCAACATCGGCGCTATCCTCACCCCGCTCATCATCCCGCCTTTCGCGATGGCGTTTGGATGGAAGGCCGCGTTCCTCGTCACCGGCGGGCTGGGCCTTGTGTGGCTGGCCTTGTGGAAGCTCAACACCGCGAAGCTGACGCCCATCGCCGGACAGGCCGCGACGACACGCGGCAAGGTCGAATGGGGCGCGATCCTGTCCGACCGCCGCAGCTGGACGGTCATCGGGGCCAAGGCCTTCACCGATCTCGTCTGGTGGTTCGTGCTGTTCTGGACGCCCGATTTCTTCGCGCGCCAGTTCAATCTCAGCCAGGGCGAGCTGGGCTGGCCGATCGCGGTGATCTTCATCCTCGCGGCGCTCGGCGCGGTATCCTCGGGCGCGCTTTACCCGGCACTGCTGCTGCGCGGGGTCTCGATGAACCTCGCGCGCAAGGGCTCGATGCTGGCTTATGCCCTCGTCGTGCTGGTGATGCCGCTGGCGCTGCTGGCGAGCAATCCGTGGGTGGCGGCCGTGTGCATCGGGCTGGGCCTGTTCGCGCATCAGGGCTTCTCGACCAACATCTTCGGCATGGCGACCGAGATCATCCCGGCACGCCGCATGGCCACCGTCATCGCGCTGGGCGCGGTGGCGGGGAACCTCACCGGGACCGGGATCATCGAGTTCGCGGGCTGGTCGCTGAAGTCGGGCCTCGGCTACGGCCCGCTGTTCGTGGTGTGCGGCGCGGCCTATCTGGTGGCGACGGCCTACATCCACCTGATGCAGCCGAAACTGGCGGCGGCCGAGGGTTGACGTCATCCCGGCGAAGGCCGGGATCGCTGGCAGTGCTTGAGGCGATCGCTTTCGTTGGGGCGCCCTGACGCGAGGTGGCCAGTTCACGGCCAGCGGTCCCGGATCAAGTCCGGGATGACGAGGTTGCGTTTGTGCGATCTTGACATTTATAACCACATAGGTTATATGGCCCAGCATCCGATCCGGCGATGATCACGTTGGAAAGGTGTATCGGGTCGGCGTCGTGGGCCGGGATGCGGTTTCAGCCGTGATCACGCACCCCACGCGTCCGTTCGAAGACCCGGACTGTCTCTGCGCTACCGGAAACGCCGTCCATACGATCCTTCGACACGTCGTTGGGCATGGGACGGCCATCCCGGATAGCCTTCGGCCGATAACGCTGCGAACCCTAACGACGGCCACATGGGACTTTCCGATGGAATACAGGTCGAGCCGGGCTGCACCGTGAGTTACCCGGCCGCTCGCCAGAGCTTCACGGAAAACAAAACCCCGCGTCCCTGCTTGGACGCTCCCGACGCCGACCCGATGTTCACTTCGGATGCGTTAATTTCCCCGGCGTAATGGCCCGCACTCGCCAGCGGGCGTTTCCGCGTGCGCTGACTGCACGCACACCCCCGTCATCCCAGCGAAGGCTGGGACCGCTGGCCGCGCAAAGCCGAGCCCTCGGCAGGGCGTCCTGACGATAGTTGGCCGTAACAGGCCAGCGGTCCCAGCCTTCGCTGGGATGACGGGGGTGGAGGGACGACGCGCGCGCATCCTCCCCGGCACGGGGAGGGGGGAGGAATAAAAAACCCCCGGCGGGGAGGAGATCCGCCGGGGGTTCTTTGTGCGAGCATTCAGCGAAGGACGTTTGCGCCCGTCCTCAGTTGAACTTCGCCCGCAAGTTCAGGCCGGCATAGCGATCCGCGTCGCGCGGGATCATCAGGCGCTGGCCGTTCGTGGTGTTGAGCAGCACGTAGCTGTCGTCGAGGATGTTGCGGACCATGAAGGTCAGGCGATACTTGTCCTCGGCGTCCGACACGCCGATGCTGGCGTTCCAGATGCCGTAGGGGTCGATCTCGCCGCTCTCGCCAAGGTCCGAAAACTGCTTCGAAACATGGTGCCAGTCGCTCGACAGGTACAGCTTCACCGGGCCGACCGGGACGTCGTAGTCCGCGCCGATGGTGTAGCTGAACTTGGGCGCCAGCGGCAGGCGCGTGCCGTCACGCGCGTCGGGCGCGTTGGTCAGCGGGTTCGGGTTGAACTTGCGCACCTTGGCATCGGCATAGGCCGCATTGGCACGGAAGGTCAGGCCCTCGGTCGGGGCGACGGTGAGGTCGGCCTCGAAGCCCTTCGAGCGAACCGAACCGGCGTTGGTCAGGCTGGTGGTCGTCGCGCCGTTGATGAGCACGAAGTTGTTCGCCTGGAAGCCCTTGTAGTCGACCAGGAACGCGGCCGCATTCAGCTGCACGATGCGGTCGAACCACTGGCTCTTGAAGCCGACCTCGAAGCTGTTCGACTTCTCGGGATCGATCGGTTCGGCGTTGTTGGGCGCGGTGTGGTTGAAGAAGACGTTGAACGCCGGGCCCTTGTAGCCGCGCGTGTAGCTGCCGTAGACCATCACGTCGTCCATGACGTCGTACTGCAGCACCGCCTTGCCGGAGAAGTTGTTGGCGCTGGTTTCCCCACGCGAAGTATCGGTGCCGTTGCCGCCGCTGGCGATCGTGCCGCCCGCGCCATAAGGCAGCAGGCCCGAAGCGGCCATCGGCAGACCGGTGGCGGCATCGATCGCGGCGCCGCGCACGTGGGTGAAGCTCACGCTGTCATGCGTGTAGCGGCCGCCCAGCGTCAGGCGCAGTTCCGGCAGGAAGGCGTAAGTCGCCTGACCGAACAGCGCCCAGTTGCGGAACGAGACGTCCGAGCGCGAGGTCGCCGAGACATAGTGCGTGTTGACGGTGTCGGCCAGGTTGCACGGCCGCGCGCCCGTCGCCGCATCGATCGGCGAGGTCGAAGTGGTGCAGGTCACGTCGCTGCGGGTGAAGTCCTGCGTGTTCTTGGAATACCACAGGAAACCGCCGACCTGATACGTCAGCGCCTGGTTCTGCGGCGAGGCGAGGCGGACTTCGGCGGAGACCTGGTCGGTCTCCACGGTGCCGCGGTCGTGCAGCTGCGGGGTGCCGACGATCGCGCGCGGCAGGAAGTCGCCGTCGCGGATTTCGGTGTTCTTCCAGTTGCGATAGCCGGTGACGATCGAGAGCGTGTGATCGGCGAAGGTATCGATGTCCGCGCTCATCGTCAGGCTGTACTGGCGGTCGAGCGAGCGGGTGATGAGGTTCTGGTTGACCTCGCGGGTGTCTTCGCCCTGCGGAACGATGCCCAGTTCGTTGTCGATCACGGTGCCGCGCGACACGCCGGTCACTTCGGCGCAGCAATCGTCGTTGGCCTTGAAGTAGTCCGCGATCAGGCGGAAACGGCCGCCCTCGCCGTCATAGTCGATCAGGCCGCGCGCGCCGTAGTGCTCGTAACCGTTGACCGTCTTGTCGTAGTAGGTGTTCTTGATGTTGCCGTCGAAGTTTCCGTAGAAGCCGGTGAGGCGGCCGGTCAGGTTCTCCGAGATCGGGCCGGAGACGGTCATCTTGGCGCGGTATTCGTCGTCGGTGGTGCCCGAAACGTTGGCCTCGGCCTCGAAGTCCCTGGTGCCGCCCTTCGACACGATGTTGACCAGACCCGCCGAGGCGTTCTTGCCGAACAGCGTGCCCTGCGGCCCGCGCAGCACTTCGAGGCGGTCGAAGTCGAAAAGGTCGAGGAACGACTGGCCCGAACGGCTCAGCACGATGCCGTCGACAACGGTGGACACGCTGGGTTCGGCCGCGACCGAGAAGCTGATCGTGCCGACGCCGCGCATGACGATCGCGCTGTTGGCGTTGGTCGTACCCTTGCGGAAGGTGACCGAGGGGACGATCGAGGTGATGTCCTCGAGGCTCTTGGCGCCGGCGCGGGCCATGGCCTCTCCGGTGACCGCGCTGATGGCGATCGGCACGTCCTGGACGTTCTGGCGAACCTTCTGCGCGGTAACGATAATCTCGTCGACCTGTGCGTTGGCCGGAGTCGCGGCGACAAGCGCGACGGCCGACGCCGAAAGCGCCAGCGCGGTGCGCGCAAGCGTGATGGTGGCGTGCGAAATCATATGTTTTCCCCTCCTGCTTATGCGGAGCCTGAGTGTTTGAGCCTCAGGTCGTCCTGTCGGTTGCACCCCTCTTGATTGGGTCGAACATTTCTGTCAAGCGTTGTCATATCGGGACAGCACGACGGCGACGAGCGTGCTGCAGAATAACAACAACATGGCTCATGGGACTGGAAACGTGTCGCTGACTTTCGACGTTCGGGAAGATGGATTCGCCTGCCTTCTGGCTGGCCGCGCGGTTCTGCGTGGATCAGCGGACAGCCCCGCTTTCGCGGTGGCGCACGGCGCGGCCGAGGTGGAGATGGTGCGCGGCAACTTCGCCATCAGCGATGCGCCGACCGGCCGTGTGGAGCTGGGCTTCGCCGCGCTGGACGGCGCCGACATCGTCCTTTCGGCCAGTGCCGGGGCCGCGCCGATGCTGCGCGTTTCGGTGAAGGGCGATTCGCTAGACATCGCGGTGCTCGATCCCGCGTACGACCGCGTCTGGGTCGATCTGGCGGCGCAGCCGGGCGAGCATGCCTGGGGCGGCGGGGAGCAGATGAGCTACCTCGACCTCTCGGGCCGCCGCTTTCCGATCTGGACCAGCGAGCCGGGCGTCGGCCGCGACAAATCCACCGAACTGACCCGCCTGATGGACCAGAACGGCATGGCAGGCGGCGATTACTGGTGGACCAACTATCCGCAGCCGACGTTCCTGACCTCCGGCCTGTGGGCCTGCCATCTGGGCAGCAGCGCCTATTCGGTGCTCGATTTCACCGATGCCGCACGCCACCGGATCGAGGTCTGGGAGGGCGCGTTCACCCTCGAATTCTTCGCTGCCGACGATCTGCCCGCGCTGGTCGGCGCGCTTTCCAGCCGCTTCGGCCGCCAGCCTGCCCTGCCCGACTGGGCGATTGGCGGCGCCATTGTCGGCCTCAAGGAAGGCGACGTCAGCTTCGCGCGTCTCGAGAAGATCATGGACGCGGGCGCCGAAGTCTCCGGCCTGTGGTGCGAGGACTGGATCGGCATCCGCCAGACCAGCTTCGGCCGCCGCCTGTTCTGGGACTGGTCGTGGAACGAGGCGCGCTATCCCGAACTGCCCGCCCGCATCGCCGCGCTGGCGGAGAAAGGCGTGCGCTTCCTCGGGTACGTGAACCCCTACCTCGCCAATGACGGCAAGCAGTACGCCGAGGCCGAGGCGCTGGGCTATCTCGCGCTGCGGCAGGATTCGGACGCGGTCTACCTCGTCGATTTCGGCGAGTTCGACTGCGGCGTGGTGGACTTCACCAACCCCGCCGCGCTCGACTGGTTCGCCGACCGCGTGATCGGGCGCGAGATGCTGGACTTCGGCCTTTCGGGCTGGATGGCGGACTTCGGCGAGTACCTGCCCGTCGATCTGCGCCTCCACGACGGCAGCGACCCGATGCTGATGCACAACCGCTGGCCCGTGCTCTGGGCCGAAGCGAACGCGCGCGCCGTGGCATCGCGCGGCAAGACCGGCGAGGCGGTGTTCTTCATGCGCGCCGGGTTCTCGGGCGTGCAGGCCCATTGCCCCTTGCTGTGGGCGGGCGACCAGTCGGTGGACTTCACAAGGCATGACGGCATCAACACCGTGCTCACCGCCGCGCTGTCGGCGGGGCTGGTCGGCAATGCCTATTCGCACAGCGACGTGGGCGGCTACACCAGCCTTCACGGCAATGTCCGCACCGCCGACCTGATGATGCGCTGGTGCGAACTGGGCGCGTTCTCGCCGGTGATGCGCAGCCACGAGGGCAACCGCCCGGACGACAACCTGCAGATCGATTCCAGCCCGGAACTCCTCGGTCAGTTCGCAGCGATGTCGCGCGTCCACAAGGCGCTGGCGCCTTATGTCCGCCACCTCAGCGACGAGGCCGTGGCGACCGGTCTGCCCGTGCAGCGCCCGCTGTTCCTGCACTACTTCGAGGACGCGCTGTTCAGCGTGCAGGACCAGTACCTCTACGGTGCCGACATGCTGGTGGCGCCGATCGTCGAGGCCGAGGCGACGCAGCGCAAGGTCATCCTGCCCGGCGACACACCGTGGCGTCACCTCTGGACCGGCGAGGACTTCGCCCCCGGCACGCATACCGTGGCCGCGCCCTATAGCCAGCCGCCCGTTTTCTACTTGCCCAGCAGCAAGTTCGCGCCTCTCTTCGCGTCGTTGAAGGCATGACGACACCTCCCCCCTCCCTCGTCATTGCGAGCCCCGCAGGGGCGAAGCAATCCAGCGCGTGCGCAAGCCGCCCTGGGTTGCTTCGCTTCGCTCGCAATGACGGACGATGGGGCGGGATACCTGCGTCGTGCACGGGGGAGAGCACATGAGCGAACGGTCCAACATCAAGGACGTCTCGGCGCTGGCGGGCGTATCGATCAAGACGGTCAGCCGCGTGCTGAACGGGCACCGCTACGTCAGCACCGACACCAAGGAGCGCGTCGAAAAGGCGATGCAGGAACTCGGCTTCCGGCCGAGCGTCGCCGCGCGCATTCTGGCGGGCACCAAGTCGGGCCAGATCGCGCTGATCTACGACAACCACAGCCCCTACTACATGAACCAGATCCAGATGGGCTGCTGGGAAGCCTGCCAGCAGAACGGCTCGCGCCTCCTCGCGCAGCCGGTGGACGTGGCCGACCCGCTGGTGGGCGAGCAGGTGCGCGGCCTCGTCACCGAAACGCATGTCGACGGCATCGTCCTGTCCTCCCCCGTGACGGACTGCGTGCCGGTGCTCAAGGCGCTGGAAGGCATGGATATTCCCTTCGTGCGCATCTCGCCGGGAACCAACCATGCGATGACCTCCTCGGTCTTCATGGACGATGCGCAGGCGGCGGACGACATGACCAGCTACCTCATCGCGCGCGGCCATCGCCACATCGGCTTCGTGAAGGGGCACTCCAACCACATGGCCTCGGAGGAGCGCCTGTTCGGCTACCGCCGCGCGCTAGACCGCGCGGGGCTGCCGTTCGAGCCCGCGCTGATCGCTCCGGGCGAGTTCGATTTCGACAGCGGCGTCGCCGCGGCGCAGCGGTTCCTCAAGGGCAAGCGCCGCCCCACCGCGATCTTCGCCAGCAACGACGACATGGCAGCGGGCGTGCTCTCCGTCGCGCACGACATGGGGCTGGGCGTGCCCGACGACCTCTCGGTGGTCGGCTTCGACGACACCATGGTCGCGCGGATGGTCTGGCCGCAGCTGACCACGATCCGCCAGCCCACCCGCGAACTGGCGCATGCCGCCACGCAGCTTCTTCTCGAAGGGGCGCAGGCCACGCACCGGCGCCTTCCCCACGACCTGATCGAGCGTGCCTCGGTCGCCCGCATCAATCCCGATCTTCTCTCCTGACAGGAACACCCATGACCTACCTCCCCTCCCCGGCCGCCCGCCGCCAGCTTGGCAAGAGCGGCATCGAAGTCTCCGCCCTCGCCTGGGGCAACTGGCGCATGGAAGGCGAAGCCGCCGATGCCGTGCGCCTGCTCCATGCGGCGCTCGATGCCGGGATCGACTTCATCGACACCGCCGACATCTACGGCTTCGACGGCAAGGGCGGCTTCGGCGATGCGGAAGCGCTGCTGGGCAAGGCGCTCGCCAGCGAACCGGGCCTGCGCGAGAAGCTGGTGATCGCCACCAAGGGCGGCATCATGCCCCCCCTGCCTTACGATTCGAGCGCCGAATACCTCACCAGCGCCATCGACGCCTCGCTCAAGCGCCTCGGCACCGACACCGTCGAGCTGTGGCAGATTCATCGTCCCGACATCCTCACGCACCCTTCGGAAATCGCAAAGGCCGTCGAAGCGGCACATAAGGCGGGCAAGATCCGCAGCTTCGGCGTTTCCAACTTCACCGTCAGCCAGATCGCCACGCTGCAGCAGTTCGTGAGCCTGCCGATCGTCTCCACCCAGCCGGAAATCTCGGCCCTGCGTCTCGACACGATCGAGAACGGCGAACTGGACCAGGCGATCGCCATGGACATGGCCGTGCTGGCATGGTCGCCGCTGGGCGGTGGCCGCATCGCCAACCCGGAAGACGCGCGCACGAAGGAAGTCGCCGCGCTGCTCGATTCTGCCGCGGAAGAGTTCGGCGTGTCGCGCACGGCGGCCGCCTACAGCTGGATCATGGCGCACCCGGCGCGCATCATCCCCATCGTCGGATCACAAAAGGCCGACCGGATCGCGGAAGCCACTGACGCACTCAAGGTCCGCTGGACCCGCGCCAGCTGGTACGCGGTACTGGTCGCATCGAAAGGAGAGCCCCTGCCGTGAGCACTACTGACAAGACCTGTGAGGTAAGCTGGTTTTCGGCGCTGTGCGACGATGACTACGAGTTCCTTGGCCAGCCCGATCCGGCGCTGGCCTCCAGCTGGGAGCATTGCCGCAACATCGTGCTGCAGGCCGAAAAGGGCGGGTTCGACAACATCCTGCTCCCCTCCGGCTATGCGCTGGGCATCGACACCACCATGTTCGCGGGCGCCATCGCCCCGCTGGTGGAGAAGATCCGCCTGCTCTGGGCGGTGCGCATGGGCGAGGACTGGCCACCGCAGCTGGCGCGCCGCATCGCCACGCTCGACCGCATTCTGGGCGGCCGTCTGACGGTGAACATCATCTCGTCCGACCTGCCGGGCGAGAAGCTGGACAGCCGCGCCCGCTACCAGCGCACGCTCGAGGTGATGCAGATCCTCAAGATCATGCTGAACGGCGAGCACCTGAAGTACGAGGGCGAGTTCTACAACCTCGACCTGCCCCCGGCGCGCATCACCACGGTATCGGGTAAGTGCCCGCCGCTCTACTTCGGCGGCCTGTCCGAAGACGCGCGCGAGGCGGCGGCCAAGGGCTGCGACGTCTACCTGATGTGGCCCGACACGATGGACAAGGTGCGCGAGACGATCGCGGACATGACCGCACGCGCGGCGAAGTACGGCCGCACGCTCAAGTTCGGCTACCGCGCTCACGTCATCGTGCGCGAGACCGAGGACGAGGCGCGCGTCTATGCCGATCGTCTGCTGTCCAAGCTGGACGATGCGGCGGGCGAGGCGATCCGCCAGAAGTCGCTCGACACCGCCAGCGTCGGGGTGACCCGTCAGGCCGAACTGCGCGGCGCGGCAGGCGGCGACGGCTTCGTGGAAGAGAATCTGTGGACCGGCATCGGCCGCGCACGTTCGGGCTGCGGGGCCGCCATCGTCGGCGATCCGGATCAGGTGCTGGCGAAGATACGCGCCTATCAGGCCGAGGGCATCGATGCCTTCATCCTGTCGGGCTATCCGCATGCGGCGGAGGCGGACCTGTTCTCGCGGCACGTGCTGCCGCAGATCAACCACGCGCCGCTGGTGCTGTAAGATGCGTATCCTCCCTGTTGCGAAGCAATGGGGAGGTGGCAGCCCCAAGGGCTGACGGAGGGGGCAGTCCACCCCCTCCACCACCTGCTACGCAGGCGGTCCCCCTCCCCATCGCTGTGCGACGGGGAGGATTTGGCTCAACTCAATGCCCGTCGGCGGCGCAGACCGCGATGCTGGTCAGGTTCAGGATGCCGCGCGCGGTGACCCCCGGCGTCAGCACGTGGATCGGCTGCGACAGGCCCAGCAGCATCGGGCCGACCGTCGGCGAGCTGGACGAGGCCGAAAGCGCGGTCAGCGTGATGTTCGCCGCATCGAGGTTCGGCATGACCAGCAGGTTCGCCGCGCCCTCGAAGCCCGAATCCGGCACCAGCTTCTCGCGCAGCGCCTGGCTGAGCGCGGCGTCGGCGTGCATTTCGCCGTCCACGCGCAGTTCCGGCGCGACCTTGCGCACCAGCTGCGCCGCCGAGCGCATCTTGCGGGCGCTGGGGCTGTTCGAAGAACCGAAGTTCGAGTGCGACAGCAGCGCCACCTTCGGGTCGAGGCCGAAGCGGCGCACCGCATCCGCCGCCAGCACCGTCATCTCGGCGATCTGCTCAGGCGTCGGATCGGGCACCATGTGGGTGTCGGTCAGGAACAGCACGCCCGCATCGAGGATCAGGCCCGACAGCGCATAGACGCGCTTCACGTCGGGCGCGCGGTCGATGATGCGCAACACGTGCTCGATCTGGCCCCAGTACTCCGAGTTGCCGCCGACCAGCGCCGCATCGACCTTGCCGGTGCGCAGCAGCATCGCGGCGGTGACGGTCGGGCGGCGGTAGGTGTGGCGCAGCACTTCGGCGGTCGGCACGCCCTTGCGGCTGGCGATGGCGCCATAGGCCGCGACCAGTTCGCCCATCAGTTCGTGGTCGGTCTCGGGATCGACGAGATCGACGTGCTCGCCAAGGCGGAACGACAGGCCGAGTTCGGGCAGCTTCTGCTCCAGAATCCGGCGGCGGCCCACCAGCGTCGGGCGCACCATGCCTTCGTCGAGCGCATCCTGCACCGCGCGCAGCACGCGTTCGTCCTCGCCCTCGCCATAAGCCACGCGCTTCATCGCCCCGCGCGCGGCCTGGTAGACCGGCAGCATGAGCTGGCCCGAGCGGGTGTTCATGTTCGCCAGCGACCGCTTGTACTCGGCGATGTCGAGCGTCTTGGTCGCGACGCCCGAATCCATCGCCGCCTTGGCGACGGCGCCGGCGATCTCGACGATCAGGCGCGGGTCGAACGGGGTGGGGATGATGTACTCGGGGCCGAACACCAGCTTGCGGCCGCCGTATGCCTGCGCAACGCTGTCATGCGCGGGCATGCGCGCCAGACCGGCGATGGCCTCGGCGGCGGCGGCCTTCATCGCCTCGTTGATCTGCGTCGCGCCTGCGTCCAGCGCGCCGCGGAAGATGTAGGGGAAGCACAGGACGTTGTTGACCTGGTTCGGATAGTCCGAACGGCCCGTGGCGATGATCGCATCGGGGCGCACTTCGCGGGCGGCCTCGGGGCGGATTTCCGGCTCGGGGTTGGCGAGCGCGAAGATCAGCGGCTTGTCGCCCAAGAGCGGCAGCCACTCCGGCTTGAGCACGCCCGGCGCCGAGAGGCCGAGGAACACGGTGGCGCCCGGCAACACGTCGGGCAGCGAACGCGCGTTGGTATCGCGGGCATAGCGCGCCATGTTGGGCAACATGCCCTCGCGGCCGGAATGGATCACGCCGTCCTTGTCGGTCAGCGTCACGTTCTCGATCGGCAGGCCCATCGAGACGAGCAGATCGACGCAGGCCAGCGCCGCCGCGCCCGCGCCCGAGGTGACGAGCTTGGCATCGGCCAGCGTGCGGCCCTGCAGCACCAGCGCATTGCGCACGGCGGCGGCGACGACGATCGCGGTGCCGTGCTGGTCGTCATGGAACACCGGGATGTTCATGCGCTTCTTCAGCTCGGCCTCGATGTAGAAGCACTCGGGCGCCTTGATGTCTTCGAGGTTGATGCCGCCGAAGGTCGGCTCCAGCAGCGCCACCGCCTCGATGAACTTGTCGGCGTCGGTGGTGTCGACCTCGATGTCGAACACGTCGATGTCGGCGAACTTCTTGAACAGGACGGCCTTGCCTTCCATCACCGGCTTCGAGGCCAGCGCGCCGATCGCGCCAAGGCCGAGCACGGCGGTGCCGTTCGAGATCACCGCGACGAGGTTGCCGCGCGCGGTATAGTCCAGCGCCTTGGCGGGATCTTCGGCGATTTCCATGCAGGGCACGGCGACGCCGGGCGAATAGGCCAGCGCAAGGTCGCGCTGGTTCACCATGCGCTTGGTCGGTTCGATGGTCAGCTTGCCGGGCCGAGGCAGGCGGTGGTAATCAAGTGCGGCGCGGCGCAGCGTCTCGTCCATGTGTTCGTCCCGTGGTCAGTGGCCAAAGTCAGCGTGCGATCCCATCGTCGAGGCGATAGGATTCGCTGCTCCCACAACACGGTTCGGGCGCGCCTGTCGAGTGCCTAAGGCGCAAAATCGGGACGATCGACACACTTCGTCATGCCCAGCGGGCACGGACGGCCCTCGCACACCGGCTCGGTGGGGTGGTGCGCAAGGACCGTCCGCGATCCCGGCTCTCACCGGGACCAAGGGGTTAACGGGCGGGCTGTTCGCCGCCGACCGGGGTGGTTTCCTCCAGGCCGCCGCCCAGCGAGCGATATAGCTCCACCAGATTGCTGGCCTGCGTCAGCCGCGTGGTGACCAGCGCCTGCTCGGCCCCGTAGGCGGTGCGCTGCGCGTCGAGCGTGGTCAGGAACGAGTCCACGCCCGAACGGAACCGCGCGTCGGACAGCTTTGCCGCCACGCCCGCAGCTTCGGCGCGCGTGGTCTGCGCACGGATCTGGTCGCCAATGCGGCCGCGCTGGGCAAGCGCGTCGGAGACTTCCTTGAACGCGGTCTGGACCGCCTTCTCGTAAGTCGCGACGGCCACCTTCTGCGACGCCTTGGCGTATTCGAGATTGCCCGAACGGCGGCCGAAGTCGAACAGCGGCAGCGAGGCGCTGGGCGAGCCGGTGTAAGTGTAGCTGCCGTCCTTGAACAGACCGCCGAGCGCCGTGCTCAGCGTGCCGAGCGTGCCGGTCAGCGAGATCGTCGGGAAGAACGCCGCACGGGCCGCGCCGATGTTGGCGTTCTCCGCGATCAACTGGTGTTCGGCCTGCAGCACGTCGGGGCGGCGCAGCAGGACTTCGGAGGACACGTCACCCGGCAGTGCGTCACGGGTCATCGGCTCGGTGCCGAAGCCGGTGGGGAGCTGTTCCGCCGCGACGGTGGTGCCGACCAGCAGGTTGAGCGCGTTCTGATCCCGCGCCACGCTGGTTTCCAGCGCGGCGATGTCGTTGACGGCACTCTGGTAGCTGGTCTCCGCCTGCCGCACTTCCAGTTCCGAGCCGGTGCCGATGCGGAACTGCGCGCGGGTGAGGTCCAGCGTCTTCTCGAACGCCTTCGCCGTCTCGCGCGAGAGGCGCAGCTGTTCGCTGTCCGAGGCCATCGTCAGCCAGGCATTGGCGATCTCGGCGATGAGGCTGATGCGTGTCGAACGCTGGGCTTCCTCGCTGGCGAAGTATTGCTCCTGCGCGGCGCGCGACAAGTTGCGGACACGGCCGAACAGGTCGAGTTCGAAAGCCGAAAGACCCACGGTCGCCTGATAGATCTCGATGTCCGAGCTGCCACCCGTACCACCGGCCGCGCCCGCGCCCATCAGGTTGTTGGTGTAAGTCGCGGTGCCGGTGGCATTGACCGTGGGCAACCGGTCGGCGCGCTGGACGCGGTACTGCGCCCGCGCCTGCTGGACGTTGCCCGCCGCGATCCGCAGATCTCGGTTGTTGGCAAGGCCCGCCTCGATGACCTGCCGCAGCCTGTCGTCGAGGAAGAAGTCCCGCCAGCCGATGCGCGATACGTCCTGCGCATCGGTCGGGGCGGCCGGATAGACGCCGCCTTGCGGCAGCGCCACCGGGACGGCGCCCGCCGGTCGCTCGTACTTGGGAGCAAGGTTGCACCCGGCGAGCAGCGTGGTGCCGGCGAGCAGGATGAGGATCGACTTTTTCATGTTCAGCTTTCCTGCGGTGCCGCGCCGTGGGCGCCGTCAGCGTGAGGCTCATCGTCGGTGTTCGTCGGCTTGCGGTCGGTCTGCCCGTGCTTGAACAGGCGGGCGACGACCACGAAGAACATCGGCACGAAGAAGATCGCGAAGATCGTGGCGGAGAGCATGCCGCCCACCACCGCGCGGCCGATGGCATTCTGGCCGCCCGCGCCCGCGCCGGTCGAGACTGCCAGCGGCAGCACGCCGAAGACGAAGGCCAGCGAGGTCATCAGGATCGGGCGAAGACGCAGCCTTGCCGCTTCCATCGCCGCGTCGAAGGCGTTCATGCCGGACTGTACACGCTCCTCCGCGAACTCGACGATGAGGATCGCGTTCTTGGCCGAGACGCCGATCGTGGTGATCAGGCCGACCTGCAGGTAGATGTCGTTGCCGAGCCCCGTAAGCCAGGCGGCGAACAGCGCGCCGACGACGCCCAGCGGCACCACCAGCATGACCGCGATCGGCACCGACCAGCTCTCGTACAGAGCCGCGAGGCAAAGGAATACGATCGCCAGCGACAATGCATAGAGCATCGGCGCCTGACCGCCCGAAAGGCGCTCCTCGTAGGACAGGCCGGTCCATTCGATGCCGGTGCCTGCGGGCAGCTTCTGCTGCATCTCCTCGATCGCCTGCATCGCGCCGCCGGTGCTCAGGCCCTGGCCCGGCGCGCCCTGAAGCTGCATGGCGGGACGGCCGTTATAGCGCGTGAGAATCACCGGCGCCTTCTTCCACGACAGCTCGGAGAAAGCACTGAACGGCGCCATCTGGCCGCTGGTGCCTCGTACGTAGAGGTTCGAAAGAGCCTCCGGCGAAGAGCGATACTGCTGGTCCGCCTGGATATAGACGCGCTTGGTACGGCCACGGTCGAGGAAGTCGTTGACGTAGGAACCACCCCAGGCGGTGCCGATCTCGGAATTGATCGCGGCAAGGTCAAGGCCAAGCGCAGCTGCCTTGTCCTGATCGATCTTGACGTCGAGCTGCGCCGCATCGTCGAGGCTGACCGGACGGACCTGCGCCACGCGCTTGTCCTGCGACGCCATGCCGAGCAGCTGGTTGCGCGCTGCCAGCAGCTTGTCGTGACCCATGTTGGTCTCGTCGACCAGCCACATGTCGAAGCCGGTGGCGTTGCCCAGTTCCTGCACCGCAGGCGGGGTCAGCGCGAAGATCATCGCGTCACGGTACTTGGAGAAAGCCCCCATCGCGCGCCCGACGATCGCCGGTGCGCGGTTCTCCGCCCCGCCTCTATCCTTCCAGTCACGCAGCATCACGAAGGCCATGCCTGCATTCTGGCCCTGACCGGAGAAGGAGAAACCGTTGATCGTGAACACCGATACGACGTTCGCCTTCTCATCCTCGAGGAAGTGCTTGTTGACGAGGTCGAGGCCCTTCTGCGTGCGTGGCAGGGTTCCGCCCGAAGGCCCCTGGACGAGCGCGATGACCACGCCCTGGTCCTCGTCCGGCAGGAAGCCGCCGGGCAGGCGCGTGAACAGGAACACCATGCAGCCCACGATCAGCAGGTAGACGAGGCCAGAGCGCTTCCAGCCATTGGCGGTGCGACGTACGCCGCCCCGGTACTTCTCGGTGCCGCGGTCGAACTTGTCGTTGAACCAGCGGAAGAAGCGCGCCAGCAGCCCCTTGCCCTGATGCTCGTCGTTCCGGTGCGGCTTGAGGATGGTGGCGCAAAGCGCCGGCGTCAGGATCAACGCGACCATGACCGAGAGCGCCATCGACGAGACGATGGTGATCGAGAACTGGCGATAGATCACGCCGGTCGATCCGCCGAAGAACGCCATCGGCAGGAACACCGCCGACAGCACCATGCCGATGCCGACCAGCGCGCCGCTGATCTCGTCCATCGACTTGCGCGCCGCCTGCTTGGGGGAAAGATGCTCTTCCTGGATCAGTCGCTCGACATTCTCGACGACGACGATAGCGTCATCGACCAGCAGACCGATGGCGAGCACCATGCCGAAGAGGGTCAAGGTGTTGATCGAGTAGCCGAGCACCGACATCACGCCGAAGGTGCCGAGCAGCACCACCGGCACCGCGATCGTCGGGATCAGCGTCGCGCGCCAGTTCTGCAGGAACAGGAACATGACGAGGAACACTAGCACCACCGCCTCGACGAGGGTGTGCACCACCTGCTCGATCGACAGCCGCACGAACGGCGTCGAGTCGTAGGGGAAGGCCACCTTCACATCCGACGGGAAGTTCTTGGCGATCTTCTGCACTTCGGCCTTGACCGCATCGACGGTATCAAGCGCGTTGGCGCCGGAGGCGAGGCGAACGCCGAAGCCCGATGCGGGCTTGCCATTGAACTGGGTATCGAAACCGTAAAGCTCCGCGCCGAGTTCGACGCGGGCGACGTCGCGCAGGCGCACGGTCGCGCCGCCCTGGGTCGAGCGCAGGCGGATGTTGCCGAATTCCTCGGGCGTCTGCAGGCGCGACTGAACCGAGACGGTAGCGTTGAGCATCTGCTCCTTGGGCGCCGGCAGAGCGCCGATCTGACCCGCCGAAACTTGCGCATTCTGGGCGGAGATCGCGGTGGTGACATCGGCGATGGTCAGGTCGTAGCTGCGCAGCTTGAGCGGATCGACCCAGATGCGCATGGCGTACTGGGTGCCGAAGATCTGCAGTTCACCCACGCCGTTGATGCGGCTGACCGGGTCCTGCACCTGGCTGACGAGGTAGTCGGCAAGGTCGGTGGCTGAGTGGCTGCCGTCCTCGGAATAGATGGCGGTGACGAGCAGGAAGCTCGCTGCCGACTTCTGCACCTGCACGCCCTGGCGCTGCACTTCCTGCGGCAGCAGCGGCGTGGCGGCCTGCAGCTTGTTCTGGACCTGCACCTGCGCGATGTCGGGATCGGTGCCCTGCTCGAAGGTCAGGGTGATCGTCACCGTGCCCGCCGAGGAGGACGCGGCCGAGAAGTAGCGCAGGTTGTCGATGCCCTTGAGCTGCTGCTCGATGATCTGCGTCGTCGTACGCTCGAGCGTTTCCGCATCGGCGCCGGGATAAGTCGCGGAGATCGAGACCGTGGGCGGTGCGATCTCGGGGAACTGGGCCACGGGCAGGCTGCGGATGGCGATGATGCCCGCCATCATCAGAACGATGGCGATGACCCATGCGAAGATGGGCCTGTCGATGAAATAGCGTGACATGGCGGCTTACTGCCCCTTGTTGGCAGGAGCGGCGGGCTGCCCACCAGCGGGCTTGCCGCCCTGCTGGGCCTGCCCTTGGGGTGCGACCGGCTTCACCGGCACGCCCGGACGCAGCATCTGCGCGCCGTCGACGACGACCTTGTCACCCGCCTTGAGACCGGAAGTGACCAGCCAGTTGTCGCCGACGGTACGCGGGGCGGTGATCGGGCGCATCTCCAGCTTGTTCTGTGCACCGACGACGAGGACGGTGGGATTGCCCTTCTCGTCACGCGACACGGCGACTTGTGGGACCAGCAGGCCATTCGCCTTGGTCGCCTGCGCGAACTCGGCCCGCACGTACATACCGGGGAGCAGCAGGCCCTTGGGGTTGGGGAACTGCGCGCGGATGATCTGGCTGCCGGTCGTCGGATCGACGGTCACGTCGGTGAACTTGAGCACGCCTTCCTGCGGGTAGGTGCTGCCGTCTTCCAGCTTCAGCTTCACCGCGACATTGCCGCTGGCGCTCGTCAGGTCTCCGGCGAGAAGCTGCTGACGCAGGCGCAGGACGTCGGCGCTGGACTGCTGGATGTCGACGAAGATCGGATCGAGCCGCTGGATCGTGGTCAGCGCATCGGTCTGCGAGGCCGAGACAAGCGCACCTGTGGTGTAAGTCGAGCGACCGATCCGGCCGGAAATCGGCGCACGGATGGTCGTGCGCGCAAGGTCGATCTCGGCGGACCGCAAAAGCGCCTGCTGCGCCGAAACGTCCGCGCGCGCCTGCTGCGCGGTGGTCACCGCGTTCTCGTAGTCCTGCCGCGAGATCGCGTTGATCTTGACCAGTTCACCATAGCGGCGGGCTAGCGCCTCGCTCGATGCGATCGCTGCGCGCGAGCGGGCCAGCGCCGCACGCGCATTCGCCGCTGCCGCTTCATAGGGCGCACCGTCGATGCGATAGAGCGGCTGACCGCCCCTCACCTGGTCCCCCTCGGTGAACAGCCGCGCGACAATCAGGCCATTGACCTGCGGGCGCACATCCGAACTTTCGTAAGCGCTGGTACGCGCCGGCAGTTCATTGCTGAGCGTGACGGACTGCTCGCGCACGGTAACCACGCCGACCTCGGGCGGTCCTGCCGGAGGCTGCTCCTGTCCTCCCCCACAGGCGGAGAGAATCAGCACTAGGGCCGGAGCGATCTTTTTCATGGAGTTAATCCGCCAAGAGGGTTAAAGCGTGAGTGAGCGTTCACTCATGATTCGCGCGACTGGTATTGCGTCGCAGCATAAAAAGCAAGCCGGACAGGGAAATGACCAACGAGACTGCACTGGATCGCCCCCGAGCCGCCAAGTCGGCCGCACGTCGAAAACACCTTCTCGACACCGCGCGTAACCTTTTTGTCGACCAAGGGTTCCATCAGACCGGAATGGCGCAGATCGCGGCCGCCTCGGGCATCGCCGTAGGGCAAATCTACCGCGACTTCGCGAACAAGGAGGCGATCATCGCCGCCATCTGCGAAACGGAGATTACGGCTTGGCTCGATGAAGAGACGCTGAGCGCCGCCGTTGCAGCCAATGATCGCGATGCCATTCTCGCATGGATCGAGCGCGTCGGGTTCGAGGAGCCGGACTGCGACGACCGCAGGCTCATGTGCGAACTGCTTGCCGAAGCAGGCCGCAACCCGGCGATCAACCAGATGCACACCAAGGTCGACATGCGGCTTCGCGACAGTCTTGGCGCAGCACTGGGGTCGCTGGCACCTGCTGCGACGGCGCAGCGCCATGCTACCGTGGCGGACTTCATAATCGCCATGTCGTGGGGCATGGTTGCGCTGCGCGAACTCTCGCCCGACAGCGATCACGAGACGCTGCATGCCCGCCTTTCCGCACTGCTCAGGCAGGAGGTTGCCGCGCTGGAAGACTGATCCGCCGGCCTTTGCGAATATTGCGGCGCACAATCGTTTGCGACAGCAGAATACTGCTCTTTTGATGCGCTGGACATTGTTTCGTGGTTGTATCATCCTGTCTTCAATGTCGGCCGAACGGCCGCTTGAGAGGACGGGATGTGATGATCGAGAACAGTGAAGTCGATTCAGGTGAAAAGGCCATGATCCTGCTGCAAAGCCTGATCTGCTATCTGCGTGAAAAGAACGTACTGTCGCGTGCCGACATCGAGGAACTGCGCGACCGGGTCGAGGCGCGAATCGCTACCGGCGAAAAGAACCTGCCCTGCACCGCCGCGATGGCCGCCGCCGCCGCGACCGAGATGCGCGAACTCGACGATTACTGTGGCAAGACTTACGGCGGCAAGCATCGTCGCCGGGTGAACTGATCACCCTCATCGTAAAGGGCTGTGACGGGCAGTAACCTTCCCTCTCAGGCTGCGCGCCGCTCGCGCCGCACGCTCGTCTCGTAGAGGGCGAAGAGGTCGGCGAAGTGATCGTCGCTGGTGCGGGCGGCTTGCGGGTAATGCTCGCGCTCGAACAGCACCTCGACGATGGCGCGCGCCGCTGCAGCCGGGTCACAGGCGGTGTACGTGAGGCCGCCGCCGTTCGCGGCATGATCGACCGCGCCGCCCTCGTCCGGGACCACGATCGGCACGCCGCTGGCGCGGGCTTCGGCGGCGACCATGCAGAAAGTCTCCGCCTCGCTGCCGTGGACGAGCGCGTCGGCGCTGGCGATGACCCGTGCGAAAGTGTCCGGATTGCGCTCGGGTTCAAAGAGGCGGACGTGCGGATTGCCGGCTATGTGTTTGAGCACGGTGCGCTGCTCGCGCCCCTCGCCGAACAGCACGAAGCCGACCGGCCGGTCGCGCGAGACCGAGGCCACCGCGTCCAGCACCAGGGGCCAGCGCTTTTCCGCCGCCAGTCGGCCGACGCCCAGCAGCAGGCGCGCGTCTTCGGGCAGGTCGCAGGCGGCCAGCAACTGCGCGCGCAGGGCCGGATCGCGGTTCTGCGGGGAGAAGCGGCCGGGCTGCACGCCCATCGGCACCGTCACCGTATTGGCGACGCCCCCGTCCGCCAGCCGCCGCGTCAGGCTGGAATTGGCGCAGACGACATGGTCGAAGCTGCGGCTGTGGCGGCGCAAGTGGTCCCAATAGACCGAAAACTGCCAGTCGATCGTTCGCCGCGCAAACACCTGTCCGAACCAGCGGTAGGCATAGGCGGAAAGCGGATCGGCATGCATGATCATGCTGCGCGGCGCATCGCCCGCCCAGTCGGCGACGAGACGCGCGCTGCGCCAGGGTGAGGCGGCCTCGACGAAGTCCGGCTGCAGTTCGTCGAGCGCGGCGTGAAGCTGTGGCGCCGAGGCGAAGTACCAGTACTTGCGGTCGAGCGGGAAGCGCGGGTTCTTCAGGGTGATGATGCGGGCATTGGGGCCGCACTCGATCACCGCGTCCTCGTCCCCCGGTGCGAGGATGATGATCTCGTGGCCCAGCGCCGCGCCGACGCGCAGCTTCTGCTCCACATAAGTGCGCACGCCGCCGCCCTTGGGCGTGTAGAAGGCGCAGACGTCCACGATCCTCATGCTTTGGCCCCTTACTTCGATGCCAGCGGGGCCACGCCCAGCCCGCGACGGTAGTTCATCACGATGGAGATCGTCTTCGGCCCGCTGCCGACCGACGCGCTGGCCTTCTCGGCGCTCGGCTTGCTGAAACCCAGTCGGGGATTGCCCGCAAAACCGATGCCGTCGATACGCCAGCCGAACTTGCGGTTGCCGTCCCGGTCGTGGAGCAGGCTCACCGCGTAGTCGCCGGGGCCGGGCACGCGCACGCACAGGCGCACCGGGCCGCTGGCGGGGACCGGCACCTCGACGCGGCGGAACGTCTTGCCCGCGCTCACCAGCACATTGTCGTCGGCGAGAAAATCGGTGTTGTTGGCCGGATAGACTTCCAGCTTGAGGGTGCCGATGCGGTCCTTCAGGCCCTTCACCTGCACTTCGAAGGACGAGCCCGCCTCATCCGGTCGGCAGCGGCCCTCGGCCTTGCCGAGATCGGGCGTGGAGGGAATGGTCGCAGCGTTCGCCAGCATCAGCAGGGACAGAATCACGGGCGTTTCTCCGGATTGGCGAGGTCGTTGAAGGCGATGAGCGCGCCCAGCACGAGGTGCGCGGCGGTGATCAGCCCGGCCATGAGCGCCATGAGCGTGCCGATATCCCGCTCCTCGCCCAGCACCACGACGGTTATCCCTGCGAACAGCAGGTCCTTGTTCGGCACCAGCGGCAGGCGCGAGACGAGCAGGCGCAGGGTCGAAAGGTAGAGCCACCAGCTCAGCGCGACATCGGGCAGCACGATGTGCCACAGCAGCGCGAGGAACACGGTCGAGACGACGATGCGCGCGAAATGGACGCGGGTGATCATCCAGAGGTCGTCACGCGAGAGGCTGAAGACCTTGCGGCGGAAGGCCATGGCGCCCAGCGAGATCGCAAGAATGACGCCCAGCGACCCGGTCAGCAGGCGCCCGTCGATGCCCAGCTTGTCGAAGCCGAGCGAAGGCACTGCGAAGACCAGCAGCGCCATCGTCACCACGTTGCCGGTGACGGCCGAGAGGATCGACACGTCCTTGACCGTGCCGAACGGCGCGGCGGTCAGGGTGACGCGGCTGCGCGCCCAGGTGTAGAAATACGCCTCGCCGAGATAGCCGAGCAGCAGTTCGTTGTAGATCTTCTTGCGCAGCAGCGCGAGCACGCCGCTGCCCGGAATGCGCCACAGCTTCCAATAGATCAGCCACTCGCTGGCGGGGGTGATGAGGTAGTAGCCCGCGAAGATCAGCCAGAACCCCGGCGATGTCGGGATCATCTGCGGCAGACGGCGCAGCTCGACGCTGTTCGTCTCGTGCAGCACGGCGGCGATGACCGCCAGTGACAGCAGGATGGAGAATACCGCATTGCGCCCGCGCTTCGCGGTGCGATCCTGAGGGGTCAGTGCGATGGCCGCCAGATCGACGCCGTCTACGGTAGCAGCCACGGTTGCAGATTGAGACAAGGTGATCTCCGGGGTGACAGTCACTGGGAGCGCCGCAGCGACCGGCAGGGCGCCAGCGTGCTGAGGGCAAGGTCGCGGCGGCGCTCGGCTTCGCGGCGCGAGACGACCGCGCGCATCAGGTCGAGGTAGCGGCGCGCGGCGCCTTCGAGTTCGTAGTGCGCGGCGACGGCGCGGGCGCGCGTCGGATCGCCGCGCAAGTCGCGCAAGGCCGCGATCCCTTGCGCGAAGCCATCCTGGCAGCGCACCGGGACCATCAGGCCGGTGCGACCGTGGTCGAGCAGGCTCGCCATGCTGACGCAGCAGTCGGTGGCGAGGATCGGCATGCCTGCCGCCAGCGCCTCGACCACGACGCCGGGCAGGCCCTCGTAATCGGAGCTGAGCAGCAGCGCGTCGTGTTCGGCCAACAGCGGGTCGATCGTCGCGACATGGCCGAGAAACGCGACCTGCCCGGCGATGCCCAGCGAACCGGCGAGCGCTTCGAGAGGACCGCGTTCGGGGCCGTCCCCGGCGATGGTCAGGCGGTCACCGGCGCGGGCTCCGGCGGCGAAGGCCCGCAGCATCAGCGCAAAGTTCTTCTGCGGCGCGAGACGCCCCGCCGCGAGGTAGCGCATGCCCCAGGCCGAAGGCGCGCGCCGTTCGATGCGGCCAAGCTGGATCAAACGGCGACGATTGAGGATCGGATTGGCAATCACCTCGACTTGACGCGGCTGCGCCAGCATACACTCGCGCACTTCGCGGCGCATCGGCTCGGACAGCGCGACCAGCGAATCGAACAGCCCGCCTTGCGCCCGCAGCCAGGCGCCGTAGCCCCGGCGCATGGCCCCTGACATGTCGGGACGGTGCAGCGCATTGCTGATCTTGAGCAGCATCGGCGGGGCGTGGTGGCCCATCAGCAGCTTCATGGCCGCGCCGATCACCGCGTACGTATTGCCGGGGCAGAACACCACGTCGACACGGTTTTCGATCAGGAAACTGTAGAGCGTGTGGACCATCCACGGCGTTCGCCACGATGCCGTTGCCTGCTGGAACCTGGGCCGCGTGGGCAGGCTCCAGTAATCGAGCGCGGGCGCACTGCACAGGCCCGCGCCGCCCGGACGGCCGAGAACCACGGTAACCTCGTGCCCCGCTTCGCGCCATTGCGCAGCCAGGCCGAGGGCGACGCGCTCGACGCCGCCCGGCTCAAAGCTGTGAATGGGGATCGCTATGCGCAATGGTTCCTGCATGTCCTTCCGACGCCGCCAGCCGTCTCGTTGCGGTGGCCTCTATGGACGGGTCATTTCGGGTTTGTGACGGTGATGCAGCCCGTCACGCAGCGGACATGCCAGCGACTTCGAAACGCCATGAAGCGGCTCTCTCGTACGCAGACGCACAAAGTCGGGTCTATGCGGCGTGTAACTTTCGATCATCGCCCCGAAACCTGGGACGGCTGGCGCTTTCACGTCACAAAGGTGTCGCGAAACCGACTGTAAAACGTCTCCGAATTGACTGCAGGGCGTCAGAATAAGCGCGCAGATGCTGCGCCGCACAAGCTTAACGCTACAGGGGGTTCACCAAGCCATGCGCGCCATTTCGATCCGCCGTATCTACATTCTCAGCACGAGCCTTGCCGCCATCGCCGCGAGCACTCCGGCGTTTGCAGACGAGGCAGCCGCCGACGCCGCGGCCTACGACAGCGCGGACACCGCCGACGCCATCGTCGTCACCGGCCAGCGCACCACCTACAACAACGCCGCGCTCGACGAGACGCTGATCGACGACAAGTCGCCGATCGCCTCGGCCATCGACCTCATCGGCACCCTGCCCGGCGTGCAGGTCAACGAGGGCGACGCCTTCGGCTTCGACGACTGGTCGACGACCTACTCGATCCGCGGCTACCAGACCAACCTCGACACCCAGCAGGTCGGCATCACCATCGACGGCCTGCCCAACGGTGGTTCGGGCTACGGCGGCGGCTCCAAGGCCAACCGCTTCATCGACACCGCCAACATCGGCACCGTCGAGGTGTTCCAGGGCACCGCCGACATCGCCTCACGCTCGAACGAGGCGCTGGGCGGCACCATCAACTTCGTCACCGCCGACCCCATCGACGACATGCGCGTGCGCCTGTCCGGCTCGGTCGGCGACTATGACGCCAGCCGCTACTACGGCCGCTTCGACACCGGCCTGATCGGCGGCGTTGCCAAGGCCTGGTTCTCCTACGGCCACCAGCAGGCAACCGACTGGATGGAAGGCTCGGCCAAGAACACGCGTGACAACTTCGCGATGAAGTTCATCGTCGATACGCCCGTCAAGTTCACCGGCTACGCCAGCTACGATGATGCCTACGAGAACAATTACGACCAGATGTACTCGCCCGAGCAGTACGCCGCGAGCCCGCACCAGGACGGCCTCAACGGCGTGTGGACCGGCGTTCCGGCGGTGGACCAGAACTATCGCGGCGTCTGGGGCACCACCCGCAAGAACTTCTTCGCTTACCTGAAGGCCGAGACGAAGATCGCCGACGCGCTCGATCTCAAGGCCTCGGTCTACTACCATGACATGGCCGGGCGCGGTGACTGGGCGCCGCCCTACATCGTCAACGTCGGACAGGACACCTCGGGCGTCCAGAGCGAGATCAACGGCACCTCTACGGTGAAGGGCACGCCCGCATGGTGGGCCACCCTGCCCGCCGGTTCGGGTACGCCGACCTACTTCGCGACCAACGCCGCCGGCCAGATCGTCGCGCCGACCGCGGCTGGCGCCATCCAGCAGCAGTCGTTCCGCCACACCCACTACCGCAAGGACCGCCTCGGCGGCACCCTCGACAGCGCCTGGACCATGCAGTTCGGCGCGCTTGAGAACACCCTGCGCGGCGGCGTCTGGTACGAGGACACCCACCGCCGCGAATGGCGCGACTGGCACCACGTCAGCGACACCCGCGTCGGCCCGGCCTATGACGCCACGCCCTACTGGACGCAGTACGACCGCAAGTATCCGCAGACCACCTTCAAGTGGTACGCCGAGGACCAGGTCCAGTTCGGCCCGGTCACCGCGAACTTCGGCGTCAAGCAGTTCATCAACCACCTCGACCGCGAGGACCTGTTCGGCGAGAGTTCCAACGTCGGCGTCAAGTCGAAGTCGAAGGTGCTGCTCTCCGGCGGCGTCCAGGTCGAGCCGATGACCGGCCTCGACCTGTTCGGCGGCTACTCGGAGAACTTCAAGGCGCTCTCCGATACGCTGCTCGAATACAGTGCTGACGCGTTCTCCAGCATCAAGCCCGAGACCGCCGAGAACTGGGAAGCCGGTGCGCGCTACTCCAACGGCATGTTCAACGCCTCGGCTACATGGTTCAAGAGCAAGTTCTCCAATCAGGTGATCTTCGTGCCCAGCTCGACCTCGGCCGGACCGGATTACCTGAGCGAAGGCGACGGCCGCTTCTTCAACGCGGGCGGCATCGACTCCGAGGGGTTCGAACTGCTCGCCAACGTCCGCCCGGTTCACGGCCTGACCCTCTACGGTTCGTACACCCACATCGATGCCAAGTACCGCGGCACCGGCAATGCCGAACTGGACGCGGAACAGGGCGTGACGGCGGGCAACCGCGTCGCGGGCATTCCCAAGGACATGTGGGTGCTGTCGGGCACCTACAACTACGGCCCCGTCACCCTGGGCCTGACCGGCAAGTACACCGGCAACCGCTTCGTCAATGCGAGCAACGCCTGGACCGCAAAGAACTCCTTCATCACCGACCTTTCGGTCGCGGTGAAGGGCGAGGGCCTGACCGATACGCTCAAGGACCTGACCTTCGCACTCAACATCACCAACCTGACGGACGAGGACTACCTCGGCGGCATTTCGGGCAACTACGCCTGGATCGGCACTCCGCGCACGATGGTCTTCAGCGTCACCGCCGACTTCTGACGGTAGCGCGAGGGGCGGGTCGGCGTTCGGGGGGACGCCGGCCCGTCCTTTTCCTTTGCAGCACAGCACACCAGAACACAGGATTGCCCGCCATGACCATGCTCCAAGCCCATCAGGTTTCCCGCCGCGCCCTGCTGGCCGGTATGGCAGGAGGAGCGGCGATCATGGCGCTGCCGATTTCCGCCCTCGCCGCCACAGCGGTGAACCCGGTGTTCCGGCACGGCGTCGCCGCCGGTGACCCCGACGCTTCGAGCGTGGTGCTCTGGACCCGCGTGACTGTGCCCGCCGCCACCGATGTGCAGTGGGAACTCTCCGATAGCCCCGCCTTCGTGAAGATCCTGAAGTCCGGCACGATGCGCACGGACGCGGAGCGTGACTTCACCGTCAAGGCGCTCGCCACCGGCCTTCCGGCGGGCGGTACGTTCTTCTACCGCTTCCGCATGGGCAAATCGGTGTCGCCGATCGGCCGCGCCCGCACCTTGCCCGAAGGCCGGGTCGATACGCTCGGCATCGCCCTCGCCTCGTGCTCCAACTATGCCTTCGGCTTCTTCAACGCCTACGATGCGATCGCGAAGGATCCGGCGATCGACTTCGTGCTCCATACCGGCGACTACATCTACGAATACGGCGGCAAGGACGGCTGGGGTGAAAACATCGCCCGCACCATCGGCCGCGAGCACGCCCCCGCGCACGAGATCGTCACCCTCTCCGACTACCGCACCCGCCACGCGCAGTACAAGACCGACGCCGGATCGCTGGCGATGCACGCGCAGCACACCCTGCTCGCCTGTTGGGACGACCACGAGAGCGCGAACAACCCCTGGACCGGCGGCGCCCAGAACCACCAGCCCGAAACCGAGGGCGACTGGGCCACGCGCCGCGCCGCCTCGATCCGCGCCTATTACGAATGGATGCCGGTGCGCGAACCGGAATGGCTCGACGTCAAGGGCCGCACCCGCATGCAGTTCTGGCGCGCCTACCGCTTCGGCGACCTCGCCCTGCTGCACACGCTGGAGACGCGCCACACCGCGCGGGCGAAGCAGATCGAATACCTCGACCATGCGCAGGAAATCGTCGACGACGCCTCGGCCGAGAAGTTCAAGCGCGACGTCCTCGGCGCCCCGAACCGTCCGCTGATCTCGCCCGAACTGGAAACGGACCTGGAGGCCGCTCTCGCCCGTTCGGTGAAGGACGGACAGCCCTGGCGCGTGATCGGCTGTCCGATGGTGATCGGCCGCCTCAACGTGCCCGACCTTGCGAAGCTGGGCGTGCTGCCCGACCCGTTCCCCAAACTCGCCGCTGCGAAGACGAAGGAGGAACTGGCGAAGCTGGCAGCCGACCCGCATGTCTCGCTGGCGTGGCGCGGCCGCTGGAACCTGCCCGACTACACCGACGCCTGGGGCGGTTACCCTTGGGCCCGCGAGCAGTTCTATGCCCTGTCGCGCCGCGCAGGTGCGGGCGATCTGGTGTTCCTCTCGGGTGACAGCCACAGCTTCTGGACCAACGACCTGGCCGATGCACAGGGACGCCCCACGGGCATCGAGTTCGGTACGGCGGGCATTTCCTCCCCGGGCGATTTCATGGACAGCGGCTTTGGCGAGGACATGTCGCCCAAGCTCGATAAGGCCTACGCCGATCACATGCCTGAGGTGGTATGGACCGACAACATGCATCAGGGCTACGTCCGCATGCAGTTCGGCCGTAAGACCGGCACAGCCAACTTCGTCGCGGTCAGCACCGTCCTGTCGCGCGACTACACGACAAGCGTGATTCGCAAGGACGACTTCCGCCGCGACGGCAACCGCGTACGCTTCGCCTGATCTGAACCACGAACGATGCCAACCGACACGGACGGGGGGATCGCCCTGCGTCCGTATCGGCCGCGTGCCTGTGATGTTGAACGGCCTGTGCTTAGTCGAGGAACGCTCGCATGATGCGTGAACGGCTCGGATGCTTGAGCTTGCGCAGCGCCTTGGCCTCGATCTGTCGGATACGCTCGCGAGTCACCGAAAACTGCTGTCCGACCTCCTCCAGGGTATGGTCCGTTGGCATCCCGATGCCAAAGCGCATGCGCAGCACACGCTCCTCACGCGGGGTCAGCGATGCCAGCGTGCGAGTTATCATTTCCTTCAGGTTGGCCTGAATCGCCGCGTCCACCGGGATTACGGCGTTCTCGTCCTGGATGAAGTTGCCAAGGCTGCTGTCTTCCTCATCGCCGATCGGCGTTTCGAGCGAGATAGGCTCCTTCGCGATCTTCAGAACCCGCTTCACCTTTTCGAGCGGCATCGACAGTTTCTCGGCCATTTCCTCGGGCGTGGGCTCACGGCCCTGGTCATGGAGGAACTGACGGCTGGTGCGCACCAGCTTGTTGATCGTCTCGATCATGTGGACCGGGATGCGGATCGTGCGAGCCTGATCCGCGATCGAACGCGTGATCGCCTGCCTTATCCACCAGGTCGCGTACGTCGAGAACTTGTAGCCGCGGCGGTACTGGAACTTGTCGACCGCCTTCATCAGCCCGATGTTGCCTTCCTGGATGAGATCCAGGAACTGCAGACCGCGGTTGGTGTACTTCTTGGCGATCGAGATCACCAGACGCAGGTTCGCCTCGACCATTTCCTTCTTGGCGATGCGCGCTTCACGCTCCGCCTTCTGGACCATGTTCACGATGCGGCGGAACTCGGGGAGCGCCATGCCGGTGGCAGTGGCGATGTCCGAGACTTCCAGACGGATGCGCTCGGCAGGTTCAGCCTCGTTTTCTGCGAAGGCAGCCCACTTCTTGTCCTTCCCGGCCACTTCTGCGACCCAGGCGTCGTCCAGTTCGCGGCCCGTGTAGGCTTCGAGGAAATCGGCGCGCTTCACCTTGTGCCGCTCGGCCAGACGCAGCATCTGCCCGCCCAGCGTCGTCAGGCGGCGGTTGAAGGTGTAGAGGTTGTCGACCAGATACTCGATCTTGGCCGCATGGAACTGCACCGATTCCACCTGCGCGGTGAGATCCTCGCGCAGTTGCAGGTACTGGTCTTCCTTGGCGACCGGGAAATCGATTCCCAGCGCCAGCGCGTCGAGCCGATCGCTCTGCAGGCGCTCGAAGGTGCGGAACAGTTCGGTGATAAGCGCGAACTTCTCCAGCGCCTCCGGCGTAAGCGCGGCTTCCATCTGACCGAGGGAGAGGGTGTTGTCCTCTTCATCGTCCTCGACCTGCCGCTTGGGGATCGGATTGCCGTCCTCGTCGACTTCCTCCGAGTTGTCCTCGCCGGAATCGTCATCGTCCTTGAAGGAAGGCCCGGCGGTGGCAGCGGAAATCTCGCCGTCGCCATCGCCCTCACCGTTTTCGGCCAAATTTTCGGGCTGCGGCTCCTTGGAGAGCATCGCGTCGAGATCGAGGATCTCGCGAAGCTGCATGTCGCCGTTGTTGAGCGCTTCGGACCAGCCGATGATCGCATGGAAGGTCATGGGGCTTTCGCAAAGCCCCATGATCATCATGTCGCGGCCGGCTTCGATGCGCTTGGCGATGGCAGCCTCGCCCTCGCGGCTGAGCATCTCGGCCGCGCCCATCTCCTGCAGGTACATGCGGACCGGGTCGTCGGAACGGGCGAGCGTGTCCGCCTTGCGGGTCTCGCCGGGGCGGCGCCGGGAATTGCCTTCGTCGAACCCGGTATCCGAACCGGAATCGTCATCGCCGCCATCGACGGCTTCCACGCCGTCTTCCTGCTCACCGTCCTCATCGTCATCATCGTCGTTCTCGACGATCTTGACGCCCATTTCCGAGATCGCGGCCATGATGTCCTCGATCTGATCGGTGGTCATCTGGTCCTGCGGCAGCGCGGCATTCAACTCCTTGACCGTGATGACGCCCTGGCTTTTGGCGCGCGCGATGAACCGCTGGACCGAACCCTTGTCCAGGTCGAGAAGAGGAGAGTCGTTGTCGCCGCTGCGATCGTCGTTAGTCATGCAATCCGTTGTCGTTATTGGCCTTTTCATGACGATGGTGACGCCAGGACAAGGCTAGGTTCTCAGATCATCAGCCTGATGATGCCGGTGAAGGGCGGCCTACAGGCAGGGATGAACCACTTCAGGTCTAAGGTTCAAGCAATGCGGCCGGACATCGGTTCCAGGAGGAAGCTGGTCCGCCCGCATGCTGCACGTTCGAATCAAGGAAACACGTCCCTCGTCCCGCAGTCGGCCTGTCGAAGGCAGCTTTGATCAAGGCCTTCGACATAAGCCGCTCGATGTCCGTCGCCGATCGCGATGCGATCGAGGAAAGCCCGAGATGAGGCCATGACCTCCTGCGGCAGCCATGGCCAGATCAGTCAGCGCTGGACCAGATTCACGGCCGACGCCTTGCCCCGGCGATCGATCTCGATTTCGAATTCGAGTTGATCGCCTTCCGAAAGGCCATGCAGACCGGAGCGCTCGACGGCGCTGATATGCACGAACGCATCAGGCTGACCGTCATCGCGGACGATGAAGCCGAAGCCCTTCATGCTATTGAAGAACTTGACGGTGCCGGTGGCCTTCTCGCCAGTGGACTGATTCTGAACAGGTGCGGCACTTCGCTCGCGACGTTCGGCAACGATGACCTCGCCCACGATGGTCAGTTCGGAAGCGGAAATCTTGCCGCCTCGCTCGACCAGCTGGAATTCCAGCTGCTGACCTTCCGCCAGCGTTTCGAGGCCGGCGGACTGCACGGCGCTGATGTGCACGAATGCATCGTCGCCGCCGCCTTCAAGCTGGATGAAGCCGAAACCCTTGTCGGGGTTGAAGAACTTGACCGTCCCACGGCCCTGACCGACAACCTGGCCCGGGCCGCCGCGCGAACCGCCACCGCCACCGCCAAAACCGCCGCCTCGCGATCCGCCGAAGCCGCCACGCTGGCCGCCACCGAAGCGGTCACCACCGCCAAAGCGATCGTTGCCGCCGCTCCAACGATCATCGCCGCCGCCGAACCGGTCGCGACCTTGGCCGCGATTTCCCCTGTCGAATGTCATCTTTTAAGTACCTTAAGCTAAGTCCGAGAAACCTATCCTCGCGAGTGAACGTAGCACGCAAGGCCGCAGAACCCGTTTCAGGGTGCAGGATGAAAGGCGATAGCAGCGCAACGACGTCTTGGCGACCAGAGTTCTGCGATCGGCTGCGATGCATGGCACGGAGGCGACTTTAGCACAGCGATGACCGAAATTTCACGCAATTCGACAATCGATCCGGCCGCCGCCGACCCTTGCCACGCGCTCGGAAGCAAATTTTGCTCCCCGGAGCGGCCCGTTAGCCCTGGCATCGCTAGTCGGGAGTTCAGGATACAGGCCGTACCTGGACGCCATACAGACAGGCTTGTGCCGTGAAACCGTTTGAGATAGCGCGCCATATCTGCCCTTCATTGGTGCAGACAAGATCGCGCTGGTGCCTCGAAAGAGGCTTAAAAGGGAACACGGTGAGAAGGCATGCCCTTCGAATCCGAGGCTGTCCCTGCAACTGTAAGCGGTGAGCGCGATGCATATGTGCGGTGGGGCAAAGGTTCCTGCCGCCAGTCACTGGGCCGGACGCTGCAACATGCGAGGCCTGGGAAGGCCTTGCATCGTCGCATTGACCCGTGAGCCAGGAGACCTGCCTGCGTCTGGTCGCTCATGCCGTGGTCCAGGGGGTGGCCAAGGCCCGGAATCATTCCGTTCGAGCGACGAACCAGCGGTGGAGGCCGCATCGGTTCGCGCAGACGGTCGCCCGCGGCGTCCGACCGCCGGCGCGCGTCGACCGTCTTGATGGCGGCAAGCCTCCCACCCAGTCGCAGGCGTCGGGGGGAATGATGATGAATTTGATGAAAAGCGCTGCGCTGGTGCGCATCGTGGCAGGCACCGCAATGGCGCTGGCGACGATGCCCGCCTGCGCCGAAGAGGCATCCGCCGGCGGCGCGGATGGCGGTTCCGGCGAAATCGTGGTGTTCGGACGCGGCGAGGCCAAGATCGGCACCGCCCATGCCGCCAGCGAGGGCAGCGTCGGCGGTTCCGACCTGCTGGTCCGTCCGCTTCTGCGGGTCGCCGAACTGCTTGAGGCGGTGCCCGGCATGGTAGCGGCGCAGCATTCGGGCAGCGGCAAGGCCAACCAGTACTTCCTGCGCGGCTTCAACCTCGATCACGGCACCGACTTCACGACTTATATAGATGGCGTGCAGATGAACCTGCGCAGCCACGGGCATGGCCAAGGCTATCTCGATCTCAACGGCCTGATCCCCGAGATCGTCGCCCGCGAAGACTTCCGCAAGGGGCCGTACCGCGCAGATGGCGGCGACTTTGCACTGGCCGGCGCGGCCTACATGACGACCATCGATGGGTTCGACCGCCCGTGGATCTCGGTAGAGGGTGGATCGTACAAGTCGGGGCGGCTGGCCGCCGGTGGCAACATCAAGGATGTGGCGGGTGGCAGTCTCACGCTGGTGGGGCAGGCCAAGCGCTATGATGGTCCCTGGCAGGAGGCCGAGCATCTGCGGCATTACTCCGGCTTTGCGAAGTACATCGCGTCCGCTGGCGAAGGCACCGTCGAAGCATCGCTCCACGCCTACCACGCCACTTGGCGGCCGACCGAGCAGATCCCCGAGCGGATCATCGGCAGTGCGCTGTGCCCTGACGAATTCTGCTCCCCCGATCCTTCGGCGCGTGGCCGCACAACGCGCTTCGTCGGCAACGTCGCGGTGCGACAGCCGAACTGGAGCGCTAATGTCTATGCCCAGTACTACGACTGGAACATGTATTCGAACCCAACTTATGCCGATCCGGACAGCACCAGCGCGCAGATCGACCAGTTCGACAAGCGCTGGGTCGTGGGTGTCACCGCGCGCAAGCAATGGGCTTTGGGCTCGACGCTGCAACTGAGCATTGGCACTGAAAACCGCTACGATCACATCGGCAACGTCGGGGTGAATCGTACCGAAACCCGCGCCTTTTTGTCCTCGTTGGGTCGATATCACGTCGAGGAACTGTCCGGCGCGCTCTATGGCGAAGCGACCTGGAAGCCGGTGCCCGGCCTCAGGCTAACCGGAGGCCTGCGAGGCGACTATTACCACTACGCCGTCCGCGCGCGCGACGCCATGGCGACCGAACTGGGAACCGGCAGCGGACACGATTCGATCGTCTCACCCAAGGTATCGGCAGCCTACGAGATCGTCCCGCAGTTCGAAGTCTATGCCAACTGGGGCCGCGGCTTCCATTCCAACGACGTGCGCGGTGCGGTGAACGTGGAATCGCCCGTGCCCGTTCTGGTGCGCGGCACTGGCAAGGAACTTGGCGGGCGCCTGCAACTGGGCACCGTCTCACTGACCGCGACGTACTGGTGGCTCGACGTGGGCAGCGAACTGCGCTTCGTCGGCGATTCCAACGCGGTGGAGCCGACCGGCGCCAGCAAGCGTCATGGCTACGAGGTGGTCGGGTTCTGGCGCCCGCTGCCGTGGCTGGCGCTCGACGGCAGCTATGTCGCCAGCCACTCGCGCTACGACAACGGAGATCGCATTCCCAACGCGGTCGAGAACGCGGTCTCCGCCGGCGCGGCGATCGTGCTCGATCCGTGGGAGGCGAGCGTGCGCGTCCGGCATCTCGGCCCCTACCCGCTGATCGAGGACAACTCGCTGCGCGACAAAGGCAGCACGATCGTAAACGCCCGCGCCGCATGGAAGGGCCGCAAGATCGAGATCTACGGTGAGGTGCTGAACATCTTCGACAGCCACGACAAGGATATCGCCTATTACTACGAATCCTACATCCCGGCGTTCGACACCAATGGCCCGGTCGAAGGACGTCTCAGCCGCGTGATCGAACCACGCACGTTCAAGATCGGCGCACGCTACACGTTCTGATCACCAGCCACGCCCTGTCCCGTCATTCGACGGGATAGAGCGTCGGTTGCCGCTTATCCGGGCCATGATCCGGGGATGCGTGCTACGCTTCGTGTACATCTACACCGTACCGCAAGAAGCGACGAGCGAGACCATAAGCGACATTGAGGCCTGTCTTGCGGCTGGCGCATGCAACCCGCCAACTGGCCTCAGCCTGCCGCTGGACCGGATCGTGGGGCGCATGCAGGGTTGGAAGAAAGGCCGATCAGGCTGAATGTGCACTCGCCATCTCGGAAGCGCTGCGCGCATCAAAGGTTCGGCCCAGGTCAGCGAGCTTCACAGCACCCAGCCGGGCGACCAGCAAAGCCTCCGCCTCCGAAAGCGCCTCCGCCAGCGCCTCGTTGACAGCCGCCTCAACCGCGCAATCAGGATTGGAATGCTCGCTGCCGATAGCAAAGATGCGTGGTCCTCCTACCGCTCGATGTACGTCGAGGAGCGACACGGTCTCCAAGTCTGCCGCGATGGCCCAACCGCCACCATGCCCTTTTTCCGAGCGCACATACCCTGCCTCGCGCAGACCAGCCATCGTGCGTCGGACGACAACGGGATTGGTTCCCAGCATCTCTGCGATAGTTTCGGACGTCATTGCCCCCTCATGCCGCGCCATATGGAGCAGCACGTGGAGCATTCGCGAAAGGCGACTGTCATTACGCATATTTCGATTCTTCGCATTCCAGCCGGATTGGCAAGCATCATGTTTCACGATACTTATTATGTTACATGATTCGTGGAGCGTTCGAAATGCGAGAGTTCGAGAACCCTGATCACTGGGATGCTGCCGCTCGGCACTATGAGAAGACTGCGCACCCCTTCACTGCTCGCTATGCCGAGGCGGCGGTTGCGAGAATATCCCTCGGGTCCGACAGCCACGTGCTGGACATAGCCGCAGGCACCGGTGCTTTGGCACTGGCTGCCGCGCGAACAGGCGCGAAGGTGCTGGCAACAGACTTTTCTCCAGGCATGGTCGCTCGTATCGCCGCCACCGGTCACCCCAATGTCGAGGCCAAGACAATGGATGGGCAAAACCTTGCGCTCCCAGACGGAGGGTTCGACGCCGTCTTCTCGATCTTCGGGGTCATCATGTTTCCCGACTGGCGCAAGGGGTTGGCCGAAATGGCCCGCGTTACGCGCCCTGGCGGCCACGGCATCGTGGCAACCTGGCAACAACGCGGTGCCGCGACCTTTCTTCTGCTCGGAGATATCCGTCGAAAGCTCTTCCCCGGCCGTGATGGCATGGCAATGCCGGAAGCCGTCGGCGTCCTCAGCGATCCGGGGAACTTCGCTCGCGAAATGATCCTTGCGGGCTATCGCGATCCCCGGATCGAGCCAGTGACGCATGATTATGAGCTCGACGTCGGGGCACTCGACGATCCCGATACATTGTTCGGCATGTCGCCCGACTGGACGAGCCTCAATGATGGGGAAAAGGCAGAAGTTATTACCGAGGTCAGGCAGATGGCGGGCGAACGCTCCGTATTGCCGATCCCTTCAACCGCGCTGATCGTGGTCGCTCAGCGTTGATATGCCGGGATCGTGCGCGACTGGTCGGGATTGGAGAGCGCCGTACTCGACCCTTTTCGGGGGTCCAGCGATCAAGCTCCGCCATACAGATGTATGGCCATCGGCAGTTGCTAGTGCAGCGAGGGCCAAGCGAAGACTGAAGATCAAATATCTGCATGCTTCTCCTGCCTCTTCTCTTCTCCGGAGAGCCAGAGCAGGGACATCGGCAGCAGCAGGAGCATGAATGCGGTGGCGGAGATGATGCCGCCCACGATCACGCAGGCGAATGGTCGCTGCGTTTCGGAACCGATGCCGGTGGAGAGCGCCGCCGGCAGCAGGCCCAAACCGGCCATCAGCGCCGTCATAAGGATCGGCCGCAGGCGGTCGATGGCGCCTTCAAGCACGGCCACGCGATAGGCATCGCCGTTCTCGTAGCGGTGCGTGATGTGCTCCAGCATGACGACACCGTTCTGCACCGATATGCCCGCCACGGCGATGAAGCCGACCGCTGCGGACACCGACATGTGGAGCCCCGCCATCGCCAGCGCCGTGACGCCGCCGACCGTGGTGAAAGGCACCATCGCAAGGATCAGCAAGGCGGAGCGCACCGAGCGGAATGCACCGAAAAGCAGGATGAAGATGCCGAACAGCGCGATCGGCACGATCACCTCCAGACGCTGCATGGCGCGCTGCTGGTTTTCGAACTGGCCGCCCCAGGTCATCTGGTAACCCGACGGCAACTTGATCTTGTCCTTCACCGCCTTCTGCGCATCGACCACGAAGCTGCCCTGGTCGCGCCCGTCGACGTTGGCCTTGATCGCCACGTTGCGACTGCCGTTCTCGCGGCTGATGCGCGATGCACCGACCTGAACCGAGACTTGCGCGATTTCACCCAGCGAGATCGTGCCGCCCTGTGGCAGCGGCACCTGTAGATGCGAGAGATCATCCACCGCGTTGCGCTGATCCGGGGCAAAGCGCACGACGATGTCGAAGTTGCGATCCGCTTCGTACGCGGTGCCGACCGTCGCGCCGCCGAAGGCGGTGGCGATGGCGGTGTTGGCATCGTCTGCGTTGAGGCCGTAACGAGCCATCGCATCCCGGTCGAGCACGGCGCGCACTTCGGTCTGGCCGCCAATCTTCACGGCATCCACGTCCGACGCGCCCGGCACCGCAGCCACCACCCGCGCGGTCTGCTCGCCCAGTTGCTCCAGCACGTTGAGGTCCGGCCCGGTGATCTTCACCGAGATTTCGCCCTTCACGCCCGAAAGGCTTTCCTCGACGCTGTCTTCGATCACCTGGCTGAAATTGGTGGGTACGCCGGGGATCTTGTCCACCTGCTTGCGCATGTCATCCTCAAGCGCGGCCTTCGAGCCGAACTTGGAACGCCATTCGCTGCGCGGCTTGAGGTCGATCAGCATCTGCAGGCTGGACGGTCCCTTGGGGTCGGTCCCGTCGTCCGGGCGGCCGGTCTCGGAGCCGACATGCGCTACTTCCGGGTAGGAAAGCATGATTGCGCGCACACGCTTCTCGACCTTGCGCGTGGTCTCCATCGAGGCCGAGGGCGTGAGCTGGACGGTGAGCCAGATGTTGCCTTCGTCCAGCTTGGGCAGGAACTCAGAACCCAGACGCGGGATCATCAGGAAGGCCAGCACCAGCGCCAGCCCGGAGGCCACAACCACCGCCTTGGTGCGCGGCAGCGCTTTCTCCACCGTGCTGCGATACCCATCGCGCAGACGGTCCATCCAGACGATGTGCTTTTCCGCCATGTCGTAGCGTTCGACAAGGAAGCTCAGCACCGCCGGCAGGAACGAAAGCGTCAGCACCAGCGCCGCGCCCAGCGCAAAGGACAGCGTCAGTGCAACCGGCGAGAACATCTTCCCTTCCACGCGCTGGAAGGTGAAGATCGGCACGAAGGCCATGATGATGATGGCCTTGGAGAACAGGATCGGCCGCGCCAGGTTGGCCACCGTGTTGCGCAGCACCTGGTTGCGCCGGATTCTGTCCGGCTGCACGCCCCCGTGCCGCGCCGCTTCCAGCGACAGCGCGACCATCAGCGCCTCCACCAGCACAACGGCAGAGTCGATGATGATGCCGAAGTCCACCGCGCCCATCGAGATCAGGTTGGCGGGCACGTTCACCGTATTGAGGCCCGCGAAGGCCGCCAGCAGTGCCAGCGGAATGATCGCCGCGACGACCAGCGCCGCGCGCCAGTTGCGCAGGAACACCAGCAGCAACACCGTCACCAGAGTGGCGCCGACGACGAGGTTTTCCGCCACCGTCTCCACGGTCTTGTCGAGCAGCTTGGTGCGCTGGTAGGTCGCGCGGATCTGGATCGGCGGCTTGCCCGTGCGCTTCGCATCGGCCTGGAACTGCGCGTTCATCTTGTCCACCGCGTCGCGCACGCCCTGCACCACCACGGCGGCGTTCTGGCGCTTGACCATGGTGACGATGCCTTCGCTGACATCGTCCTTGTGGTCGTAGGCAACCATGCCGCTGCGTTCGGGCGTGCCGATCTGCACGTCGCCCAGATCGCGCACGCGCACGGTATTGCCGTTCTGCGCGCGGACCACGGTATTGCCGACATCGTCGATCGACTTGTAGAGGCCTACCCCACGTACCACGACGACTTCGTCGCCGCGCGGGATCACGCCGCCGCCAACGTTTGAGTTCGCCTTGCCCACGGCGGTCTGCACGTCGGCCACGGTGACGCCGTAGCGCTTGAGCAGATCGGGGCGGACGAGGATCTGGTACTGCTTGATGCTGCCGCCGAAGCTGGTGACATCTGCCACGCCAGGCACCATGCGCAGCGTCGGACGTACCACGAAGTCCTGAATCGCGCGCGCTTCGTAGAGCGGCATGTCCGCCGGCTTGTCCAGCACGTAGCGATAGACTTCGCCGACCGCGGTGGACAGCGGCGCCAGACTGGGCGTTACGCCGGCGGGCAAATTGGCGTCCCGCAGCTTTTCCAGCACCTGCGAGCGGGCGAAGTAATCGTCCGTGCCGTCGTTGAAGATCAACGTGACCACTGACAGCCCGGTGATCGAGACCGAGCGGATGTCGTTCACGCCCGGCGTACCCGCCAGCGCGCGCTCGATCGGCAGCGAGATGGACCGCTCCATCTCCTCCGGCGCCTGCCCGGCCTGCTGGCTGATGACCACGACCTGCACGTCCTGCACGTCGGGGAAAGCCTCGATCGGCAGGCTCATCACCGCGCGGCCGCCGACGATGATCAGGGCCACGACCATGACGATCACGAAGATCCGCTTCTCGACGACGAAGCGGGCCAGTCTTTCCAACATCGGATCAGCCCCCGGAAAGCTGGGCGTTGAGCAGCAGCGCACCTTCGCCGACGATCCGTTCGCCGTTGCGGATGCCGGACGTCACGTAGGAGAAGCTGTCTCCGCGTTCGCCCACTTCCACCAGAACGCGGCGGAAGCGACCGGGCGCCTCCACGCGGAAGATGTAGTTCTTCATGCCGGATTCGAAGATCGCGGCATTGGGAACCTTGATCGCGCGGCGGCCGTCGTCAGTGACGAGGCGCGCACGGGCGTACATCTCGGGCTTGAGCGCGAGGTCGGGATTGCCGACTTCGGCGCGCACCTGCACACGGCGCGTGGCCGGGTCTACCGCGAGGCCGATCTGCGTGATCTTGCCGGTAAAGCGGCGGCCGGGCCAGGCCGGTACGTCGAATTCCACCGCCTCGCCGATGCGTGCGCGGCTGCTCGACGCCTCGGGAACGTCGAGGAACAGCCACAAGGTGCGCGGGTTGGACACGGTGTAGAGCGGGGTCTGTCCGGCGCCGACCTGCTGGCCGGGATTGATCTGGCGGTCGATGACGTAGCCGCTGACCGAACTGGTCAGCGCCAGCGCATCGCCCGCGCCGCTCCCCAGGTTGCGCAGGCGCAGGCGCGCACGCTCCAGTTCGGCCCCGGCCCCGGCGGCATCGGCCTGCGCGCCTTCGAGATCGCGGCGGGAGATCGCGCCCCCGTCGAACAGCATGTGCGAGCGGGCCATCTCGCGCGCCTTGCGAGTGCTTTCGGCCTGGGCGGTGAGCAGATCGGCGCGCGCCTGGCCGAGATCGGGCGCATCGAGATAGGCCAGTGCCTGCCCGGCCTTCACCCCTTGGCCGATGTCGGCCAGAACCTGCGTCACCCGCCCGGCCACCGGCGCGCCGACGCGGCTGGTCTGCGATTCGTCGAGTGCAAGACGCGCGTTCATGTCGGCCGAGATCGGCAGCGGGCTGGTGGTGGCGGTGACGATCTGCACGGTGTCGAGTTCGGCCGAGCCCGGCGCATAGCTGATGAGGTCGGGCGACTTGCTCGGCGCGGCGGCGGGCGGCGCATCGGACTGGCCGCAGCCGGCAAGCGGGGCGGTCAGGGCGGTGGCCAGCAGGGCTGCGCCAAAGGCTCGGCCAAATGCTGCGGGGGCAGAAGCCCTCATCGATCGTCTCCGGTGGTTTCGCCAGTGGTTTCGGCAGCCTGAAGCTGCGCGATGGCATGGGCTTCGTCGGCACGAGCATCGACCGCGCCAAGTTCTACGGCCCGCAGCGAGCGGCGGGCATCGAGCAGTTCGAGCAGCGACGTCGCCCCGTTGGTATAGGCGAATTCGGCGACGCCCGCGGCATCGCGCGCGGCGGGCAGTTGCCGTTCCTCGATCTCACGGCGTCGTTCGCTGGCCTGGGAAAGCGACTGGCGGGCGATGGTGATCTCGGCCGTTGCCACGGCCGCCGCCTTGCGCGCCTCCGCCTCGGCCTGGACCAGCGCGGTGCCGGCGGCGTCCACTTCGCCGCTGTAGCGGTTGCGCACCGGCAACGGCACGGAAACGCCCACGCCGACGCTGCTGCCGACGCCGAGGTCGTCCATAGCGTGTTCGTACTGCATGCTGACGGTCACGTCGGGATGGCGCAGCGCATGCGCGCCGTCGAGGCTGCGCCGGGCCGCCTCGACGCGCGACTGCGCCGCCAACACGTCCGGACGACGCAAGGCCAGAAGGTCCGCTGGCTCCGTACTGGCGGCGGCGGGCACATCGACCCATTCACCGCCTGTAGCAATGTCGGGCGCATCCCGTTCCCGTCCGATCAGGGTGGCGAGGCCGAGCCGCGCCACCTGCAGCGCGATCGCCGCCTGCTGCGCGTCGGTCTTCGCGCGGGAGGCTTCAACCGCCTGACGCGACAGGTCCCCGCGCGAGATCGAGCCCGCGTGCTCCTGCGTATGCGCCATGTGCTGGCTGTCGGCATAGCTGGCCGCAATCGCCGAAAGGATGGCGCTACGCTGCTCTGCCGCCTTGAGGTCGAAATAGGCGCCGTACACGGCCTCGCGCATGTCGCGCCGCGCGCTGGCTAGGTCGCCTGCCGCGGCATCGATCAACGCACGCGCTTCGCCGGTCCGGGCCTGCCGCTTGCCGCCGCGCTCCAGCGGCAGGTCGATGCCGACGACGGTGTCCGCCACCGAATCCAGGGGGCGCCTGCCGATCCGCCCCGGACGCAGCTGCACCGCGCTGAGATTGAGGTTCGGGTTGGGCGCGGTATCCGCGATCCGCAGGTTGGCCTGCGCAGTCTTCAACGCCAGCCGGGACCGGATCACATCGATGTTGTCGGTCTCGGCAGCGGCCATCGCCGCGTCGAGACTGAACGCGGTCTGCTGCGACGGAGCGGGCGATGCTGCAAGTGCGATGGGGGTGATGAACGGCAGCGGTGCAAGGCAGGTCAGTGCGCATGCCAGCCACCGCTCACGAACGACCTTGAACGGCGTCATGAACGATGAGTGTCCCTCGGATTTGCGCGGGATTTATCGGCTTCGAAAGACAAGTTCCAGCGAAGTCTGCACCGATCTGCATGAAGATTTCGTAATCTTTTGGCAATGCAGCATACACCCTCCATTTTCCCGCCTGGAGAATACTTGAAATTCAGCCCCGCCAGGCAATTGTCCCCTCTGACAACATTCCACAAGGCAATGCACATGTCATCGCGTTACCGACCGATGCCGGCAAAGCGGATGCAATTCTTGCAGGCATGAAGCTATCCGATTGCCGGCACACGCAAAATGCGCATTTTACGCGGTTTTCGAACTGCCCAAGCGGTGGTGGCCGGCGGAGACGTAGCGGAAATGGCGCAGATCGCTGCCTGGTGAGCCGGTGGCAGCACGACCCAGCCAATCACCTCCGCCTGTCCGGGACCGCCGCGGATTGTGGAAAAGGAGGGGAGCTTTTTTCCCTCTAACCATGAGAGGGATAGCCCATAGCCTGACTTAGGTGGATGCTCGCTACCGCTTCGGTCAGGATGAGGTCGTGCCCGTTGCCGACCGCTTGCGCATGGCCACCCGTGCACCAGTGCGCACGAATGACTGTATTCATGACTGCTGCGTGGAAAGAGCATCAATACGGCTGAGATGCATATAACGCGGAGCTCACCGCCGCGCGCACGAGATTGGAAAAAGGCTTTCTGTAAAGGTTTGCGCGACTATCTTCGCAAGAATGCAGGCGAGACCGTCACAAGCATCAATCTTGAGAACCCCATGGCGGCTGCCAGTGATCAAGACCTGCGCGCGACCTTCAAGGAATGACTCTTCGGGGACCAAACGGCGTAAAAGATGAGTTCCTCTTCGCCGCAAACGCCCAAAATCTCCGCAAACTGCCAAGTTGATCCCGGTCCCCGCGCAGGCGATGCCCGGCTGAGCGCCCGAGCCCGACTGACCTCTCGTTCAAACCCCGAACTACGCGATGCCATTTTCAACACTATCGATCGACTGCGGAGATGCAGCTATGCGTCCCGTTGTGGACGTTAAACGACCTCCACTTGCGATGCTCTGGTGCAGTCCATCCGCTTTCCTGTCCTGCAGGCCCAAAAATGACCCAAAAGAGACTGGCGGCTTTAAATTGAAGACGGCGAACATGTGCCATTATCGAGATGGCAATACGGACCCCACCTCTTCAAGAATGCGGCAGCCGGCTAGAACACCTTCGCCACCGGCATTGATCGACGTCTATATTTTTTCCGAAAGACGGCGCGCGCGACTGGCACAGCGCTTCGTCCGCTGGAGATTTCATCAGACGATTATCGCCCCGACCATGGCAAGCACACGCCATTCACCAAGAATTCGTGCAGGCTGATCATACGGAAATATAATACTGTTACTGACCGTTGACTTCTGCGACATCGGGAACGCTTTCACCGATGTGCAAGGCTTTCACTTTCCGAGCATCCTCGGTTTTCTGAGCGCGATCAGCCAGTTCGGTCCATGCAGACACCGCGCGCAGGCAGCGGTCTCGCACTTGAGGGAGTCTTGCGGCATCGGCCGCAATCGTCTGGAGATCGGCTTGCTCGCGATAAAATGCCAGCGACGACATAAATGTACTCCTGCCTCCGGCGGAAGATTGGCGAACCTTCGTAAAGGTCCGCCAATCCAGTTTGTTCAGGCCGACTGGAGATTGACGGCCGAAGTCTTGCCGCGACGGTCGGTTTCCAGTTCGTAGGACACGCGCTGATCCTTGTTCAGGGTGCGCATGCCTGCGCGTTCGACCGCGCTGATGTGAACGAAGGCGTCATCGCCGCCCGTTTCGGGAGCGATGAAACCGAAGCCCTTATCGGCGTTGAAGAATTTTACGGTGCCGGTGATCATATGGGTATCCTTTGCCCAATGCAGTATGACGGGCATGCGCCAACAGCGGCACATCCCGGCTTCGTGAGGCTAGTAAAGGACAAAGGGGAGCCTTGGCGGCCCAATATCCGTCGCAGGCGACGTTTCAGCCCGGCTCTTGTAGGCGCATCTGAAAAAATAGATAGGCTGAATTGGAATCTCGTCCAAAAACGAATCCGGAATGTCATAGCTATGTGATAGATAGCATCATGAATTCCGCGCAAATGCACAGTTGTCCCTTGAAGATCGAGATCGACCACATCGACTTCATGGGGCACGTCAATAATTCTATATATTTGCAATGGGTGCAGGCAGCCGTCATCGAACATTGGCAGAGAGTGGCATCGCCTGCCGCCGTTGCAGCTTATTTATGGATCGCGCTCAAACATGAGATCACGTACCGCAAACCGGCATTCCTTCGCGACCAGCTGACGGCCAATGTAGTGCTGGAGCAGGTCCGCCGGGAGAGCGCATTCTACGAAACGACGATCCGGCGCGGCAGCGAAGTGATTGCCGAGGTGAAATCGCGCTGGTGCTGCGTCGATGCGGTGTCGCAGCGTCCGGTCCGGGTGACAGCCGCCGTAATGGCATGCTTCTTTCCTGGAGCCTCCGAGGAGCAAGCCGCTCCAGCGTCAAGATGAAGCGAGGCCCAATCTGTCTTCGTCCGTGTAGATGTCGAACCGGGAAAGTGTGACGGGTCCGAAGGTCATCGTCAGCGCCGCATCGGCTGCGTCACGTCCTCGCGCCATCAATATTCGCCCGCTGCGAGGGCGGTTGTGCCTTGCATCGAAGACATACCAGCGATCGCCCAGCCACACTTCGAACCAGGCCGAAAAATCCATGTCTCCCAGCGGCTTTAACAAGTCCATGTCGCCGAGATAGCCGGTGCAGTAGCGTGCAGGCAGGTTCATACAGCGGCACAGCGTGATCGCCAGATGCGCGAAATCGCGGCAGACACCTTCGCGCTCCTCGAACACATCCCACGCTGTCTTTGTCGACCTTGCCTTCATGTAGTCGAAGCGGATGTGACGATGTACAAAATCCACGATGGCCTGGACCAATGCCCAACCCGGCGGGGTGCTGCCGAACAGGTCCCACGCCATTTCGCTCAGGCGATCCGTTTCGCAATAACGGCTGGCCAGAAGGTAGAGCATGACATCGTCCGGCAAAGCCTCGATCGCTGATTGCGAGGCTTCCGGTTCGACCGGATCGGGGTCGAAATCATCCTCGATGACGAAGCCGCAGGACAGCGTCAGGCCGCCGGTCGGAATGGTGAGACGGGTACAGATGTTGCCGAAGCTATCGACGTAATCATAGATCGGGACGTCAGGCATCGTGAACAGTCGCTGCGGCGTGCGCAGATCCTTGTTGCGCGAAGAATGGACGCTCAGATGCGCCAGCATCGGCACAGACTGTTCGCATGTGAAGGCTATATCGTAACCCGCGCGGATCAGCATGCGGGCTTCAGGTCCGCAAGGGCGCGCTCCACCCGGTTCAGGCCCTCCGCTGATTCCACGGCGAGATCAAGCGGTCGCCCGCCAAGCTTGCCGCAAGCCGTGTTGAGATAGGCGATAGCCTCGTCCCGGCCTCCAAATGTTTCGAGCGCCAGCTTCGTCACCTGCCCCTGGCGGCTCGCCGCATCAGGGGCTAGCTTCGGGCGATCCGACCATCGCATTTTCGCGCGAGCCGGCGGGGCGGGTTTGTCTTCGCTTTCCATTCAGGATTTCCTATTGATACGGGCGTATCCGACGCGCAGCGACCTTCCGGAGCAGATTGGTTACCTGCAGCTGGCCGATGAGAGAGGCGCTTGCCATCTCAAGCATGGTCCCTTCGTGATCGGGACCGGGGCCGCGAAGAAAATCCCGCGCCGCCACCCGACCCCCGAGAAGAGCGAACGCGAGATCGGCTATTTCGCTGCGCCGCAAGAAGATCGGATCATCTCTTGAAATCCGGCTCCATTGGCGTCCGCACGTCGGGATGCCCGCCGAGCGCGACCTTGGGCGGGCCAAGTGATTTGGCGACGACCAGTTCATGACCATTGCGGGTAAGCTGAGACACCCATGTCCTGTCGCAGCCGGGCGATCCTGGTTTCATAGTGGCGGACCAGATCGAACCGCGCCCCGGCATCACGGCTGCCCTTGCTGCGGCTGGCGAATTCCATCAGCGCAATCTGATGATGATAAAGTAGCTGATTGAGGTCCATGCAGACTCTCCTTTTGCGGGAGCGCGCTTGGTCTCTCAGTCACCGATGTGCAAAAATGGCCGGCAATATTTACCTTCTACAGGATTTCACGCCGATCGGCGAGTGCATTACCTGAATTGAGGATATATTTAAAAATCCGCACCCTCATTGAAAAATCGATTTTTGTATGTATATGGACATCGCTGCGTCGTTTTTGACGAATTTTCGCCTGCATCGCGCAGGTGTTTTTCAGACATCAGCCTGGCTCTCATGACCGCCGTTTTGCGCATGCATGTCGGCGGGTGCCCTCGTATTCGGGATAGCATGGATTGGCCAAGGAAGAATTACTGACGATGGAAGGTTTTATCGAGGAAATCCTCCCCGATGGGCGCTTCGCGGTTCTGCTCGACAACGAGCACAAGATCATCGCCTACACGGCGGGCAAGATGCGCAAGTTTCGCATCCGCTCGGTGGTGGGAGATCGGGTGCATGTCGAAATGACGCCTTACGATCTTTCGAAGGGCCGAATCGTGTTTCGTGAAAAGACGCCGGGACAAGGCGGAGGGCCGCCAAGACGGCGCAGCGGATTTAGAAGATAAATGCGGAAAAGTCCGCACCACAGGAAAACATGCATATCAATATCCAAGGCGCGCAAAAGCGCCCCGAAAATACCATCTACCATCCAGCGGCCGGGCATAATGGACTGATCCGGTTGCCCTCGGGTCTTCTGAGCCGGGATCATTTGCAGCGTCTCGTCGCCGCAATGGTCGATTGATCAGACCCTCCCCGATCTCAATCGGGGATGAGTTACGGCTTGCGGGCGAACCGGATCACATGGCGAAAGCCTTTGTTGTTCGCCCGCGCCCTAACCGGCGTCCCAGTTGTTGATCGGCGTGCGAAAAGGAACCCCGTTAGCGGGGTGATCGGCGTCCAACGGGCCCCTCATTTCGATGGTTTAGACCACTGGATCACGGCAGTCTGGTTTTCCAGACTGCGAGATCGAGATATTAGTGGTGGAAACATTATGCTGTAGAAATGCAGCGCCCGCCGGCTCATCTGTCGGCGGGCGCATTCATTCAGGCTGCCGCGCGCTGCATCATCGCCCGACCGTCATAGGCCTCAAGGACCAACTCTTCACCGTAGCAGCCAAGGACACTGGCAATGCTGCTTGTGAATGCGACCTCGCCCGGTTGCTATGACTGCGACCCCGTCTGCCGCGACACCCGCAATCCAGCCGCTTCGACCACACGATTGATCTCGACCGCATCCTCATCCCCGGCGACAAGAGCGGCGTGGAACTCATCAAGCCGGTTGATCGCTCGACGCGCACGATTAGCAGCCACGAACATCGCCGCCTCGTCTGCTCATGCGTCCAGGTCTGAATGGCGCCGACCGCGGCGGCTGACTGTGCTTGCTGCGACATACTGCTTCCTTTCGGGAAGCAGACCGGTCAGTCGGCCGGCCCCGAAGGCTCTCATCCTGGAAGACCTCGATCGGCCCGATGGCGATGGAGCGTGGCGGATCGGACGCGAAGTGCATCGAGGCGTCCGCATTGGTTCGCGCTTGGCCCTTTCCAGCCCCATGGTGCGCAAGGATGCGCAAGGGCGCCCAATGCGCGGTGTGGGACCGAAGTGGAGAGCGGCTATCTCAGCCTTCCCGCATTTCCCATGTTTTTCAGATGATTGGTTCGGATCAGTTGGCGGAGCGGGAGTCCGCCAAACTATAATCCATCTTCAATCCGGTTTGTCCAATATATCTCTGAATTTTACTGTTTTTATGAGAACCGCCTCCTTAGCGCGTCCGGACGCATCCCATTGCGTTCCCATAAAACCACGCTACTATCGGGGAACGTTTTTGGGAACGCCATGCTCGTGACGCCATTGGACTGATCGTTAGGCAGGTTCGATTCCCCGACAGGGAGCCACAATGCCCAAAAAACTTAGCAACGCGCTCACACCCTTGGCGGTGAAGAATGCAAAGCCAGGCCGCCATGCTGATGGGGGCGGATTGCATTTGCTGGTTAAGGAGAGCGGGGCCCGCTCTTGGGTCTACCGTTTCATGCTCAATGGGAAGTCACGCGACGTAGGGCTTGGCCCGGCTGGAACGGGCGGCATTTCCTTGTCGCACGCTCGCGACGCTCGCGACGCGCTTCGCCTGAAAGTGAAGGCTGGGATTGACCCCATTGAGGAGCGCCAACGGGAGGCTAATGAGGCCCTTGCGGCGTCTCAGGCCGCTCAGGTAGCCGGAATGACGTTCAGGGCCGTTGCCGAGGCGCATATTGCCGCCAACGAGGGCAGCTGGCGCAATGATAAGCACCGTCAACAATGGCGCAATACGCTCGCAACCTATGCATACCCGGTCATGGGCGATTTACCTGTTGCCGACATTGGCACAGCCCACGTGCTGAAAATCCTTGAGCCGATTTGGCAGGACAAGCCAGAGACTGCGAGCCGGGTTAGAGGTCGAATAGAAATCGTGCTCGATGCTGCGAAAGCTCGGGGCTATCGAGTGGGCGAAAACCCGGCGCGCTGGCGAGGCCATATCGGACAAATTCTTCCCGCTCGTGCGCGCCTAACGCGCGGTCACCATAAGGCGCTGCCCTATGGCGAAATTCCCGGATTTGTCGAAAGCCTACGTAAGCGTGCCGCTATGGCAGCATCAGCACTGGAATTTGTCATACTGACAGCAACTCGCACGAGCGAGGTGTTGAGCGGGACATGGGCCGAGGTCGATTTGGAGAGAGGCGTCTGGACGATACCAGCCGCACGCATGAAAGCTGGGAAGGAACACCGAGTTCCCCTAACTTCCCGGGCGACTGACATACTGAAGGAATCCAAACTAGCAGAGTCGGAATGGCTTTTCACGGGCGATAGAGGTGGAAAACTATCCGGCATGGCGATGAACATGCTGCTTCGCCGGATGGGAACCGATGTGACCGTTCACGGCTTCCGGTCAGGATTTCGCGATTGGGCCGCAGAAAGCACTGCCTACTCTCACGAAGTTTGCGAGATGGCATTGGCACATGTGATCGGCAACAAGGCGGAAGCGGCCTATCGGCGCGGCGACCTGTTCGAAAAGCGACGCCGTTTGATGACGGATTGGGCAGCGTATTGTGCATCGCCCTTGCGTGCCGATAGTAATGTCATCGCGATACGAAGTGCCGACCTAACGCCCTAGTCTGGGGTGATTTCGCGTGTTTCGGCAGTTGAATATTCCTCGTTGGATGCTTCGCGCGCAGCAGCATCACTAGCGAAGCGCACGGCATCATTTACGGCGCTTTCAGCTTCTTGTGCAGCAACGATGGCGGCGCGCGATGCGTCGTCATCCGACGGATATTTCTCCAACGATCGCGGTTTGGGCGTCCCTCGTTGTCCTTGGTCTTGATCCCAATCAGACCAATCAGAAGTGGAAGTGGGTTGAGGCAGCGAATGCTCCGCTATCGCCTCCTGACGGACCACATCATTGGCCTTTGGCCCGCTGAAGAAAACTAGGTAAGCTAGAACGAGTGCCCCGACGGCTAAAAGCCCCCAGAGATACTTCACAGCAAAAAAGGCAATGGCCGCCGAGATACCCGACGCAATCCACCCGAGGCCAAAACCAAAAAGAAACCCATATACCGATGCGCAGTAAAACCAGCCGCCGAGGAATATGATGATGGCCGACAACCCGCCTAAGAGATTGCCAACGCCAAAATACAGCTCGCCCTCTGTTGTCGCCCCGCTCATTTATCCCTCACGATCCCCGGCTTGGAGCCGGGTGGTTCGTAACGTGCGAGCACGGGGCAGCACGCCTCCCGTATTTCCTACGAGAGGTCTTTTATTCCGGGAGCCGCCCGACAAGAGCGGTTCCGTGCTCAGCACATCATTGTGCGCCACTAAGGCTTACGAGACCCGAGCGGCATGACCGCTATGGCATGAGATCGCGTACTATGCGAGCCCAATCCAATCATTCAGCAAGGGTATGCCGTGACCGATTCCGCTCCCGATCAATTGGCAGCCCTGCGCGAAAATTTAGTCGGGTGCGCTGACAAATACCTAAATGGCGATTTGCCAGCCCAACGGCTGGCCGTCGCAAATGCTCTCGTGAATGTCGCGCAGTACCTTGAGGCCCACGACTTCCCGCCAGACGCCCTGTTGCCAATCCTACGCCCTGCCGTCGCCCTGGTGGCGCGAGAGAACAATGCGCTAGACCAGATGTTCGTTCAGCGATCGCGTAACGGCAGGCCCGGCAATACGAACGAAGAATTTTTGCGCTTTGGCATCCTTGCGGGTTTCGCGAATGCCTGGCTTCAAATGCACAAGGACGATGGCCGCACCCAATCCGTCAAGCTTACCGCTGCCGCTCGCAAAATGAGCGGCGGCTGGTTCGGTCAAGTCAGCCGAGCAAAACTTGAAACTGCGCGTGAGATCGTCAGTCGAGAGCCGAAAGATCATCTGGCCGTAGAGACCGCGCGGTGGTTCGATAGTTTTTTCAACCACGCACTTGCTGTGCTGGGGCCAAACCAAGCTTTTCCTCTGATGGTCCGCCATTTTAGCGATCATCCTGCGGGGCGCGTCATGGATATCTTGAAAACCCCTCCTGTTTCGCCGACCGGCGAAGGATGAAAATCGTCCTGCAACGTCCGAGTAATCACGCTCATGACCTTGCGAGGATGAGAGTATGCAAACACCAATTGCCGTCACTATCCCCGAAGCCGTTCGGCTCTCCGGAATCAGTCGCACAGCGATTTACGAGGCGCTTGCTCGAGGCGATATCTCAGCGCGGAAGGCGGGTCGGCGGACGCTAATCGGCTACGACGAGCTTCAAACATTCCTGACGAGCCTCCCGCAATATCGATCGGGGCGCGGGTAACATCCCAGAAGCCAATAGCCTCGCCTTGCAAGCGCCCAAAACGAAAATTCGAGACGACTAATCCTCACTTTGAAATTTTCGTTGCTCCTCGTTGTCTTGAAGAAGCTGCCCGTAAACCGCGACATCCGCTGCTTCGCAGTGCTTCGGCGAGCAACACTACTCTTAAGTAGTACCGCGCGGACGCGCGAGGGTCAGGTGAGAATCTTCTAGACAAAATCCGAAATCATCTGATCCATTGGGAATTTTAGAACATGCCCAGTCTATCTTTTATATCGATCGAAAGCGGAGTTCCGATAAAAAAACTCAAACATTTGGCACGATATGGCCTTGATGCTGATGCACTCGATTTTGAAATCGATCGAAATCATCAAAAGGCGATCGACGATTTGCGCGGAAAACGGCTTTCAGCTTACGTTCTCGCATACGCATACGTGTGTAAGATCAACGAATCTTTGGATAGCTACGCGCGGCTCGACGATTTGACCGAAATTGCAGGCGTCAGAGGGTTCGAGATCTCTGGCGAATTATCAGCAATTTCTTGGCGATCCATTCGAAGTGAAAAACTTCTTGGCGCAAAGCAATGGATAGATCGATCGAGTGCTCCTGCTAACATTGGATGGGATCTGCCCGCGCTGGAGCGAATATCAGGATGGTGTAAAACAGTTATATGCAACTCGCAGTTCGATAGCGTAGACTACAGATACTTATCTGTCCGACTTCTAGCATCATTGCCCCTGAATGACATGCCGGACTATCCGAAGAAAGTTCAAACGAGTATAAATCGATTAAAATTTTCGGGAATTCTCGACGGGTGGTGGCGGCCTGACAAAGATATTTCAGGCAAGTCGAGCGATATGTTTTTCCGACCGCAGTTTGATCTCTAGTTTCTCAGCGCATAGCGGCTTCAAGAAACTGAAACACCTAATCGTAATATCTTACTGTTCAGCAGTATAGATTACCGATCAGCTGCTTTTGCAGCGCGGGAGCGTTGACCGGCAAGCGGACCCCTCCCCGGGCAGCGTAGCGCAGGAGGCGTCCGCTTCGTCAATTACACGGAAAATTCCGCTATTTCTGTTGTACCTACAAAGACGACGTCTTAGAGGTAGCTTTCACTAGGATGCAATTACCATGCTTCTAGATCAAACATCGGCTTGAGCAAAACCGCGCTTGGCGCCATTCTCCTTATAAGTCGTATTGCAGTACGGATGAGCGACCTGAGCGTTGCCGGAATGAGCCCCCCCACCATCTGCCTTGCGTTCAATATGGTCAGTAGTGATTGAATTTCTGTGGAGGAGCCCGCCACATATTCCACAGCGCGCTCCATTTTGGGTAAGCTCGCTGACGAATGCCGCGGACTTTGTGCTTGTGCTAAAACTCCGTTTGCCGCTGCTATTTTCTCTTAGTGTCTGATTCAAAATTGCGGGCGTGGCAATCAGGGCCTTGCGATGCGGCGAGCATATAGCTGGATGGATGCGATAAAGAGCCAAGCTGTGGCGGACGCGATGGTTTCCTCGAAGTCCTTTGCCAGACGCCGGTTGCGGCTCAGCCATGCGAGCGTTCTTTCGACGACCCATCGTCGCGGCAAGACCTCGAAGCCCTTGGCAGTATCGGACCGTTTGATGATTTCGACGGTCCACTTTCCGATCCGGCGCAGGGCCTCCCTGAGCTTGTTTCCGGCATAGCCGCCGTCTGCAAACACGTGACGCAGCCAGGGGAAGCGCCTGACGATTTCTCCAAGGACCAGCGGTGCCCCGTCCCGGTCCTGAATGTCGGCGGCGTGCACAACGGCATGGACAAGATTTCCATCGGTGTCGGTCAGGATGTGCCGTTTGCGTCCTTTGATCTTCTTCGCTGCATCGTAACCGCACAGGCCACCGCTTTCGGTCGTCTTGACCGACTGGCTGTCGATCACGCCAGCGCTGGGAGAAGCCTCTCGCCCATCAGCTTCTCGGGCCATCATCAACAAGGTGTGGTTTATCGTCAGCCACAGCCCGTTGTCTCGCCACAAGTAGAACCAATGCCGCACGCTCGACACCGGCGGAAAGCAAGGCGGCAGCATCCGCCATGGCAGGCCTCCGCGCAGTAGGTACAGAATTGCCTCGACGATGCGTCGTAATGGCCATTTGCGGGGCCGTCCGACACGAGACGCAGGTGGAAGCAATGGCTCCAGCAGCGCCCACTCGGCATCCGTCAAATCGCTTGGCAAAGCTAGCCCTCTTCGCGCATGAAGGGCGCGAGTGGTATCGGTCCACATCGTTGAATCCATGGTAGTTTTTGGCGAAACCCATGAATCAATGACAGGCCAAAGCGTCAAGCTAACTTGCTGATACCACTCAACTTATTTTCCGATCAGGCTCTTACTGGTGCAGGAGCGGCAAAAAACCGGAAGCGATTATCACCAGCCATCTCTGTAATAATCTCGGCAGCCTCTTTACCAGCCCACAGCCCTTCCAAAGCCAGCGTCATAAAATCCTCCAAAGCGGGCCGACTTCGATGACCCGCCCCCAAATTTTTGACGATCAAAGTGAACGCCTCTTTGCGAGCGACCAAAAAGTCTTCGAAGGATCGCCGGACGCGAGTGAATTCATCTAATTTCCCTCTCCCAGCGAGCTTTTCAAAGGTTTGGAGTGCCGCGAGGAAAGCAACTGGCTGAAAAGCCCCACCCCGAGTGTAGAAATATATTAACGGATGAAGACCAAGAGAACCGGGCGACGTGGTGGTTATTCGCTCCAATCGCCTCCGGACTTTATGAAGAAACTCAACAGTTTTTGCCCCGTCGTTATCGTCTATCAACGGATCTTTAAGACCAATTCCATTTACCAAATTAACAAGTTCGAAAATGAACGGCAAAGAACTGTAGCCTCTTCCCCCAACTTGAACATCAGAGGTTTTGATGGGCGCACCGCCCATTGGCGGTAAATAAAGGGCATCATGAATGAACTTTCCCGAATTTTCGATTTCCTGCTGGATATCGCTGGAAAACTCGCTCCAGTATTTGTGACCTGCACCTGCGCGGCTGATAGCGCGCGTGGCGATCGCTGTTGCCGATCGCCGCCCCCTCAATATCCGCTTCTCAATAGGATCAACGGGGCTGGGCGCTTGATTGATCTTGAAGAATGAGTTTTCTGCCCCGAGTGCATCGCCAGCAGGAACCCACTGCGCCACAAACGAATTAGAGTTCATCATCCCTACGCGTTCGCGGATTTTTTCATTAGAAAACAGAGTTTTGCTAGAATCTACATATGAGGCGAAGGTGCCAATATTAGATTCGACCAGCTTTCTTGTTTGTTCAGCGAGCTTTTTTGCTCTTCGGGTATTTGGTTTTGGAAGTAGTTAAGTGAGCGTGATTTATCGCCATAATCGTCATAAATCCACGCCAATAGCGCGCTTAGTCGGTGAGCACCGTCAATTACAAATACGTACTGCCCGGACCGCCAAAGAATAATTGCAGGAATTAGGTCACCATCGAGAAACGCAGCGATCAAATCAACGATCTTTTGCGCCGTCCAATTGCTAGTTTCGCGCTGGAAATCGGGTTTCCTTAAACTCCCTGCAAAAAAATCCTCCCGAAGCCTACCCATACCGATTGTTCCGATGGGCGTGCCTTTATATGGCGTAGTAGGTGCGGCGAAATCCTCGCGTGGAATCAATGCGTCCAGATTTACGCCGTTGGCAGCCATGCCTTCGTTCTCCAATGAGCAGTTACCTAATTTCAGGCATAGCTCAGCCCCCATCTCTCGGAAAGCGGGATCACCAGGGCGGGAAAACTTTGAAAAATTGGTTTTGTCGCAAAGGTCGCGATGGACCCAGGTTCACGCGATTGCGCTCGAACCATCCCCCCCGCCCCCAGGCAAAAATCTCAAAAAAGAAGGTTCCAGATCGCTCGGCTAGAACAAATCGATTGTCTAGCAACATCGTTATCGGGGAGCGGTTATGGGAACCGGGCTTCGATTCTCAATTTAATCGTTCTATTTCAACGACAGTTGGCGGAGCGGGAGGGATTCGAACCCTCGATACGCTTTTGGCGTATACTCACTTTCCAGGCGAGCGCCTTCGACCACTCGGCCACCGCTCCGCATGCACTGGTAAGGAGGCCGCCACTAACGAGTCCCGCGGGGTTTCGCAAGCGGTGTGGTGATGGCATGAAGCCTTCATGCGCACTTTCTTTTCCGCCGTCGCACTTGCCGCTCTTGCCACGCCTTCGCTGGCGGCCGGGGACAAGCCGGTCACGCCCAATGACGTCGTCGATACCGCTCCCGCTTCCGACTGGCAGCGTATCGCGCCGGGCGACCTGATGGTCATGGATCTTGCGCCCGACGCCAAGGGCGGGTCGCGCCGCGTGGTGATACAGTTGATGCCAGCGCCGTTCTCGCAAGGGTGGGTCGGGAACATCCGCAAGCTGGTGGCCGCGCACTGGTTCGACGGGATCGCAGTCGTGCGAGTGCAGGACAACTATGTCGTGCAGTGGGGCGATCCCGATGGCGAGACGCCGGGCAAGGCAAAGGCTTTGCCTGCGGGATTGGCGAAGCCAACCGAGAAGGGCTACGTAACGCCGCTCGACGAAAGGTTGCGATCGAGCTTCATGCAGCGCAGCGCGCAAGAGCCCGGACAACCTGCGACGATCCCAACCAATCCGGATTCCTATCTGCGCAACGGCCTGACGCTGTTCGATCACGGCTGGCCCATCGCGGCAGATGGCCGCACAGGCTGGCCCGTCCACTGCTACGGCATGGTCGGCGTTGGCCGCAATCTCTCACCCGATACCGGCACCGGCGCCGAACTCTACACCGTGATCGGACAAGCGCCGCGTCAGCTGGACCGCAACATCGCACTCGTCGGGCGGATCATCGCGGGGATGGAGCACCTGTCGTCGCTACCGCGCGGTACAGGTGCGCTGGGCTTCTATGAAACGCCTGAAGAGCGCACGCCGATCGTCTCCGTGCGGATGGGCAGCGACCTGGCGGACCTGCCTGCCTACGAATACCTCTCCACCGAGAGCGCGAGCTTCGCCGCCTACGTCGACAAGCGCGCGAACCGGAAGGACAGCTTCTACATCCAGCCCGCGGGCGGGGTGGACGTCTGCAATGCACCCGTGCCGATCCGGCCCGTGAAGCAGGACGCGACGAAGCCATGAGCGCACACAGCGAGCACCTGCGGCACGCCGGCCGTCTGTGGCGCTGGACCGGAGGGGCGAATAACGGCACCTGGCACTTCCTCACCATCGATGGCGCGGCGGGCGAGACGCTGTCCGGCACGGCGATCATGCGCAAGCTGGAAGGCACCGCGCGCGGGTTCGGCTCGCTCAAGGTCAAGGCGCGGATCGGCGCGACCGAGTTCGCAACCTCGGTGTTTCCGAGCAAGTCCGACGGCGGCTGGCTGCTGCCGGTGAAGGCCGCCGTGCGCAAGGCCGAAGGGATCGGAGAAGGCGATGACGTCGAGGTTTCGCTGACGTTCTGAGGGAGTAGCCCCCTCCACCACCCGCTACGCGGGCGGTCCCCCTCCCCGAGCAAGCTCGGGGAGGAATTTGGTCAGATGCGTTCAGCGTCGGCCACCGCTTCGCTGGCGCGCAGGGCGCCGACGATGCGGGTGAGGTGCGCGAGGTCGGAAACCTCGAGGTCCACCTCGTAAGTGCCGAAGGGCTCGTCGCGCTGGGTCATCTGCAGGTTGGTGACATTGGCGCGGTTGCTCGCAAGGATCTGCGTGACTTCGGCGAGCGTACCCGGGCGGTTGTAGAGGATAAGCTGCAGGCGTCCGACCGCGCCTGTGGTGCGCTCGCCCCATGACAGGTCGAGCCAGTCGGCATCGACGCCGCTCGCCAGCGTCATGCAGTCGATCGCGTGGACTTCCACCTTGTGATCCGGGCGACGCAGGCCGACGATGCGGTCGCCGGGGACCGGGTGGCAGCATTCCGCCAGCTCGAAGCCGACCCCCGCCGTGAGACCACGGATCGAGATCGCGCGTTCGGTGCGGGTCCATTCGGGGTCTTCGGGCAGTTCCGCCGTGCTGCCTGGGACCAATGCCTCCATGACCTGACGGTCCGACAGGCGGCCCGAACCGATCGCGAACATCAGGTCTTCCTCGTCGCGGAGGTCCAGGCGCTCGACCGCGTGGGCAAGCGCCTTCTTGCCGAGGCGCTGCGGCAGGCGGCCGGCGATCTCGTCGTAGAGCTTGCCGCCGATCTCGGCGACTTCGGCGCGTTCCTTGGCGCGGACGGCGCGGCGGATGGCGGCGCGGGCCTTGCCGGTGACGACGAAGCCCAGCCACGAAAGCTGCGGCTCCGAGGTGGTGCTCTTGATGATCTCCACCACGTCGCCGTTCGCAAGCTGCGTGCGCATCGGCACGTGCCGGTTGTTGATCTTCACGCCGACCGCTGCGTTGCCGAGATTGGTGTGCACCGCATACGCGAAATCCACCGCCGTCGAACCCTTGGGCAGCTGGAACAGCGCGCCCTTAGGGGTGAAGGCGAAGATGCGATCCTGGTAGATCGCCATCTTGGTGTTCTCGAGCAGTTCCTCGGCGTCGTGGCTGGCGTCGACGATCTCAATCAGGTCGCGCAGCCAGCCGACCTGCCCGTCGGGCCGCGCGCCGCCCTGCTTGTAGGCCCAATGCGCGGCGAGGCCGAATTCGTTGAGCCGGTGCATCTCGCGCGTGCGGATTTGTACCTCGATACGCATCGAGCGCTGGAAGATCAGCGCCGTGTGCAGCGACTGGTAGCCGTTCGACTTGGGCGTCGAGATGTAGTCCTTGAAGCGCCCCGGGATCATCTGCCACGCCTGATGCAGCACGCCGAGCGCGCGGTAACAGTCGTCCACGCTGTCCGTCAGAACGCGGAAGGCCATGATGTCGGTGATCTGCTCGAAGTTGACGTGGCGCTCGGCCATCTTGCGCCAGATCGAATAGGGGTGCTTCTCGCGGCCGGAAACCTCGACGTTGAGGCCCGCCTCGGCCAGCACCTGCTTGATCGACAGCGCCAGTTCGTCGACCTGCCCGCCCTCTTCGCTGCGGATCTGCGCAAGGCGGCCGGTGATCGTGGCGTAGCCTTCGGGTTCCAGCTGTTCGAAGGCGAGCAATTGCATCTCACGCATGTATTCGTACATGCCCACGCGCTCGGCGAGCGGGGCGTAGATATCCATGGTCTCGCGGGCGATACGGCGGCGCTTGTCCTCCTTCTTGATGTAATGGAGGGTGCGCATGTTGTGCAGGCGATCGGCCAGCTTGACGAGGAGAACGCGCAAGTCCTCGCTCATCGCCAGCAGGAACTTGCGCAGGTTTTCCGCCGCGCGTTCGCTCTCGGTCATCACCTCGATCTTGGAGAGCTTGGTGACGCCGTCGACCAGCCGCGCGACGTCGGGGCCGAACAGCTTGTCGATCTCCTCGATCGTGGCGAGGGTGTCTTCGACAGTGTCGTGGAGCAACGCGGTGATGATGGTCTGCTGATCGAGCTTCAGCTCGGTCATCAGGCCCGCCACTTCGACCGGATGGCTGAAATAGGGGTCGCCACTGGCGCGTTTCTGGGTGCCGTGCTTCTGCACGGTATAGACGTAGGCACGGTTCAGGAGGGCCTCATCGGCCTCCGGAGCGTATTCCTTGACGCGTTCGACGAGTTCGTACTGGCGGAGCATGTCGGCTTGTCATGTCAGGTTTTACTGCACCGCGACAAGAGGGCGGTGACTAAAATGCAGATTTTGCAACGGAAGAACCCGGAACAGACCGGCACCCGGAGGCACCATAACGGCACCCAAAGCATCCCTACCGCCAATTCAATCGTTTTCACAGGGCAACTTACGTAAGGGATTTGTTAACCATCCGGGAACTGTGCGACTGCACAATAAACGCGAACCGGCTGGCGCATCGTTCTCACCCCCCACCGCAGCGCCGCCGGTTCGACCGCGCTAGATGATGCACCGGGGACACGAATGCGAAGAGGTAGCCGATCCCATGGCGGACATCGATGATTTCGCGAGCAGCGAGCGACCCGAGTGGCTGAAAGCGCTGGCGCGGCGAGCCTCCGTCTCGTCGGAAGCCGCCGCCGGCCAGGGCGCGCAACAGCAGCGCGCGCCGCGTGTGCGGACGCTGATCAAGGCCGTCATCGGCGGCGAGGGGCGAACGGGCGAGGACGTCATCGTGCGCAACGTCTCGCCCGGCGGCATGTGCATCGCCTCGCGCACCTTGCAGCCGAGCACCGGCGAGATGCTGCGCGTCTCGCTGCCCGGACAGGCGGACCTGCAGGCGCAAGTGCGCTGGGTCGGCAAGGGCGAGTTCGGCGTGCTGCTGACCGGCGGCAGTGGGCTCGACCTCGATCGCATCCAGTCGTCCAACCGCCAGCGCAACGCCGGCTTCGCAGCGGCGCTGGAGCGCCTGCTGGGCGTCAGGCCGCAGGAGCCGCGCCCCTCGGCCGTGTGAGGGCCGGGTTTTCCCCGTCCACCTCCGCTCGCAAGGGCGATTCCCCGTAAAGCTATCAGGCGCTTAACAGCCACCTTGACCACCCCGGACCTGTGCTCGATAGTATCGGGGTGAGCGAGATCATCGTCGACCCGTCCCCCGGTTCCCACTCCTCCGCAGTGCTTCCTGCGCGGCCCGAGGCCATCCGGCTCGATCCGGCGACAACCGCCGTCATCGTCGTCGACATGCAGAACGCTTATGCCTCCAAAGGCGGCTACGTGGACGAGGCGGGCTTCGACGTCGGGCCCGCCGCCGCCACTATCGGCCATATCGCCGAAGTGCTCGACACCGCCCGCGCGGCCGGGATGACGGTGGTGTTCCTGCAGAACGGCTGGGACGCCGACTATGTCGAGGCAGGCACGCCGCTCTCGCCCAACTTCCACAAGTCCAACGCGCTCAAGACCATGCGCAGGCGCCCCGAACTCTCGGGCAAGTTCCTCGCGCGCGGCGGCTGGGACTACGAACTGGTCGATGCGCTGACACCGAAGGACGGCGACCTTCGCGTCCACAAGCCGCGCTATTCGGCCTTCTTCAACTCGCAGCTCGATTCCGTCCTGCGCGCGCGCGGCATCCGCACGCTGGTGTTCACCGGCATCGCCACCAACGTCTGCGTCGAATCGACCCTGCGCGACGGCTTCCACCTCGAATACTTCGGCGTGCTGCTGGAGGATGCGACGCATCACCTCGGCCCCGACTTCATCAAGGAGGCCACCGCCTACAACGTCGAGAAGTTCTTCGGCTGGGTCAGCACGGTCGCCGATTTCCGCACTGCCGTGAGCCAGCTTCCACCAAAGGAGTGACGATGCCCTTCGAAGCCGTGAACCCGTCCGAGTTCCCCACCCCGATCGCGCCCTATTCGGCCGGGGCGAAAGCGGGTAACGTGCTCTACGTCTCGGGCATGCTGGCGCTGGGCGAAGGCGGCACTGTCCTGCATGTCGGCGATGCGGCGGCGCAGACCCGCCACGTGCTGGAGGCGATCCGGATCACCGTGGAGGCCGCGGGCGGCACCATGGCCGACGTCGCCATGAACCACATCTTCCTCAAGGACATGGCCGACTACGCCGCGTTCAACGCCGTCTATGCCGAGTACTTTCCCGGCGACAAGCCTGCGCGCTACTGCATCAAGACCGACCTCGTGAAGCCCGACTGCCTCGTCGAGATCGCGTCGGTGGCGCATCTGGCATGACCCTTCGACAGGCTCAGGGTGAGCGGAGACAGCGCAGGCTACCAAAGACCTTGAATCGTCATTGCGAGCGCAGCGAAGCAATCCAGGGCGGCGCAAAACTGCCCTGGATTGCTTCGCTGCGCTCGCAACGACGAGGGAGTGGTTCGGTTCAGTGGCATCGCCCCCTAACCCCGCTCAGGCTGAGTGCTGAGCCTGTCGAAGCATCGAAGCCCCGTCGCGCATGAGCACTGCCGCCGGCCTCCACTACGAGTTCCACGGCCCCGAAGGCGCGCCCACGCTGATCCTGTCGAGCGGCCTCGGCGGCAGCGGCGCCTACTGGCAGCCCAACCTCGCCGCACTCTCCGCGAACCACCGCGTCCTGACCTACGACCAGCGCGGCACCGGCCGCAGCGATCGCGCGCTGCCGGAAACGACCTCGATCGAGGACATGGCGCAGGATGTCATCGCGCTGATGGATGCGCTCGGCATCACGCGAGCACACTTCGTCGGCCACGCGCTGGGCGGGATGATCGGGATCGAGACCGCCCTCGCCTCCGGCCGGATCGACAAGCTGGTGGTGATCAACGGCTGGCGCACCCTCTCCCCGCACACCCGCCGCTGCTTCGAGGCCCGCCTCGCCCTGCTGCGTCATGCCGGGAACGAGCCGTTCCTGCGCGCGCAGCCGCTGTTCCTCTACCCGCCCGACTGGATCGCCGCCAACGACGCGCTGCTCGAGGCTGACCTTGCGCACCACATCGCGGGCTTCCCCGGCGCGGAGACGATGGAAAAGCGCATCGCCGCGGTCAGCGCCTATGCCCCTGCGGCCGAGCGGCTGGCCAGGCTGGGCGAAACCCTCGTCATCGCCACGCGCGACGATTTCCTCGTGCCTTGCGCGGCCTCACTGGACCTTGCCGGACCGATCCCCGCGGCCGACGTCGCCACCTTTGGATGGGGCGGCCATGCCTGCAACGTCACCGATCCCGCGGGCTTCAACCGCCTCGTCGTCAAGTTTCTGGAGAGCTAGTCCATGCAAGTCGGCGTCTTCGTGCCCATCAACAACAACGGCTGGCTGATCAGCACGACTTCGCCGCAGTACATGCCCAGCTTCGATCTCAATAAGGAGATCGCGATCCGGGCCGAGAAGCACGGGCTCGACTTCCTGCTCTCGATGATCAAGCTGCGCGGCTTCGGCGGCAAGTCGGAGTTCTGGGAATACGGGCTGGAGAGCTTCACCCTGATGTCCGGCCTCGCCGCCGTGACCGAGAAGATCAAGATCTACGCCACCTGCCCGACGCTGATCATCCCGCCCGCCTTCGCGGCGCGGATGTGCAACACCATCGATTCGATCAGCCACGGCCGCTTCGGCCTCAACCTGATCACCGGCTGGCAGCCGCCCGAGTACACCCAGATGGGCCTTTGGCCGGGCGAGGAGCACTTCCGCAACCGCTATCAGGTGCTGGACGAATATGCCCGCATCCTGCGCGAGTTGTGGGAGACCGGCCGCTCCGACTTCAAGGGCGAGCACTACACGATGGACGACTGCCTCGTGCGGCCGACCCCGCAGGGTGACATGAAGATCATCTGCGCGGGCTCCTCGGACGCGGGGCTGGCGTTCTCGGCCAAGTGGGCGGACTATGCCTTCTGTCTCGGCAAGGGCGTGAACACGCCGACCGCCTTCGCCTTCAACAACGAGCGGCTGGCGAGGTTCATCGCCGAAACCGGGCGCGACGTGCAGGTCTTCGTCCTCGTCATGGTCATCGCCGCCGAGACCGACGAGGAAGCGCAGGCGAAGTGGAAGCTCTACAACGAAGGCGTCGACATCGACGCGATTTCGTGGCTGGCAGACCAGGGCGCCAAGGACACCGTCAACACCGACACCAACGTACGCCAGCTGGCGGCGCCGGAAGGCGCCGTGAACATCAACATGGGCACCCTCGTCGGCAGCTACGAGACCGTGGCGCGAATGCTGGACGAGATGGCGCAAGTGCCCGGAACCGGCGGCGTCCTGCTGACCTTCGACGACTTCGTGGAAGGGGTGGAGAACTTCGGCACCCGCATCCAGCCGTTAATGAACAGCCGCGCGCATATATCCGGTTGAAGCGCGAAAATCCGTTTGGCGGCCACCTGACACGCAATGTCGCAAGGTGGGTTTCCGGGTTCCCGCGAATCACGTCAAAGTGCCGCCACCCCCACAAAGAAAGCCCGGGGCCTGCAACCAGGCCCCGGGTAGTTTGGTAAAGGATCGCATTAGAATTACCGATCCTTCGGGTCGCATCTACGCAGATGCCCGAAATGGTGATTCGGCGCATACCATGATCATGGTATCGCCCCTCGATCCGCCCCGTTTTACATGGGCTTGCGTAAAGTTGACGCGCAGTTCACATTGTTTCCCGGTCGCAGTCGGGGGGCAGGACCATACGAATCGAGGAACTGGGGGCGCTCTTCGCGCGCGCTCCATTCGAAGAGGCCGGTTGGGACGGCGCACTGAAGGCTCTGGCCAGCGCGACGGGTTCGGCGCGGGCGCAGCTTATCGCCATCGGTGAAAGCCACACGCTCTTCAACTGGGTCACCGACATCTCCGAAGGCTATATCGACGATTTCCTCGCGATCGGCGGGCATCGGCCCGACGTGAACTACCGCGTCGCCGCGGGCCGGGGGCCGGGCGAAGTCGTGTGGGAGCATCACTACGACGCAATTCGCGCCGCCGCCCCCAACGAAGCCTACAACCAACACGTCCAGCGCTGGGATGCCGAACATGGCGCGCAACTGGTGCTGGCGGACGACCCCGGCGCCTTCTTCGGGCTCGCCGCGCTCCATTCGGCCAGCGACGGACGCACGACCGAGGTTCAGCGTCAGGCGCTTCACGACGCCGCGCCCCATGTCATGGCCGCGATCCGCCTGCAGGCCGCCATCGAGCATCAGGGCGCGGACATGCTGCGCGGCTCGCTCGACGCGATGCGCACGGCGGCGGTCCTGCTGGATGCGACGGGTCGGGTTCGCGCGGTGACGCAGGCGGCCGAGCGGCTGCTGTCGCCCGATACCCTGCAAGTGCGCGCGGGGGCCTTGCGGGCCGTGCGCCCGGATCTCGACCGGTTGCTGCAGATGCGGATCGGCGTCGCCCTCGCCAGCCGTCAGGCGATGCCGTCCGAACTGTGGATGCAGTCGGTGCACGGCCCGCTGCTGGTCGAGATCTGCGCCCTGCCCCGGCAGCACTGGAATTTCGGCTTCGCGCCCAGTGTGATCGTCACGCTCAAGGCGCCGCTCGGCTTCACCGGGGATCAGGGCGGCCGCCTCTCCGCCGCGCTCGAGTTGACGCGGGCCGAGGGAGAGATCGTCGCGCTGCTGGCGCAGGGCCATTCGCGGCAGGAAGTCGCCCGGATGCGCAGTGTCAGCGCGCAGACGGTGTCGAGCCAACTGCGCACGATCTTCCAGAAGGCCGGCGTCAACCGCGAGGCCGAACTCGTCTCGATCGCCCGCGCCGTGATCGAGATGGGGAGTCGTTAGAGACTCTGTCTGGAAAATGCCCTGACGGGCATTTTCGCTGCGGCACCGGCCCACGCCCCCACCCGACCTCCCATCTATGGTACACTCGTGGGAGGTCGGGTGGGGGCGTGGGCCGGTGCCGCCAAATCCGCCTGCGGCGGATTTGCAGAAAATACTCAGAGCTTCCCGAACTGTGCCTCGTAAGCGCCGGTATCGCCGCTCGACAACAACCGCGCCTGCTCCACCCAGCTGTCGCGGCGCGGGCGGCCCGCGAAGGCCCCGAGCTTGGTGTCGAGGTCGTCGAGGTCGGCATCGCTCCATGCCGCGATCTGGGCGTAGCTCGTTACGCCCAGCGCATGGAGCAATGTCAGCATCTTGGGGCCGAGACCCTTGATCTTGCGCAGGTCGTCCGCCGCGACTTCACCCTCGGCCGTCTCCACGACCGGCGGGGCCGGAGGAGCGGGCGTCGGGTCGGGCTCGGCGGCGATGGTCTGCGGGGGCTCGTGCGCCGCATCGTTGTGGCGCGCCTCGTCGGCCTCTTCCTGCGCGGCAACGGCGATGACTTCGCCGATGCCCGCCATCGTCCCGGCCATCGCCGGCGGGTCGATGTGGTACTGCGAGGCGGGCGGCGCGTCGTCTATCAGCGCCTGGTTGCGCTGCGCGGGCGCCGCGCCCTCGTCGAGCACGTCGGGGCGATGCTCGCGCCGCGCCGGCTTCGAGCCGTGGATGAAGACCCAGTAGGCCACCACGATGCCCACGAGCAGCGCGACGATGAAGACCAGCCAGTTCGCCTGAACCATTTCCAGCACGTCAGTTCACCTTCCTGCGATTCCATATTGCGGCGCCGATGCCGAAGCCGATCCCGTAGGACAGCAGCACCGAGACGGCCATTTCCAGCCATAGCGGCAAGGCAGCGTCCTTTCCTAGTCCCTCAAGTCCAACATTCAGGGTCCATCATTCAGGCCCCGGCGTATCGATCGGCGTCGGCTTGACCGGCGCGGTGTAGAGCACCGAGAACTCGATGCGCCGATTGGCCGGGTCGAGCGGGTCCAGCCCTTCCACCGGCCGCGCCGAGCCGAGGCCTGCCGCACGCAGGTTCGTCGCCGGGATGCCGCGCGCGATCAGCGCCGAACGCACCGCCTCCGCCCGCGCCTGCGAGAGCGCGACATTGACCTTCTGGTTGCCCGAGGCGTCGGTATGCCCGGTCACCGCGATGATGCTGCCCACGCAAGGCCGCAGCGAGCGCGCCACTTCGCCCAGCAGCCGCTCGCTCGACGGTTCGAGGCGCGTGCTGGCCTCGCCGAAACGGATGGTGCGGGTTTCGAGGATGCGCTCGACGTCGTCCTGGCAATGGGCCGAGACGCTGCGATCGTCGCCGTCCCGCGCCCAGCTCACCCCGGCGATCCCCGGCACCGCGGCGATGGCGGCGGCGACAGCCTTGCGCGTCGCGGGCGAAAGGTCCCTGCCGCCGGAGAGCACCGGGTGGCGGGTCAGCCAGCCGTAGCGGTCGCGGAAATTCAGCGTCACGCCCTTCCCGCCCACAGCATCGCGCGCGGCCGAAGCCTGCCGGTCGAGGTCGCCGATGAACGCAAGCCCCCGCGCCCGGGTGACGGCGAAGGACATGACCAGGCACAGCGCGGCTCCGGCGACGATCAGCGATGCGCGGCGGGGATTCATGTAGGCAACCTAGAGAACCGAAGCCGGGCTGTCAGCCGGGCAGTTGCTCGCCAAGCGGAGTTTCGACCTTCTTCGCCTTCTGGAACAGCCGCCGGTCCTCAGGCCCGAACGCCTTCTTCCAGATGACGAGGAAGTAGGAACCCATGATCGCCGGGATCCCGAAGGCCAGCGCCGCCCACTCGGGCAGGAAGCGCACCGCGAGGAAACCGATGACGACGGCCGGCAAAGCCGCCCAGACCAGCGCCCAGCGCCAGTTGTTGATCGGCTCCTTGAGGATGCGCGCAAGCATCACCGACTTGACGATCGAGGACAGCCCCAGCGCCAGCATCAGCGCGCAGGCGGCAGCGGCGGCCTGGAACAGCGGATTGAAGCCGAGCCGCTGCATCAGCAGGATACCGAAGAGCGTCAGCGCCGCCTGCAGCGCGATGGTCCCGATCGAGACCCACAAGTTGCGCAGCCGCGCAACGTAGATCAGCGCCGCCTCGCTCACCACGGCGGTGGCGGCGACCACCTCGGCGGCGAGCAGGAAGGCCAGCGCCCCGGTGCCGCCGACGAACTCGCGTCCGACGAGGCCCATCACGCCGTTGCCGGGAATGCCCAGCGCCAGTGCGATCCCGGCTTGCGAGGCGGTGATCCAGAATCCCACCTGACAGACCTGCCGGGCGATCGCGGCATAGTCCTTTTCCTTCAGGTTGCGGGTGATCACCGGGCCGAGCACCGGCTCGAAGCTGGTCTTGAGCTTCTGCGGCAGGCTCGCGACCTGCTGCGCGGCGTAATAGACGCCGACCGCCGAAGCCGGAGCAAGGAAGCCGAGCAGGAAGATGTCGACGCGCCGGGTGCCCCACTCGATGGCGTCGGCCAGCGCGATCGGCAGCGAGCGCAAGGCCAGCTTGCGCATCGCGCCCGGCCGTGGCTTCCACCCGCGCGGCAGGCCGTATTCGCGGAAGAACGGGATGAACGCGGTGATCGCGGCGGCGTAGATCGAGGCGATGTAGGCGATGGACAGCCCGCTTTCGGGTGCCAGCCAGATCATCGCGCCCGCCATGATCGAGATCGTCCAGGGCTCCACGATCGCACGCGACCACACCGTCGGCGTCACCCGCAGACGATAGGCGAGCGCGGCCAGCCAGATCTCGGTCATCGTGAAAGGCGGCAGCGCGATCACCATCAAGCGGTCGATCTGCGTGTAATGGCCACCCGGGAACAGCACGCCCGGCACGAACCAGAACAGCAGGGCGGCGGTGCAACTGGCGATGATCGCGAGGATCGAGCCGTCGGCGATCACGTTGGCAGGCCGCACCTGCCCCTCGGTCTCCGACAGCCGCTGCGCCAGCCCGCGCTTCTCGCCCATCGTGCAGAGCATCGAGGTCAGCTCGATCAGCACCAGCGCCGAGGCGAAGCGGCCCAGCGCGGCCGGTCCGTAGGACGCGGCGCGCCCGGCGATGAACAGGAACGGGATGCGCGCGGCGAGCCGCAGGAAGAATCCGAACAGGTTGGTGCGCCCGCCCTTGGCGAGAGCGGCGATGTCGTCGCGCTCCTTGTCGCCTTGCGGTGCGTGGGCGGGATCGCCGTATGGCGTGCTCAAGAAAGCGGCTCCTGCTCGTCGCGCAGCGGGCGCGACAGGAGATCGCTCACGACCGCGCTCGCCGGAGCCTCGCCCTTCAGCAGCCGTTCGACCGCCTCGACGATGGGCATCTGGATGCCGTCACGGCGGGCGAGGTCGGCGAGCACCGGCGCGGTCGCCGCGCCTTCGGCCACGCTGTTCTTGCCCGACAGCGCCTCGGCGGCGGTCAGCCCCTTGCCCAGCGCGAGACCGAGCGAGAAGTTGCGGCTGGAGGTGGAGGAACAGGTCAGTACCAGATCGCCAAGGCCGCACAGGCCCGACAGCGTCTCCGCGCGGGCGCCTCTCGCCAGCCCGAAGCGCAGCATTTCGGCATAACCGCGCGCGATCAGCGCCGCGCGGGCGTTCTGGCCGAGGTTCAAACCCTCGACCACACCGCAGGCAATGGCGAGCACGTTCTTGACCGCACCGCCGATCTCGGCGCCGACGACGTCATCGGAATAATAAGGCCGCAGCGCCGGGCGGGCGAGCAGCGGCGCCAGCCGGTCCCACTGCGCACGCCCGCCACCGCAGGCGAGCGTCACGGCGGTCGGCAGCCCGGCGGCGACTTCATGCGCGAAGGTCGGGCCGGAGAGCACCGCCAGTCGCTCGGGCGCGCAGGCGCTCGCGGCGACGTCGGCCATCAGGCGGCCGGTTCCGGCCTCGATACCCTTGGCGCAGAGCACGAGATCCCGGTCGCCTGCAGGCAGGCCCGCGATCACCGAGGCGAGGAACTGAGCGGGCACGACCACCAGCAGCGCCGGAAGTGCGGCGAATTCGCCCAGGTCGCTGGTGGCGCGGATGGTGGACGCCAGCGCGGCGCTCGGCAGGTAGAGGCCGTTGCGGCGGTCGCGGTTGATCTCCTCGACCAATTCGGTCTCGCGCGCCCAGAGCAGGACGTCGCTGCCGTCGCTGGCGAATGCCTGCGCCAGCGCCGTGCCCCATGCGCCTGCGCCGATAACACCGATCTTCGCGCTCATGCCTTCACTCCCGCACCGCGTACCGCCTCGGCCTCCGGATCGAGCGGCCAGCGCGGGCGCGCCGCCACGTCGAGCGGGTCGGACTGCCCGCGTTCGAACCGCTCCACACCGGCCCAGGCGATCATCGCCGCATTGTCCGTACACAGGCTAAGCGGCGGTGCGATGAAAGGCAGCGAATGGCTTGCCGCCAGCGCTTCCAGCGCGCCGCGGATCGCCTTGTTCGCCGCGACGCCGCCCGCGACGACTAGCGCGTTCACCGGCCCGCACTTGGCGAGCGCCCGGCGGGTGCGGTCAATCAGGCAGTCGATCGCGGCCTGCTGGAACGAGGCGGCGATGTCGGCATCGGTGTACTCGCCCGACTGCTTCGCCCGCAGCACCGCGCTCTTGAGCCCGGCGAAGGAGAAGTGCGGCTCGGCCGAACCCTTGAGCGGGCGCGGCAGCGGCACTTTCTTCGCATCGCCCTGAAGCGCCAGCCGCTCCAGCGCCGGGCCGCCGGGATAGCCGAGGCCGAGGACCTTGGCGGACTTGTCGAAAGCCTCGCCCAGCGCGTCGTCGATGGTTGTGCCGAGGCGGCGGAACTGGCCCACGTCCTCGACCAGCAGAATCTGGCAGTGCCCGCCCGAGACGAGCAGCAGCAGGTAGGGATAGGCGAGACTGGCATCGGCGAGGCGCGGCGACAGGGCGTGCCCTTCGAGATGGTTGACCGCGATCAGCGGCTTGTCGGTGGCCATCGCCAGCGCCTTGGCGGTGACGAGGCCGACCATGACTCCGCCGATCAGCCCCGGCCCGGCGGTCGCGGCGATCGCGTCAACCTGATCGAGCGTCATCCCGGCATCGGCCAGCGTCGCCTCGATCAGCGGGGCAAGCCGCTCGGCATGGGCGCGCGCGGCGATCTCCGGCACGACGCCGCCGAAAGGGCGGTGCTCTTCGTCCTGCGAGGCGATGCGCTGGGCGAGGATCACCCTGCCGTCGGTGACCAGCGCCGCCGCCGTCTCGTCGCACGAGGATTCAATGCCGAGAACTATGCTCATCCGGCCTTCCCCTGAACGACAATGCCCGGTAGCACAAGCCGCCGATGACCAACGATAAACAAGACCAGACCTTCCGCCCTGAGCGTTACAAATTGGGCACACGCCGTTCGCCGCTGGCGATGGCGCAGGCCCATGAGGCGCGAGACCGGCTCGCCCAGGCGCACGGAATCGATCCGGCGCATATAGAGATCGTGGCCGTCACCGCCAGCGGCGATCGCATCCAGGACCGCGCGCTCGCCGAAATCGGCGGCAAGGCGCTGTGGACCAAGGAACTCGACGCCTGGCTGGCGAGCGGCGAGATCGACTTCGCGGTCCACTCGGCCAAGGACGTCGAGACGATCCGCCCCCAGGCTTTCACGATCGGCGCCATCCTCCCGCGTGAGGACGTGCGCGACGTGCTGGTCGGCGCGGAAAGCATCGCCGCGTTGCCGCCCGGCGCCGTCGTCGGCACCAGCGCGCCGCGCCGCGCCGCGCAGCTGCTCCACGCCCGGCCCGACTGCAAGGTGGTGACCTTCCGCGGCAACGTCGCCACCCGCCTCGCCAAGCTGGCGGCGGGGGAGGCCGACGCGACGTTCCTGGCGGCGGCGGGCCTCGTGCGGCTGGGCGAGACCGGCACTGGCCACCCGCTCGCCGCCGAGGATTGGCTGCCCGCCCCGGCGCAGGCCGCGATCATGATCGAGTGCCGCGCCGACGACGAACGCACCCGCGCCTTCCTCGCTGCCGTGGACGACGCGCCCAGCCGCGCGCAAGTGCTCGCTGAACGGGCGCTGCTGGCGGGCCTCGGCGGCAATTGCCACAGCCCGATCGCGGTGCTGACCCGCAACGAGGGCGGCCATCTCGTCATGCGCGCCGCGCTCTACAGCCCCGATGGCGCCGAGCACGTTAAGGGTGAGGCCCGCTTTCCCGCCGACGACGCGGAAGGTCCGGGGCGGCTGGCGGCAGACCTGCTTGCCCGCGCGGTTCCTACCATCACGGTGCATTTTGCCGGAGCGTGAGCCTTTCGTCGTCCCGGACTTGATCCGGGACCGGTGGCCGGGACTCGCCCACCTTGCAGCGCGCGCGGCGAGTTCGCGGCTAAAGACTGCCAGCGGTCCCGGATCAAGTCCGGGACGACGAATGCGATGATCCTGATCCTCCGCCCCGAGCCCGGTGCCTCGGCCACGCTGGCAGCAGCGCGTGAACGCGGGCTGGAGGCACTGGCCTTCCCGCTGTTCGCAGTGCGCCCCCTCGCATGGGAGCCGGTCGCGCGCGACGCCATCGACGCGCTCCTGCTCGGCAGCGCCAATGCGCTGCGCCATGGTGGGCCTCAGCTGGCGGCCTATCGCGGCCTGCCCGCCTACTGCGTCGGCGAAACCACGGCTCAAGCCGCGCGAGAGGCGGGCATGGAGGTCGCCGCCACCGGCCACGGCGGCCTGCAGAACCTGCTCGGCGTACTCCAGCCCGGACACCGCCGCCTGCTACGCCTCGCCGGGCGGGAACGCACTGCCCTCGACGTGCCGGGCGACATCGCGATCGTCACGCGCGAGGTCTACGCCAGCGAGGCCCTCCCCCCTTCGCCCGCGCTGATCGCAGCATTGGCCAGCCCCGCCCTCGCCCTGCTCCACTCCGGAGAGGCGGCCCTGCGGTTCGCACAAGTCTGCAACGATGCGGGAATCCCGCGCGGGCGAATTCGCCTCGCCGCGATCGGCCCGAGGGTCGCCGCGCGCGCCGGGGAAGGCTGGGCGCAAGTGCGCAGCGCTGCGCGGCCGGACGACGCCGCATTGCTGGCCTTGGCGCAGCAGATGTGCCAAGACACCGGCCTACGGACAGCAACCGCGACGACAAGGACTTGATGCAGGACATCCCTTCCGCCCCTCCCGGCGTTCCTCCGCAGCGCCGCTCGGCGGGCATGACGCTGTTCGTCGCGCTCATCGCCTTCGTGATCGGCGCCGGGCTCGTCGCCTGGCTGGCGACGCGCGGCTACCTGCCGACGCTTCTCGACGCCGCGAACACCGCGACGCTGACGACGACACCCGAACCCGGCCCCAAGCCTGCGCCGCCCGCCGCCCAGATGTCGCAGATCGCCACCGTCGAGGGGCGCCTCGCGATGATCGAGGACCGCATGTCGCGCATCGATCTGCAGACCAGCGCCGCCGCCGGCAACGCGGGGCGCGCCGAGGGCCTGCTGATCGCCTTCGCCGCGCGCCGCATGGTCGATCGCGGCGAACCGCTCGGCTACCTCGCCGACCAGCTGCGCCTGCGCTTCATGAACGCCCAGCCGCGCGCGGTGCAGACACTGGTGGATTTCGCCGCCAACCCGGTGACCATCGACGCGCTGAGCGCCCGGCTGGAAGCGCTGTCGCCGGAACTGACGGTCAGCACCGCCAACCGCAGCCTGTGGGAGCGGACGCGGCAGGAGATCACCTCGCTCTTCGTGGTACGCCGCGATTCGGCCGCGCTCGCCAATCCAACCGCCCGGATCGAACGCGCCCGCCTGATGCTCACCGCCAAGCGCATCGATTCGGCCATCGGCGAGGTCGAGCGGCTTCCCGGCGCCGAAGCGGCCGATAACTGGATCGCCGATGCGCGCCGCTACGAAGCCGCGCAGAAGGCGCTCGACCTGCTGGAGACGACGGCGATGCTGGAGCCGAACAGGCTGCAGGATTCGACCGGGCATTCGGTCGATCAGCCCAGCCCGCTCGCGCCGACCGCGCCTGCCGAGGAGCCCGCGCCGGAGGCTTCGGAGGGGGTTTGACCCTTCGACAACCTCAGGGTGAGCGGAGATAGTGCAAACCTCCCAACCCCAATCTTCGTCATTGCGAACGTAGCGAAGCAATCCAGGGCGGCGTTAAACTGCCCTGGATTGCTTCGCTACGTTCGCAATGACGAAAGGGGGTATGTCAGTTCTTGACCTGACAGCTCATCCCTGCGGCCTTCATACCCGAGCACAAGGCCCGCGCCGCCGCGCCGTCGCCGGGGACGGCCTGTAGGCGGTAGACGGTGCCGATGTCCGCCTTGCCCTGAACCACGCGGTGACTCATGCTGCCGAGCGGTTCGTACTGCGTCTTGAGCGTGTTCCATCCGGCCTCCGCCGCCTCCTTCGAGGCATAAGCGCCGACCTGCACACCGACACCGCTGACCACCGGAGCGGCCGCGGAAGCCTTGTCGGTCGGCTTGGCTTCGGCAGGCTCGGCAGTCGTGCGGAAGCCCGGCGCGGGCGTATCGTCGCTCTTGTCGATCTGGACCGGGCGCGACTGGCCCTCGGCCACCGCGAAGCTGGTGTCGCCGGTGCCCTCGACGACTTCGCCGCCGGGGTTGTCGGGCTTGACCTTGTAGGGGGCCTTGGGCGCGGCGATCACGCCGCCGTCTGCGACCAGCGGCTGCTCGGGACGGCTCTTGATCGCCCAGACCACACCGCCCCCGATGACCACCAGCGCGACGAGGCCGAGCGCGCCCAGCAGCACACCCTGCCCGATGCCGGAGCGCTCTTCCTCATAACCCTCGTCGTCGCCTTCCAGCCAAGGGAGGCGCACGTCCTCCTCCAGCTGCAACTGCTGCGCGGTGGCGCCGAACGCGGCCGAGGCGGAGGCATCGCCGTCCTCCTCGAAGTAGGGGCTGCCCTGTTTGCCCGAACCGAACACCGGGTTCTTCTTCTCTGGTTTCGGGAAATAGCCGTCGTCAGCGCCTGCCATGGATCACATTTCCTCCACCGCCTCGACCCCGAGCAGAGCCAGGCCGTTGCGGACAAGTTGCCCGATCTGCGCCGCCAGGAAAAGCCGCGCACCCGTCAGCTTTGCATCCTGCGCGTTAACAAACCGCTTTTCCACCCTGTCGTTGCCGAGGTTCCAGTAGCCATGGAACGCCGCCGCGACGTCGCCGAGGTAGAAGGCGATGCGGTGCGGTTCGCGCGCGGCGGCGGCGGCCTCGACGATGCGGGGGAACTGCGCGGCCAGCTTGACCAGTTCCAGTTCCTCTTCACCGAGCAGTTCGACGTGCTCGCCCGAGGGGGTGAAGCCGCCCTCGGCCAGTCCCTTGCGCAGCGTCGAGTGGACGCGGGCATTCGCGTACTGGACGTAGAACACCGGGTTGTCCTTGCTGGCTTCGACGACCTTGGCGAAGTCGAAGTCCATCTGCGCTTCCGGCTTGCGGGTCAGCATGGTGAAGCGCACCACGTCCTTGCCCACTTCGGTCACGACTTCGGCCAGCGTGACGAAGTTGCCCGAACGCTTGGACATCTTCACCGGCTCGCCGTCGCGAAGCAGCTGGACCATCTGCACCAGCTTGATCTCGAACGGGGTCGGCTCGCCATCCGCGCCGGTCATGGCGGCGACGGCAGCCTTGATGCGCTTGACGGTGCCCGCGTGGTCCGCACCCCAGATATCGACGAGGGCGTCGGCGCTCTGGGCCTTCTGGAAGTGATAGGCGAGGTCGGCACCGAAGTACGTCCAGGTGCCGTCCGACTTCTTGATAGGGCGGTCCTGATCGTCGCCGAACGCGGTGGACTTGAACAGCGGCAGTTCGACCGCTTCCCAGTCCTCCAGCGTCTTGCCCTTGGGCGCTTCGAGCACACCGTCGTAGACGAGGCCCTTGGCGCGCAGCCAGGCTTCGGCCTCGTCGGGCTTGCCGCTGGCCTGCAGTTCCGCCTCCGACGAGAACAGGTCGTGGTGGATGCCAAGGAGCGCGAGGTCGTCCTTGATCATCACCAGCATCGCGGCGACGGCCTTCTTCTGGAACAACGCCAGCCATTCCGACTCGGGCGCGGCGGCGTATGTCTCGCCGAACTCGGCGGCGAGTTGCTGGCCTACGGGCACCAGGTATTCGCCCGGATAGAGCCCCTCGGGGATCGCGCCGACGTCGTGCCCGAGCGCCTCGCGGTAGCGCACGTGCGCCGAGCGGGCGAGCACCTGCACCTGCCCGCCGGCATCGTTGACGTAGTATTCCTTGGTGACCTTGTGGCCCGCGAACTCCAGCAGCGTCGCCAGCGCATCGCCGACGACCGCGCCGCGGCAGTGGCCCATGTGCATCGGACCGGTCGGGTTGGCCGAGACATATTCGACGTTCACCGTCGTCCCGCCGCCCATCGTCGAGCGGCCGTAATCCGCGCCGAGATCGGCGATCGCGCGCAGTTCGGCCAGCCACGTGGCGGAGGAGAGGCGCAGGTTGATGAAGCCCGGCCCTGCGATCTCGGCAGACGTCACCGAAGCGAGCTTCGACAGTTCCGTTACCAGCGCCTCGGCCAGATCGCGGGGCTTCAGGCCGGCGGGCTTGGCCAGCACCATCGCGGCGTTGGTCGAGAGGTCGCCGTGCGAGGGATCGCGCGGCGGCTCGACCGTGATCGCGCCTCGCTTGAGGCCGCCCGGCAGCGTGCCCGCTGCTTCCAGCGCATCGAGCGCGGCGGAAAGGTGGCCTGCGAAGGCGGCGTAAAGGGTCTGCGTAGTGCTCATGACGCGCGCGGATAGCCCAAGTATGGAAGAAGGGAAACAGGGCGCTGCAAGGTGACAGGTTTACACCGTTGACACGGTCCAGAGGGGAAAGGTGTCACCTTGGGCCGGAAAGTGTCACCTTGCGGGGGTAAGGTGACACATTTTGCGGGGAATGTGTCACCTTGTGAGGGGGATGTGTCACCTTGCGGTGTAACCCTGTGCGGCCGTGGAGGTTCGGGCGGGGCATGGGAGTAATCTATCGGAGCGGGCGGTCTGTAGGAAAGCGGGCGAGCCGTAAGCGCCCCGTTGCACATCTTGTGTATCCTCCCTGTTGCGAAGCAATGGGGAGGGGGACCGCTCGCGTAGCGAGTGGTGGAGGGGGAGGAACCCCTCCGTCAGCCCTGCGGACTGCCACCTCCCCATCGCTGCGCGACAGGGAGGATAAAAGGCAGTCCCCCTGTCCAAACCCACCCTTTTGCGCTAACGGCGCGCGATGCAAACGACTGCGACTCCCCGGACCTACCGCGTCAAGAGCTTCGGCTGCCAGATGAACGTCTACGACGGCGACCGCATGGCCGAACTGCTCGCCGAACAGGGCATCACCGCCGCGCCGGAAGGCGAGGAGGCGGACCTTGTCGTGCTCAACACCTGCCACATCCGCGAGAAGGCGGCGGAGAAGGTCTATTCCGACATCGGCCGTCTCGTGAAGAACTGGGACCGCGAGGATGGGTCGGCACCCATGATCGCCGTCGCTGGCTGCGTCGCGCAGGCCGAGGGCGAGGAGATCATGGCCCGCGCGCCCGCCGTGACGATGGTCGTCGGCCCGCAGGCCTACCACCGCCTGCCCGAGATGGTCCGCGCCGCCAGCGCGGGCGAGCGCGTCACCGATACCGACATGCCCGCCGAAACCAAGTTCGACGCCCTGCCCCGCCGCAAGCGGTCCGGCCCCACGGCGTTCCTGACCGTGCAGGAAGGCTGCGACAAGTTCTGCACCTATTGCGTGGTGCCCTATACCCGCGGCGCCGAAGTCTCGCGCCCTTATGCCGCGCTGATCGACGAGGCGAAGCTGCTGGTCGAGGCCGGCGCGCGCGAGATCACGCTGCTCGGCCAGAACGTCAATGCCTGGACCGGCGAGAACGCCAAGGGGCAGACAGTCGGCCTCGACGGTCTGGCGCGCGAACTGGCGGCGATCCCGGAACTGGCGCGCATCCGCTACACCACCAGCCATCCCAACGACATGACGCAGGGCCTGATCGACGCCCACGGCGAGAACGCCAAGCTGATGCCGTTCCTCCACCTGCCGGTGCAGGCAGGGAACGACCGCGTGCTCAAGGCGATGAACCGCAGCCATACGGTCGAGAGCTACCTCAAGATTCTCGACCGGGTGCGCGCGGTGCGGCCGGACATCGCGCTGTCGGGCGACTTCATCGTCGGCTTCCCCGGCGAGACCGATGCCGAATTCGAGGATACGCTGAGGCTGGTCGACGAGGTCGGCTATGCGCAGTGCTTCAGCTTCAAGTATTCGCCCCGCCCCGGTACGCCTGCCGCGACGATGGGCGACCAAGTCTCCGCCGCCGTGATGGACGAGCGGCTGCAACGCCTCCAGTCCGCACTCAACCGCGACCAGCTGGCGTTCAACGCCGCGACGGTCGGCAAGACCTGCGACGTGCTGGTGGAGCGCAAGGGCAAGCATGCCGGACAGTGGCTCGGCAAGTCGCCGTGGCTGCAGTCGGTCCACTTCATCGGAGAGGCAGAGGTCGGCCAGATCGTGCGCGTCGAGGTCACCAGCGCCGGGCCGAACAGCCTGGGTGCGGTGCAGATCGGCATGATGGCCGCGTGAGGCGCCAGCCACTGATCCTCGTCCCCGGCCTTTCGTGCGACACCGCCTTGTGGGAGGCACAGGTCGCGGGCCTTGCCGACGTCGCCGAAACGATCGTCGCCGACACCCTGAGCGACGACAGCATCGCCGCGATGGCCACGCGTCTGCTCGATGCCGCGCCCGAACGCTTCGCCATCGCCGGGCTGTCGATGGGCGGCTACGTGGCGATGGAAGTCGCCCGCCGCGCGCCAGAGCGGGTCACCCGGCTGGCGCTGCTCGACACCAATGCCCGCGCCGACAGCGCGGAGCAGGCGCAGCTGCGCCGCTTCGCCATCCGCACCGCGCACGATCGCGGCTTCGAGGCAGTGATCCGCGGCAGCCTGGCGCAACTGGTCCATCCCGAAACCGATCCCGCCATCGCCGAGGCGGTGGTGCAGATGGCGCTGCGCGTGGGGTTGCCGACATTCGAGAACCAGCAGGCGGCGATCATCGGCCGCATGGATTCGCTGCCCGGCCTTGGCGCGGTATCCTGCCCGGCGCTGGTCGTGGTGGGCGCGCAGGACTTGCTGACGCCGCCTTACTATGCCGAGGAAATGGCGGCGGCGATCCCCGGTGCGGTGCTGCGCCTGATCCCCGACTGCGGCCATATGGCGACGATGGAACAGCCCGAAGCGGTCAACGCCGCCCTGCGGGACTGGCTGGCGGCCTGACACGGCAAACGGCCCCGGAACCGAAGTCCCGGGGCCGCACTCGCACTTCCCGTGGCTCGGGGAAGACGGGGAAGCGATCTTACCAGAAGAAGCCGTTGTGGACGGTCACCACGCGGCCCGAGCGGGCGTTGATCATGACTACGTCGTTGCCGTAGCGGACCCAGCGGTGGCCGGCGCGCGGGGCGGGCAGGCGATAGCGGGCATAGTCACGCACCCAGTAGCGGTCGCCGTAGTAGGCGGGCTGGAAGCGGTAGCCGACGGTCACCGGGCGATAGCGATAGCCGCGCGGGCCGACGTAGGCGGGGCGGCGGTAGTCGTTGCGATGCGACTGGCGATAGTCGCGCCAGTCCTCGCGCAGCTCCTGGCGCGAATCGCGCAAGTCGCGGCGGGCATCGCGGACGTCGCGGCGATCGCCGTTGCGCTGGGCCTGGCGCAGGTCGCGCTCGTCCTTGCGGACCTCGCGGGCGCTGTGGCGCACTTCGCCGGCGCTCTGGGCAGAAGCCATGCTGGGAATCGCAAGCGTGGGCAGCGCGACGCCGGCGGCCATGGCGATCATGAAGAACTTGCGCACCGTTATTCTCCTTCTCTTCCTGTCAGGGGCCGTCTGGCGGCCTTCTGTTCGTGAAACTGCACAGGCGCTCCTGAACGACCCGGGAATGCCGCGTGCAGCGTGGGGACATAAGTGTCGCACCCTTGCGACAGTTGCATGCCGGAGCGCCGAAACGCGCAGTTATCCCCGACGAAACGCAGGAAATTTTGCAGAAACCTCCTTGCGGGGCGCGCCCTGTGGAGCCATCTTCACGGTAGAACGAGACATCAATCTCGCATGAAAGGAGCACATGGCCCGCAAAGCAGCCCGTGCCGTCGATCCGGCACAATTCCGCCCCGAAACCCACCGTCGGGCGCGTGTCGAAATAGATTTCGACGAACCTGTGTTGCTGGGAGCCCTGTTCGGGCAATTCGATTCAAATCTGGTGCAGGTGGAGAACCGCCTCGGCGTGTACATCTCCGCCCGGGGCAGCAAGATCCAGATCGAAGGGCCGGACGATGCCGTCGCCCGCGCGCGCGACACGCTCAAGGGCATGTATCACCGGCTGGAGATGGGGCAGGCGCTCGATTCCGGCGCCATCGAATCGCTGATCGCCATGAGCACCGAACCCACCCTCGAAGGCATCATCACCGGTGACGCGGGCGCGCCGCCGATCATGATCCGCACCCGCAAGAAGACGATCGTGCCGCGTTCGGCGACGCAGATCGACTACATGCGCCAGCTCGCCAAGTCGGACGTCATCTTCGCGCTCGGCCCGGCAGGCACCGGCAAGACGTACGTGGCGGTGGCGCAGGCGGTCAGCCAGCTGATGACCGGCTCGGTCCAGCGCCTGATCCTGTCGCGCCCGGCGGTCGAGGCGGGCGAAAAGCTGGGCTTCCTGCCCGGCGACATGAAGGACAAGGTCGATCCGTACCTGCGTCCGCTCTACGACGCGCTCTACGACTGCATGCCGCCCGAGCAGGTGGAACGCCGCCTCGCCAACGGCGAGATCGAGATTGCCCCGATCGCCTTCATGCGCGGCCGCACGCTGGCCGATGCCTTCGTCATCCTCGACGAAGCGCAGAACACCACGCGCGAGCAGATGAAGATGTTCCTCACCCGCTTCGGCCAGAACAGCCGCATGGTGGTGTGCGGAGACCCGCGCCAGGTCGACATCCCCGGCGGCGACCGCCATTCCGGACTCGCCGACGCGGTCGCTCGGCTGGAGGGCGTGGACGGCATCGCGGTGACCCGCTTCACGGCGGCGGACGTGGTGCGCCATCCGATCGTCGGCCGCATCGTCGAGGCTTACGAGGGGCCGGACGCTTAAGAGAAAGGCCCACCCCCGACCCCTCCCGCAAGCGGGAGGGGAGTAGGTTGTGATTGCCCTCCCGCTTGCGGGAGGGCCGGGAGGCTTGGCCCACAGGGCCTAGCCGGACGGGGTGGGCTTTGTTACTCCACCTCCTTCTTCGCCTCGCCCTCGTCCAGCTCCTTGCGCGAAATGCCGAGCAGCCCGGCCAGCTTGTCCTTCTCGGCGCTCTTGAGGTCCGCGTACTTGCGCGGGGCAGGCAGATCGGCGGTGGAGGCCTTCACCTTGTCGATGATCGCCGGCATTTCCTTCATCAGCCGAGGCATCAGCGCCTGCATCCTGTTCATGACCTCGGGCGACATCATGATGATGTAGGAATCCGCCGCGTAGGCCTTGCCCGTCGGCGTGGCGAAGAAGGCGTTCATCTCCTGCAGCTGCTTCGCGTCGAACCGTCCGGCGTAGGCGCTCGCCAGACCGTCGCGGATGTCGGGCTCGAACTGGGTCATCAGGCCCATCATGTCGGTCATCATCGTACGGGTGGTGGCCGACATGCGCTGCTTGAAGGCCGGGTCGTAGATCTCCATGATCTGCGCCATGGTGCCGCTGCCCAGCTTCTCGGTATCGACGCCGCTGATCCCGGCAAGGTCCTTGAGCGGCATCTGCATCATGGAATCCATGATGGAATCCATCATCTTGTCCATCGTGCCGTTCATGATCCGGCCATAGGTCCCGAGCGGGAACACGTAGTCGACCGTCTGCTTCGCAGCGGCAAGACGCGCCGGGTCGGCGGCAGCTACGCGCTCGGCCGCAAGAACAGGCGAAGCCGACGCCAGCAGGGCGGCGCAAGCGGTAAGGACGAAACGCATCTGAGATACTCCCACAGGTCCGCTCGAACGGGACGCCGCAGGGCATATCCCGTTCGCCACTATGGGAAAAATGAAAATGATGGTTGGTCGCAGATGCCAGATCGTGCGCCTCGCCGCGCGGGCTTCGACAAGCTCAGCCTGAGCGGGACCGGGAGGTTCGCACCAACTCCGCTCGCCCTGAGCTTGTCGAAGGGCCTCGGATCAGCTCCGCGACGACCCGAAAGGTCAAAGCCCCGCTTGCAGCAACCACTCGTGGAAGATGCGCACCGGCCGCGCTTCCAGCGACTTGGGGCGACACACGAACCAGTAGCGGTACGGGCTCTCCACCTCGATGTCGTAGACCCGCGCCAGCCGCGTATCGTGCGAGCGGCGGAAATGGTCGTCGTGCATGATCGCGATGCCCAGACCCTGCGCCGCCGCCTCCAGCACCAGCTGGCCGGAATCGAAGCGGTCCACCGAGGCCGGGTCGAGATCGGGCAGGTCGATCGCGCGCTTCCACGCATCGAGGCTGTCGGGCAGATCCTGATGGATCAGGAACGTCTGGCGCGACAGCTTCGCCTCGTCCGGCACCGGGCCCAGTTCCTCGGCCAGCGCCTGCGAGGTGATCGCGTAGACCTTGTTGTGATCGAGCTGCACCCGGTAATACTGCGGGTCCGGCTCCTTCGCGAGGATGATCGCGGCGTCCAGCGTATCGCCGACGCGGTCTTCCAGATGCGCGCCGGTATCGATGTCGATGTGCAGGCGCGGATGCAGCTTGCGCAGTTCGGGGAGGCGCGGGAACAGCCGCTGGCCGCCGAACAGCGAAGGCACGCCCAGATGCAGGCGCAGCACCTGGCCGCGATCGATCTGCGCCTCCACCGCCTCGGCCAGTTCTTCCAGCTTGGGCGCGATGGCGGTGTAGAACGCCTGCCCCTCGTCGGTCAGCTTCATCGCCTGGTGCTGGCGGGTGAACAGCCGCTTGCCGGTGAAGTCCTCCAGCGCGGCGACGCGGCGCGACAGGGCCGAGGGACTGAGCGCCAGCTCGTTGGCCGCCGCCTTGGCGGAACCGAGACGCACCACGCGCACGAAAGCTTCGAGCGCACGCAGGGGAGGTAGACGACGTACTGGCACTATTGCGGTCTTTTCACTCGGTTATGGCCGCCGCCGGAGGGTCCGGCGACAACGGTTATTCGGCCTCGCTCTCCAACTCTTCCACGGGCGGATGCAGGCGCAGGCGCGTCACGCGCCGCTCGTCGCCGTCCGTCACCTCGATCTTCCAGCCACTTTCGTGGTCCAGGACCGCGCCCACTTCGGGCACTTGTCCGGCCAGCACGAAAGCCAGGCCGCCGAGAGTATCAACCGCTTCCTCGACTTCGGCCAGCCGCGGGTCGATCCGCTCGGCCACATCGTCCAGTTCGGCTCGGGCGTCCGCGTCCCACATACCTGCGTCGATTGCAACCAGCAATTCCTCGGGCGCATCATCGTGCTCGTCCTCGATCGAGCCGACGATCTCTTCCACGAGGTCCTCGATGGTGATGATGCCGTCGGTGCCGGTGTACTCGTCGATCACGACCGCAAGGTGGATGCGCTGGGCGCGCATGTCGGCCAGCACATCCAGCGCGCCGCGCGATTGCGGGACGTAGAGCGGCTGGCGCATCAGCGTCGTCCAGTCCTCGGGCGGCGGCGCGCTGCGGGCCAGCAGCGGGAACACGTCCTTGATGTGGATCATGCCCTTGATGGCGTCGAGCGTCTCTCCGTAGACCGGCATGCGGCTGTGGCCGTGCTCGGCGAAGGCTTCCACCACTTCGGCCCAGCTGGCCGAGGCGGGGATCGCCACGATCTCGCTGCGCGGAATGGCGACGTCGTCGGCATCGTGCTCGCTGAAATGCAGGAGGTTGCGCAGCATCTGCCGCTCAATCGGCGAGAGATCGCCGGTCAGCGCACCGCTGGCCTCACCTTCGTGCTCGTTGATGACTTCCTCAAGCTGGGCGCGCAGCGACTGGTCGCCCTCTGCGTGGAAAAGCCGCTTGAATGCACGCCAAAGCGTGTTGGTACTGTCCCCTTCTCCGAAACCGGAGTCGGCGTGGCGGCCATTGTCGGCCATCGTACGGTTAAATCCCTGTTGCTGCAGTGCGGTCCCCATATGGGTCGGGAATGCCTAAAACTGCAAGTGCCTTTGTTTCGAGCGCTTCCATCGCCTCGGCATCCTCGTCAGACGTCTCGTGATCGTGGCCCGCCAGATGGAGCAGGCCATGGATGATGAGATGCGTGGCGTGGTGCGCGACCGGAATACCCTTTTCCGCCGCTTCTCGCGTGCAGGTCTCGCAGGCGAGTGCCAGATCGCCGAGCATTTCGGGCGGGCCGTCCTCGTCCAGATCGAACAGGGCCTCGCGCTCCAGCATGGGGAACGAGAGCACGTTGGTCGGCTTGTCCTTGGCGCGCCATTCGCGGTTGAGGACGTGGACTTCGGCGTCGCTGGTGAACAGCAGGCTGGTGGTGAGACGCTCGTTGTCGAGTTCGGGCGCGAGGGTGACGAGGGCTTCCAGCGCCGCCTGCGCGAGATCGGCCCAGTCGGTCGCGGCGTCCCAGGGTTCTTCGATGTCGATTTCGAGGTCCATGGAATGCGCCTTATCGCGCGGGGTGGCCGGGGTCGAGTGGTTCCGCCGTCGCCAAACCCCGTCATTGCGAGCGTAGCGAAGCAATCCAGGGCGGCGTAAACCGCCCTGGATTGCTTCGCTACGCTCGCAATGACGAAAAAGGGATCCGGCAAGGCCCCGTGGGAGAGAGGAAACGATCGCCGAAACCTCGCCGGACGCCCCTTCATACTTCCCCCCGGACAAACCGCCCATTGTGCCAAGGACCCGCTTGCCATACCGGGCGAGGCATGAGCCGGCTCGATTCACACCTCGAGGCAGCGCTGGAGCGCGTGACCCGCGCCGGACAGCGCCGGACCTTGCGCGCCACGACCCTGCTGCCCGGCGGCCGGATCGAGCGCGCCGGGCGCACGATGCTCGACTTTTCCAGCAACGATTACCTCGGCCTCGCCCGCCACCCGCTGCTGGTGGAGCGCTCGGCCAAGTGGGCCGCGCGGGATGGTTCCGGCTCCGGCTCCTCACGGCTGGTGACGGGGACGAGCGCGGCGCACCTTGCCCTCGAAGCCCGCATCGCCGAATTCAAGCACTGCGAGGCGGCGCTGATCTTCGCCAGTGGCTGGCAGGCCAACGCGGCGGCGATCCCGGCGCTGCTCGCGGCCATCCCGGGCGTGGCCATATTCACCGACCGCCTGATCCATGCCTCGATGCACGCGGGAATCGCGATGGCGGGCGTGCGCCAGCACCGCTTCCGCCACAACGACCTGGGCCACCTCGAAACCCTGCTGGCGGAGAAAGGCGCGGATGCCCCCGCCCGCCTGATCCTGACCGAGAGCGTGTTCTCGATGGACGGCGACCGCGCCGACATGGTGCGCCTCGCCGATATCGCCGAGCGCCACGACGCCGCGCTGTTCGTCGACGAGGCCCATGCCACCGGCGTGCTCGGCCCCGAGGGGCGCGGGCTTTCGGCGCTGGTGCCGGGCAAGGTCGACCTCGTGATGGGCACCTTCAGCAAGGCGCTGGGCGGCTTCGGCGCCTACGTGGCCGGATCGCGGGTGCTGATCGACTACCTGACCAACGCCGCGAGCGGCTTCATCTTCACCACCGCCCCGCCGCCCGCCGTGCTGGGCGCGGTGGACGCCGCGCTGGACCTGCTGCCGGGCATGGATGCCGAGCGCGTGCACCTCGCCGCACTGGGCGACCGGCTGCGCGCAGGGCTGGCCCGCCTTGGACTCGACCACGGCGCGTCCTCGACCCAGATCGTGCCCGCCGTGATCGGACCGGAGAACGAGGCGATGGCGCTCTCCGCAAGGCTGGAGGCGGCAGGTTTCCTCGCCTCCGCGATCCGCCCGCCGACGGTGCCGGCCGGCACCAGCCGCCTGCGCCTCGCCCTGCGCGCCGGGCATTCGGAGGCCGACATCGACGCCCTCCTCGCCGCGATCGAGACACATCGGTGAAGCTGCTGTTCGCCCACGGCTGGGGCTTCGATCGCCATTTCTGGGAACCGCTCGCCGCGCTGCTGCCCGAGTGGGCGCACGTCAGCGACGACCGCGGCTACTTCGGCACGCCGCATGAGCCTGCCGTCGAAGGCCCCTGCCTCGCAATCACCCATTCCTTCGGCACCATGCGCGTCCTCGCCGCCCCGCCGCCGGGCCTCATGGGAATCGTGGCAATCAACGGGTTCGAGCGGTTTACCGCCGTTCCGGGCCGACCGGGCGTCCCGGTACGCGTACTCGACCGCATGCTCCGCCGCTTCGAGACCGACCCGCGCGGCGTGCTGGCCGAATTCCGCAAGACCTGCGGCTCCACCGAGGCCTTCGGAGAAATCGACCCCGAAGCGCTCGCCGCCGACCTCCTGCGCCTGCGCGACGCCGCTCCTTCCCTGCCGGACGTGCCGGTACTGGCGATCCACGGCGGCGCCGACCCGCTGCTCCCGCCCGAGATGCGCGCCGCCACGTTCACCGGAGCACAGGTCCGCCGCATCGACCACGAAGCGGGCGGCCATCTCCTCCCGCTGCAAGCTCCGCAGTTTTGCGCCGCCGCCATTCGCGGGATGCTCGCATGAGCCGCCGCGAGCGTATTCGCAGCGCCTTCGCCGCCGCACCCGACTACGACGGCCACGCCCGCATCCAGCGCGAGGTCGCCACGACCCTCGCCGCGCGCATCGCCGCGCTCGACCTTCCGCCCGCCCCGCGTGTGCTGGAGATCGGCTGCGGCACCGGCTTCCTGACCTCCGCCCTGATGGATCAGGGCATCGGCGGCGACTGGCTGGTCACCGACATCGCGCCCGAAATGGTGGAGCGTTGCCGCGCCGCGCTTCCCGCTTCCGACGACCGGCGCACCCTGCATTTCGCCACCCTCGACGGCGAGCACGGCACGCCCGAGGGCGCGCCCTTCGACCTCATCTGCTCAAGCCTTGCGGTGCAGTGGTTCGACGATACGCCCTCCGCCCTCGCCCGCCTGTCGCAGTGGCTGGCGCCCGGCGGGCACCTCGTCGTCACCACGCTGGGACCGCGCAGTTTCCACGAGTGGCGCGCCGCGCACGAGGCCGAGGGGATAACTCCCGGCACCCCCGCCTACCCCCCGGTGGAGGCCTTCGCGACACTCTCCCCCGAGACGCTGCTGGTCGAGGACGTGACCGAAACCCACCTCGATCCGCGCGCCTTCGTACGTGCGGTCAAGGCCATCGGCGCAGGCACCTCCGCGCCTTCGCACCGGCCTCTCAACCCGGCGCAGCTGCGCGCGGTGATGGCGCGGTTCGCCCAAAGCGGATGCAACGTCACTTACGAGGTGGTGACCTGCCACTTGCGCCGCGCCCCGACATTTCCTTACGTGAGCCCCCAATGACCCAGCACACCCTGATCGTCACCGGCACCGATACCGGCATCGGCAAGACCGTCTTCGCCGCCGCGCTGGCGGGGGCGATGGGCGCGCATTACTGGAAGCCGGTGCAGGCGGGGATCGAGGAGGAAGGCCCCGACGCCCAGCGCGTCGGCTTCCTCGGCGGACTGCCCGAAGGCAAAGTGCTGGCCGAGGCCTATAGCCTGACCACGCCCTGCTCCCCCCACCTCGCCGCCGAGATCGACGGGGTGACCATCGATCCGCTACGCCTCGCCCTGCCCAAGATCGACGGCCCGCTGGTGGTCGAGGGCGCGGGCGGCGCGCTGGTGCCGATCTCGCGCACCGAGACTTACGCCGACCAGTTCGCCCGCTGGGGCGCGCCGGTGGTGCTGGTGGCGCGCACGATGCTCGGCACGATTAACCACTCGCTGCTCTCGATCGAGGCCTTGCGCACGCGCGGTGTGGACGTGCTCGGCGTGGCCTTCGTCGGCGATGCGGTGGAGGACAGCGAGGCCACCATCTGCGCGATGGGCAAGGTAAAGCGCCTCGGCCGCCTGCCGCGTGTCGATCCGCTGACGCCCGAGACGCTGGCCGCCGCATTTGCCGCAAACTTCCGCCTGGAGGACTTCGCGTGACGCTTCCGCCCGCTGCTTCCCCTGTCTGGCACCCCTTCACCCAGCATGGCCTCGGCGAGCCGATCCCGCTTGTCACCCATGCCGAAGGCGCGCTGCTGCACACGGCGGACGGGCGCACGGTGATCGACGCGATCTCGTCCTGGTGGGTGACCACCCACGGCCACTGCCACCCGCGCATCATGGCCGCCGTGGCCGAGCAGGCCCAGAAGCTCGACCAGCTGATCTTCGCGGGCTGGACGCACGAACCCGCCGAGCAGGTCGCCGCCGGGCTGACCGCGATCATGCCGAGCGAACTGACGCGGGTATTCTTCTCCGACAGCGGCTCCACCAGCGTCGAGGTCGCGCTCAAGATGGCGCTCGGGTACTGGCATGCGCAGGGTGAAGCGCGCCACCGCATCGTGGTGATGGAGCATTCCTACCACGGCGACACCATCGGCGCGATGTCGGTGGGCGCGCGCGGGGTGTTCAACCAGCCTTACGCGCCGCTGCTGTTCGACGTCGGCCGCATTCCCTACCCCGCCGCCGGGGCCGAGCAGGACACCCTCGACGCGCTCGAAGCCCTGTGCCGCGAGGGTGACATCGCCGCGCTGATCCTGGAGCCGCTGATCCTCGGCTCGGGCGGCATGCTGGTCTACGGCCCGGAAACGCTGCGGGCGATGCGCGAGATTTGCAGCAAATACGGCGTCCTGTTCATCGCCGACGAGGTCATGACCGGCTGGGGCCGCACCGGCACCCTGCTCGCCTGCGAACAGGCCGACATCGTGCCCGACATCCTGTGCCTGTCCAAGGGACTAACCGGCGGATCGCTGCCGCTGGCCGTAACGATGGCGACCGAGGAAATCTTCGCCGCGCACTGGTCCACCGACCGGGCGAAGATGTTCTTCCATTCGTCCAGCTACACCGCCAACCCGCTGGCCTGCGCCGCCGCCGCCGCCAACCTCGCCATCTGGGCCGATGAGCCGGTGCGCGAATGCATCGACGACCTCGCCCGCCGCCAGTCGGCCTGGCTGGAGAAGCTCGGCCGGTTCTGCCACTTCGACAACCCGCGCACGCTCGGCACGATCGCCGCGCTGGACATGCGCACGATGGGCACCGGCGGCTACATGGACAGCCTCGCGCCCGAACTCATGGCCTTCTTCCGCAGCCGCGACATGCTGCTGCGCCCGCTGGGCAACACCGTCTACGTGATGCCGCCCTACTGCATCACCGACGACCAGCTCGACGACGTGTGGAACGCCATCGGCGAGGCCGTCGTCTCGTTCTGACGACCGTGATCGCCTGAATGACTGACCGGCTGACGCCGGTAGGATCATGCGGCGGGGCTGAAGCCATCCTTGTGGGTATGCTTTTCGAGATACCGCATGATGATGTCATCGGTGATGTTGCCGGAGGTAGTCGAGAAGTAGCCGCGTTGCCAGAAGCGTTGCCCCCAATACCGCTTGCGGATGTGCTCGAACTCCTGCTGGATTTTCCGTGACGATCGCCCCTTGGCACGGCGGACGAAATCGCTGACGGAAACGTGCGGCGGGATTTCGACGAACATGTGCACGTGGTCCTTCGACAGTGCCCCATTGATGATCGTCACGCCCATCTCGGCGCAAACTTGCCTGATAATTTCCCGGACCCGCAGGCGCACGTCGCCATGGAGCACCTTGAAGCGATACTTGGGTGCCCAGACGAGATGATAGCGATGATGGAATGTCGTGTGACAACCGCTCTTGTAGCGCATAGCCTGTAACCTCGGGAAAAACGGAAGACTTACGCCCTTCAGGCGGTCTTCCGTTTTTCCCGAGGTTACAGGCTTGCACGCGAGTCTACGGCTGAAGCCAGTATCCGACTGGAAGTCGGAGGGGTTCCTCCCCGAAAGAGGACTCTAAACAAACCCACTTCGTCATTGCGAGCGAAGCGAAGCAATCCAGTGCGGCGTAGTTCTACCCTGGATTGCTTCGCTTCGCTCGCAATGACGAGGTGGGCATCAATCGAGCATACCCCCGCAACACCCTTTCGCGACCTCGTCGCGCGATCCTGCCGCCACATTTGCGACCAAATGAAATTGTCGCGCAATATTGCTATTGCGAATGATACTCATTCCCGTTAGCGGCGCCTGCAAACGAGTGCGTGAAATCCGCAAGCAGGGGGATTACCAAATGAAGTTCAAGTTCGCTCTCATGTTGGGGTGTGCAGGCGTCCTGGTCGCCGCTCCCGCCGTGGCCCAGACCGCAGGTGAGGAAACCGATGGCGACCAGATCGTCGTCACCGGCAAGTACACAATCCAGAACAAGATCGACACCGCCACCGGCCTCGGCCTGTCGGTTCAGGAAACGCCGCAGTCGGTCTCGATCGTGACCGCGCAGCGCATCCTCGACCAGAACCTGATCAGCGTTAAGGATGTGATCGTGAACGGCGTGGGCGTCGCCGTCAGCGAAGTCGACGACGTGCGCAACTCGTTCTTCGCGCGTGGCTTCGAGATCCGCAACACCCAGGTCGATGGCGTCCCTGCCGCATGGACCCTCGCCGGCGGCAACGGCGAGACGAGCATCGACGTCTCGATCTACGAGCGCGTCGAGATCGTGCGCGGCGCCACCGGCCTGCTCTCCGGCGCGGGCGACCCGTCGGCCTCGGTCAACCTCGTGCGCAAGCATGCCGACGCCACCGAGCTGACCGGCTATGCCAACGCCAGCATCGGCAGCTGGAACACCTGGCGCCTTTCCGCCGACGTCGGCGGCGCGCTGACCTCGGACGGCCGCGTGCGTGCCCGCGTCGTCGGCCGCTACGAGGAAGGCGAGTATTTCATGGATATCCAGGACCGCAAGAAGTGGGTCCTGTACGGCGTGGTCGAGGCCGACCTCACCGACTCCACGCTGGTCCGCGCGGGCATCAGCCACCAGGACACCAAGCCCAAGGGCGCCAGCTGGGGCTCGCTGCCCACGTTCTACACGGACGGAACCACCACCGACCTGCCGCGCTCGCAGACCACGGCGGCGAACTGGACCTACTGGAACAGCACCAACCAGAACATCTACGCCACCGTGCGCCAGGGCTTCGGTGACAACTGGAACCTGACGGTCAACTACAACCGCCTGAAGAACACCGGCGATACCCAGCTGCTCTACATGTACGGCGGCGTCGACAAGGCAACCGGCACGATCGAGTCGAGCAACCCGTACAAGTCCAAGGGCCTCAGCGTCCAGAACAGCTTCGACGCGCAGTTGAAGGGTGAATTCAACCTGTTCGGCCGCGATCACGAGATCGTCCTGGGCGCGCTGCACAGCGTCCTGAAGCGCCACACCGACAACTATGTCGCGCCTTACACGGAGAACAATCCGGCCTGGGGCACCGGGCTGAATTCGTGGGCCACCAACACGCCGCTCATCGGCCAGAAGGGCCTGCCCTTCCCCGAGCCCGTCTGGGGCACCACCGCCGTGCGCAACGAACAGGAGCGCATCGAGCAGACCGGCTACTACGGCGCACTGCGCATGAACATCGCCGATCCGCTCAAGGTGATCGTCGGCGGCCGTATCTCCAGCTGGAGCCAGAAGGGCTTCGCCTGGAGCGGCACCAGCGACTACGGCGATGACAACGTGTTCATCCCCTACGTCGGCGCGCTCTTCGACGTGGCGTCGAACCACCGCATCTACGCCAGCTACACCAAGATCTTCCAGCCGCAGAACTTGCGCGATCGCGACCTGAATCTGCTCGCCCCGCTCAACGGCAATGCCTACGAGATCGGCCTGAAGAGCAACTTCTTCGGCAACGCGCTGCAGACCTCGATCGCGCTGTTCCGCATCGAGCAGGACAACGTGGGCATCACCGACGGCGCGCCGATTCCGGTCGAAGGCAGCACCCCGATCCAACCGTACCGCGCCGCGCAGGGGGTCACCAGCAAGGGCTTCGAGATCGAGGCCACCGGCGAGCCGATGCCGGGCTGGAACCTCAACGCCAGCTACAGCCAGTTCAAGGCCGAGGATGCGAACGGCGTGATCGCCAACTCCGACCAGCCGCGCAAGCTGCTGAAGATCTTCACCACCTATGATCTTTCCGGCCTGCTGGACGGCCTGACCGTGGGCGGCGGCGTGAACTACCGGAGCAAGGCCTACACCGACGGGCTCAACCCCTACACCGGCGCGGCCTTCCGCTTCCAGCAGGGCGGGTACACGCTGGTCAGCCTGATGACGCGCTACAACGTCAGCGAGGCACTGCAGATTCAGGGCAACCTGGAGAACCTGTTCGACAAGAAGTATTACAGCCAGATCGGTTCGTTCAGCCAGTACCGCTACGGCGCGCCGCGCAACTTCACGATCAGCGCGAACTACAAGTTCTGATCGGGGCCTATTTCTGATCGGGAGCAGGCGCCCACCCCGCTGCGATTAGGCAGCAAGCTGCCAAGTCTCGCGGCCCTCCCGCAAGCGGGAGGGCTATGCTTCTCCCCTCCCGCTTGCGGGAGGGGAGGGACGGAGGTGCGCCTTCCCCACTACAACTCCATTACGCTGGGCTTGCTCGACCGTTCGATCATGCCCGTCGCGCGCTTACCATCCCACGTATAAACCGCGTGCGCCTGCTGGACGATCGGCCAGTCTTTGGGCCAGTCCGGCGGCAGCACATGCCCGCCGCGAGAGCGGGTATTGGCGAAAGTCCGCCCCGCAATCTTCACCCGGCGCCCGTCCACCGTCTCCAGCACGCAGGACACGTCCTCGCCGCCGGTCACCAGCCGCCGCAGCCAGGGGATCACCACCGGCCGCGCGCCGGTGCGCACCCCGTCCTCGATGATCCAGCCTTCCGAGTAGCTCGGCGGCTCACCCTCGCGCACAGGGTAGGAATTGAACCCGAACGCGCGGCCGTCCGGGAACACGGCGGACTGCCAGCAATGCCCCCAGAATCCCGCGAAGGCGCGGAAACCCGTTCGGCGGATGCGCAGGCCATTGCCGCGAAACGCGCGCTCCTCGCCATCAATGACGAGGGTGCCGCTGCAGCGGAACAGCTGCTCGTAGCGCGGGCTCATGTAGTCGCCCTGCTTGCCGCCGAGCGCCTCGGCTGCTTCGGGCAGGATCGTGCCCGGCTCCCAAGGGATCGCGGCCATCTCCATGTCGACGGTGAAGGCGACCTTGCTCCACGCGGTTTCGGCGAAATCGGGGTTGTCGAGGATTTCCTGCGCGCTGGTCCGCGCCACCGGCCCATCGAAGGCAGCCGTCCAGCGGCGAAACGGCTCCGCGCATTCGAAGCGTACCGGGCCAGTCCCGCGCACCGAGGGCCTGCCTTGAGCGTCGTAGGGGGAATGCGGCTCGCCCGCGCCGCGCCGCGACCACAGGCGCCCGTCGGCGAAGGCGATGTCGAGCCACAGTTCGTGCCGGTCCCACTGCGCGCCGACCGCCTCGACGCCCACGCGCATGGCGAAGAGGCCGTTCTCCTCTTCGATCCACACGTTGACCGCATCGCGGATGCCGTCGTCGGGCTTTTCGGCCACGACGAATTCGCGCTCGACCGGGATACCGCCCGACAGGTCAGCCACCATCACTCTCCCTCCTCGTTTCGAGGGAGACTGTCACGCCATACGCGCCGGGTCATCCACGAGGCCCGCGCCGGGGCGATACCTCGTCATCCCGGACTTGATCCGGGACCGCAGGCAAATCTTGAGGCGATAGCTCGCAGGGACGCGCAGCAAGGTAAGCCGTTCATGGCCAGCGGTCCCGGATCAAGTCCGGGACGACGTCAGGCGTAAGGCGGCTTGTGCAGGCCCTTGGGGCTGGTGGTGAAGATCTCGCAACCGTCCTCGGTGATGCCGATCGAGTGCTCGAACTGCGCCGAGAGCGACTTGTCGCGGGTCACCGCCGTCCAGCCGTCGTTCAGCAGCTTTACCGGCGGCTTTCCGAGGTTGATCATCGGCTCGATGGTCATGAACATGCCCGGCTTGAGCAGCGGGCCGGTGCCGGGGCGACCGGCATGGACCACTTCGGGCGCGTCATGGAACAGGCGGCCGAGGCCATGGCCGCAGAACTCGCGCACGACGCCGTAGCGGTTCGCCTCGGCATAAGCCTGGATGGCGGCGCCGATGTCACCCACACGGTTGCCGGGCTTCGCCTGCTCGATGCCGATCATCAGGCACTCGTACGTCACGTCGACCAGACGGCGCGCCTTCAGCGGCACGTCGCCGACCAGGTACATACGGCTGGTGTCGCCGTGCCAGCCGTCCAGCAGCGGGGTGACGTCGATGTTGACGATGTCGCCGTCCTTGAGCGTCTTTTCCGACGGGATGCCATGGCAGACGACGTGGTTGATCGAGATGCAGCACGAATGCGCATAGCCCCGATAGCCCAGCGTCGCCGGGACCGCCCCGCCCGCGAGGGTCAGTTCGCGCACCTTGTCGTCGATCTCGGCGGTGGAAACGCCCGGCTGCACCATCGGCGCGATTTCGTCGAGGATCTTCGCGGCGAGCGCGCCGGCGCGGCGCATGCCCTCGAAGCCGTCGGGGCCATGCAGCTTGATGGTGCCGTCGCGCAGCAGCGCTTCTTGGCCGGGCTCTACGATCTGGTATTCGGTCATCCGCCCCAGATAGCGCATCCGGGGTGAAATTGCGAGATCAGGGTTTCACCGAGAAGGCCGAGCGATACTGCGGCTTGAGCGCGGCCATCACCTTGCCCGTCACCGGCACCGTCACTTCATAGCTACCTTCCGCGTAAGGCCCCGCCTCGTAAGGCGCAACGAGCACGCCGATGCGATCGAAGGTCTTGCGGTTTGTCGAACCCAGGATCAGCGTCTGCGCGGTCGGGTCGATGCATTCGGTGAACATCTGCCCGCTGTCGCGCTGGACCGGCTCGCCCCGCTTGCCCGCGCGGGCCTTGTCGAGCCCGTCGCAGAACGGCGTGCGCAAGGCATCACGCAGCGCGTCCTGGCTGGTGAACAGGTCCATCGGCTTGCGCGCCGTGTCGGCGCCGCGATCCCACAGCAGGGTATCGAACCCGCTCATCCCGTGCGCGCCGCCGCTGTACTGGTACATCTCCGAGGACAGCGACAGCCATCCCGGCAGGTCGGTCACGACCTTCCAGTCCACCTGCATCGAATGCGCGTGATAGGGGAAGCCGTCCTTGGTCATCTCCGCCTTGTCGCTGCGTGCGGAGGAGACCAGTTCGCCCTTGGTATCGTCCAGCTTCCTGTCGAGCATCGCCCGCAGGCCGGGTAGCGCCGCCGCCGCGTCGGGATAGGAATAGCCGAACTCGTAAAGGTCGTTCTCCTCCTTTTCCGAGCGCCCCTTCACGGCGGGCGCTTCCGAGGGCGCTTCGGTGGAGGCCATCGGCAGTGCCTCTTCGCTGGCCACCGCCGTGGCGCTCGGCTGAGGATCGCTGTCGCCCGATCCACTGCACGCAGCGGCGGCAAAGGCCAGAACAACAACCATACCGGAGTATCGCATCAAAATTCCTCTCGCACTCAGGCTCGGGTGGAGGCTAGAGAATCAGGCCATGAGCGACAAGAACGCATTGATCCAGCCCGATCGCGGCCAGCAGGCCGTCTCCATCCATCTCGTCGACAAGGACGGACTGGAGAAATTCACGAAAGGCCTCACCGTTCCCCAGCGCGCCGTGCTGGAGGCCGCTCGCTTCGACGCAAGTGCCGGGGAATACGTCATTCTCCCCGAGGGCGACGGCTGGAGCGTGGCCGCAGGCGTGGCCGACGCCGGAACGCTCGGCGGCTGGTGCATGGCGAAACTCGCCGAGAAACTGCCCGCCGGGACCTACCGCCGTGCTGGCGGCGAGCCGGGCGCGGCGATCTTCGGCTGGATTCTCGGCCAGTACAGCTTCGACCGCTACAAGGCCGACGCCGAGGACCACGGCCCGCGCCTGCTCCTGACCGGCGAACCCGCGCAGATCGCCGCTCTCACTGCCGAGGCCGAGGCGGTCATGCTGGTGCGCGACCTCGTCAACACTCCGGCCGAAGACATGGGGCCTGCCCAGCTGGAGGCCGAGGCCGAAGCGCTGCACAAGGCCTTCCGCGCCGAGATCCGCGTCACGCGCGGCGAGGTGCTGGAGCGCGACTTCCCGATGGTCCACGCGGTCGGCCGCGCCGCGGGCCGCAGCCACGCGCCGCGCATGATCGAACTGGAATGGGGCGACCCGAAGAACCCGCGCATCGCCGTGGTGGGCAAAGGTGTCTGCTTCGATTCGGGCGGCCTCGACGTGAAGCCCTCCGCGGGCATGCTGCTGATGAAGAAGGACATGGGCGGCGCGGCCCACGCCCTCGCCCTCGCCCGCCTGATCATGAGCGCCAACCTCCCGGTGCGCCTGCACGTGCTGGTCCCGGCGGTGGAGAACGCCATTTCCGGCAACAGCTTCCGGCCCGGCGACGTCCTGCGCAGCCGTGCCGGGATCACCGTCGAGATCGGCAACACCGACGCCGAAGGCCGCCTGATCCTGGGCGATGCGCTCACCCGCGCGGGTGAGGCGGGCCCTGAATTCATCATCGACTTCGCCACTCTGACAGGAGCAGCCCGCGTCGCGGTCGGCCCCGACCTCCCCGCCCTCTTCACCCGCGAGGATGCGACGGCCGACGCCCTGCTCGCGGCGGGCAAGACGGTGGACGACCCGTGCTGGCGCCTCCCCCTGCACGAAGGCTACCGCGAGTACCTCAAGTCCGACGTCGCCGACATCAACAACGCCGGGTCCAGCGGCTTCGCGGGCGCGAGCACGGCGGCGCTGTTCCTCGACCGCTTCGTCCCCAAGGGCGTGGAATGGGCGCACTTCGACACCTTCGCCTGGCGCCCCACCGCGAAGGCGGGCCGTCCGAAGGGCGGCGAAGCGCTCGGCCTTCGCGCGGCATGGCACATGCTGAAAGCGCGCTATGCTTGAAAGAATCCCGTGTCTCGGGTAGGCGCGCCCATCTTTGACTTTGGAGACGCACCCGCGTTGGCATCTGTGGATTCGTATACTCGCCCTGACCAGACGGACGGCATGCTCGCCATGACCGGACCGAGCGTGAGCGCGGATCCCGGCTGCCTGCCCGTGCGCGGCGACCTTGCCCACATCAAGCTGGCGGGCCGCTACTTCGTGCCGCACTATGCCGTGCCGATGCCGCGCGCGCTCAAGTCCGGCGCGATCCTGCGCGTCTTCGGCCGCGACGATGCGGAAGTCATCGCCGACCTGCCTGCGGGGGAAACCTTCAACGTGCTGGATATCGCGGGCAAGTGGTCCTGGGGCCAGCTCGGCGAGGACGGCGCGGTCGGCTACGTGGCTCTCTCGGATCTGGAAGCGGCATGACCACCAGCGTCTTCATCGACGGTGCGGCGGGCACCACCGGCCTCGAAATCGCCGACCGGCTCGCCGGGCGCAGCGAGTTCTCGCTGATCACGCTCAGCGATGATCGCCGCAAGGACGACGCCGCGCGGGCCGAGGCGCTGAACGACGCCGACGTCGTGATCCTCTGCCTGCCCGACGATGCCGCCAAGGCCGCCGTCAGCATGATCGCCAACCCGCGTACCCGCGTGATCGACGCCTCCTCCGCCCACCGCGTCGCGGCGGGCTGGACTTACGGTTTTCCCGAGATCGTCGGCCATGACACGGTCGCGCAGGCCCGTTTCGTCAGCAATCCCGGCTGCTACCCCACCGGCTTCATCGCCCTCGTCGCCCCGCTGGTGCGCGCCGGGCTGCTGCCTGCCGACTGGCCCTACGTGTGTCACGCCGTCTCGGGCTATTCGGGCGGCGGCAAGGCGCTGATCGCGCGCTTCGAGGACGACACCGACATCGCCTTCCGCGCCTACGGCCTCGCGCTCGGCCACAAGCACGTGCCCGAGATGAAGGCGCAGACGGGCATCGGCCACGATCCGATCTTCGCCCCCGCCGTGGTGCCCGCCCATCGCGGCATGCTCGTCGAAGTGCCGCTGCACCTCTCGATGATGCCGCAAGCCGGATCGCCCGACGCCCTGCGCGCCGCTCTGGCCGAGTTCTACGCCGGCAGCAAAGTCGTGAAGGTGGAGACCGACCAGCCCGACGAACTGCTGCTGCGCGCCTCGATGGAGCCTGTCGATACCCTTACCCTGCGCGTTCTGGGTGCCAAGGACGGCACGCAGGCACGCCTCGTCGCGATCCTCGACAACCTCGGCAAGGGCGCGAGCGGGGCTGCGGTGCAGAACCTCAACATCATAGCCGGTCTCGACGAGACGGCGGGCCTGCGCCTTTGATGGCCCCTGCCCTCCCCGACATGGGGAGGGCACTCAAGCCTTGCAAACTGATGGCCCGCTGCTCTAACAGAGCAGCAATCGCAAGGACCCGGTGCAATTCCGGGTGGCTATTCCGGCCGCCGATCCGCCGGACAACATCACACATGACCTGAAACCTCAGCGCCCATTTGGCGCCCGTGGTCCTGCCATCGTGCCTTGTTGTGGAATTTCCATGTCAGACAAACTCGCCCGCTACGCCCGGCAGTGGTTCTCCGGTGCCGCGACCGCGCGCCGCGACGTCCTCGCCGGCATCGTCGTCGCCCTCGCGCTGATCCCCGAGGCGATCGGCTTTTCGATCATCGCCGGGGTGGACCCGCGCGTCGGGCTCTATGCCTCGGTCGCCATCGCGATCGTCATCGCCCTCGTCGGCGGACGCTCGGCGATGATCTCGGCGGCGACGGCTTCCGTTGCCGTTCTGGTCGGCCCGCTGGTGCGCGACCACGGCGTCGAATACCTCTTCGCCGCGACCATCCTGATGGGTGTCTTCCAGGCCATCGCCGGACTGCTGCGGCTCGACCTCGTGATGCAGTTCGTCTCGCGCTCGGTCATCACCGGGTTCGTCAACGCGCTGGCCATCCTGATCTTCATGGCGCAGTTGCCGCAACTGACCAACGTGGGCTGGCAGACCTATGTCATGGTCGCGGGCGGTCTCGCGATCATCTACCTGTTCCCGCGCGTCACCAGGGCCGTGCCTTCGCCGCTGGTGGCGATCCTGGTGCTGACGGCGATCTCGATCGGCATCGGCCTGCCGGTCAATACCGTGGCCGACATGGGCAAGCTGCCCGAGGGCCTGCCCAGCTTCGCCCTGCCCCATGTGCCGCTGACTTTCGAGACGCTGCGGATAATCGCCCCCTACGCGCTGACGATGGCGGCGGTGGGCCTGCTCGAATCGCTGCTGACCGCGCAGATCGTCGACGACATGACCCAGACCGACAGCGACAAGCGCGCGGAGTGCGTCGGCCAGGGCGGCGCCAACGTGGTGGCGGCCCTCTTCGGCGGCATGGGCGGCTGCGCGATGATCGGCCAGTCGGTGATCAACGTGACCTCGGGCGGGCGCGGGAGGCTCTCCACGTTCGTCGCGGGCGCGTTCCTGCTGTTCCTGCTGGCGGTGCTGGGGCCGTGGGTCGGCCGGGTGCCGATGCCCGCGCTGGTCGCGGTCATGGTCATGGTTTCGATCGGCACCTTCAGCTGGGCCTCGATCGCGAACCTCAGGCGCCATCCGCCGACCTCGTCGGTGGTGATGCTGGTGACCGTCGGCGTCGTCGTGGCGACGCGCGACCTTTCGCTCGGCGTGCTGGCGGGGGTGCTGCTGTCCGGCGTATTCTTCGCAGGCAAAGTCCAGCGCATGTTCGCGGTGGAGCGCGGCGAAGAGAACGGCATCGCCACCTACCGCGTCTCGGGCCAGATCTTCTTCGCCTCGGTGGACCGCTTCATCCGCGCCTTCCAGGACGAGGCGCAGGAAGAGGCGGCGGCCGGGCACATCGTGATCGACGTCTCGGCCGCGCACTTCTGGGACATCTCGGGCGTGGGCGCGCTGGACAAGGTGGTCGAGCGGCTGCAGCGCGACGGCCGCAGCGTCGAGGTGGTCGGCTACAACCGGGCGAGCGCGGACATCGTCGACCGCTTCGCCCTCCACGACAGGACCGGCGTGGAGACGGGCGCGGTGCCGGGCTGAACCTTACCGCTTGTCCCGAGGGGGCTTCGACAAGCTCCAGCCTGACCGGGTTTGAGAGGTTTACCCATTCCCCGCTCACCCTGAGCTTGTCGAAGGGTCGGGCACAGCCGGTCGAAGTCCCCTCGCGGGGACGCTGTCACCGCTTCTTCTCAGCCCCGTTCAACGCGGCGGCGTCGCGCAGCAACGCCGAAAGCGCCGCCTCGTCGATCGCGTCGCCTTCATGAATGTCGATGGCGCGGCGCACGTTGCCCTCGAGGCTGGCGTTGAACAGGCCCGCCGGGTCGGGCACCGAGGCGCCCTTGGCGAACGTCAGCTTGACCGCCGCCTTGTAGGTCTCCCCGGTGCAGACGATGCCGCCGCCCGCATACCACGTGGGCACGCCGCGCCATTTCCATTCCTCGACCACCTCGGGCAGCGCGGCGTGGACGACGGCCCGCACTCTTGCCAGCGCCTCCCCGCGCCAGTCGCCGAGTTCGGCAATGCGTTCGTCGATCAACTGAGCGGGGGTTTTCGTGTCGGTCATGCTGTCCCGTAGAGTTTCGCTTCGTCCGCGCGCCGGTTCTTGAGGCCGGTCATCGGCTTGCCGTCGTTGTAGATCCACTTGCCGAACTGGGCCTGCGCCCCGGCGAAGTCACCCGCTTTGTGCAGCTTGCCCAGCGACGAACTTGTGATCTTGCCGGTGTTGTAATGGAACGAGACGAGCGCGTCGAACTGGTTCTGCGAGGTCGCGGCAGAGCCGATGAAGGCGGCCACTTCCTTCACGTAATCGACCATGTCGACGTCGAAACGCGCATCGCACTGCGCCTGCGTCCAGACGACGCCCTTTTTCACGTCGGAGCCCGTAGAGCCCCAGCCGATCGTCCAGGGCTTGCCGTCGACGCTGCCGGGGTCGGGATAGGCCGCGAAGGTGCCGTCCGCGAGGCGCTTCGCGCAGCCTTCCCACTTCTTGATGAGCTTGGCCCCGGCGGCGCCCAGCACGCGCCCGGTCGCCGCAGCGGGGCTTGCGGGGGCTGCGACCGGCTCGGGGGCGAGGCTTGCGGTCAACGCGCCGGTAGAAAGGTCGATGGCCTTGTCCAGCGCGTTGACTTCGGCCTGTGTGAACGAACGGTCCAGCATCTTGCGGACGGCATCAAAGATCGGCTTGCGATTCATGTACGTGCCCTTTCGCTACAGACGGCGCACGCAGTATCGCGTGCAGAACAACTACACTTCGCGCGCCCGAATAGGTGTGAATACGGCGGAAACGCCGCCAGATACGGTCCCGTCTCTTGCGGGGTACGCATGAGGTACATCCACGTCGGTGCTGTAGGAAAGCGGATTCTTGAGGAGGAGCGGCGCTATCCGGAATTGTCATTAGCCCCGGAACGCGAAAGGGGCGCCCGGATTGCTCCGGACGCCCCCTCTCGGCGAACTGGTCGCCAGCGCTGATCGGATGGATCAGGCGCTGTAGTACATGTCGAACTCGACGGCCGACGGCGTGGTTTCCCAGCGCAGCACTTCCGGCCACTTGAGTTCGAGGTAGGCTTCGATCTGGTCCTCGGTGAACACGCCGCCTTCGAGAAGGAAGGCGTGGTCGGCCTGGAGGGCGTCCAGAGCTTCGCGCAGCGAACCGCAGACGGTCGGCACTTCGGCGAGTTCGGCCGGCGGCAGATCGTACAGGTTCTTGTCCATGGCTTCGCCCGGGTGGATCTTGTTCTTGATGCCGTCGAGGCCGGCCATCAGGAGCGAAGCGTAGCACAGGTAGGGGTTGGCCATCGCGTCGGGGAAGCGGAATTCCACGCGCTTCGCCTTGGTGCCCGCACCGTAGGGGATGCGGCACGAGGCCGAGCGGTTGCGCGCCGAGTAGGCGAGCAGAACCGGTGCTTCGTAACCCGGGACCAGGCGCTTGTAGCTGTTGGTGGTCGGGTTGGTGAAGGCGTTCAGGGCCTTGGCGTGCTTGATGACGCCGCCGATGAAGTACAGGCAGGTCTCCGACAGGCCGGCGTAGCCGTTGCCGGCGAAGGTGTTCTCACCCTCGTTCCAGATCGAGATATGCGTGTGCATGCCCGATCCGTTGTCCTTCATGATCGGCTTGGGCATGAACGTTGCGGTCTTGCCGTAAGCCTGTGCGACCATGTGCACGACGTACTTGTAGATCTGCATGCGGTCGGCGGTGGTGACCAGCTTGCCGAAGGTCAGGCCGAGTTCGTGCTGGGCAGCCGCCACTTCGTGGTGGTGCTTGTCGCAGGGCAGGCCCATTTCGAGCATGGTGGTGACCATCTCGGCGCGGATGTCCACGGCCGAGTCGACCGGAGCGACCGGGAAGTAGCCACCCTTGGCACGTGGGCGGTGGCCCAGGTTGCCGGTGTCGTATTCCTTGTTGGTGTTGCCCGGCAGTTCGATGTCGTCGATCTTGAAGCCGTTGCCGTCGTAGCCGTCGTAGAACTTCACGTCGTCGAACATGAAGAACTCGGCCTCGGGGCCGACGAACACGGTGTCGCCGAAGCCGGCCGACTTGACGAACGATTCCGCACGCTTCGCGGTCGAGCGCGGGTCGCGGGCGTAGAGTTCACCGGTCGAGGGCTCGACGATGTCGCAGAACAGGATCAGCATCGGGGTGGCCGAGAACGGATCGGTGTAGACCGCGTCGAGGTCGGGCTTGAGGATCATGTCCGACTCGTTGATGGCCTTCCAGCCCTCGATCGACGAACCGTCGAACATCAGGCCGTCTTCCAGCTCATCCTCGCCGAGGACGGTCGAAACCATGGTCAGGTGCTGCCACTTGCCCTTGGGGTCCGTGAAGCGAAGATCGACCCACTCGATCTCCTCGTCCTTGATCTTCTTGAGGACGTCCTTTGCACTAGCCATTTTCTTGGTTCTCCAGCGTTACTCTTCCGATCCCGAAAGAGGATAGGGTTGGTCTTGTTGCGGGAATGCGACGGCCCCCACCGTCGCAGCCCGATTTCTGCGATCCTTAGAGCGCGTCGTCGTCGCGCTCGCCGGTGCGGATGCGCACGGCGGTCTCGACGGGGACGACGAAGATCTTGCCGTCGCCGATGCGGCCGGTCTGCGCGGCGTCGGCGATCGCCTCCACCACGCGCTCGGCCAGAGCGTCGGGCACGACGACCTCGAGCTTAACCTTGGGGAGGAAATCCACGACGTATTCGGCGCCGCGGTAAAGTTCGGTGTGGCCCTTCTGGCGCCCGAAGCCCTTGGCTTCGGTGACGGTGATGCCCGAGACGCCGACTTCGTGCAGCGCTTCCTTCACTTCGTCGAGCTTGAACGGCTTGATGATGGCTTCGATTTTCTTCACGCCTGCCTGGACCCCTGCACTTGCACCCGGACTGTATCTTGAGGGAACCGGTCCGGGAACCAGAAGCCTCGCGCGCGATTCCCATCAAGAATCGTGCCAATGCGGTGGCGCTACTGATAGGCCGAGTGTGCGCCTGCGAAAAGACCGCATTTGGGTGATTTACCCGGTCAGTAAACAATCTGTCGCATATGATGCGCCGGATTTGGGAAATGTTGTGTTCAATATTCAGGCAAGTGGTGCCTGAAAATTGTGCATCAGCACAAACGTAACAGTGCCGTTGGCCCGCCCGGAAGAGCGACGCACTTTGACATGAAACCCAGCCTGTCATTGCGAGCGAAGCGAAGCAACCCAGGGCAGCACTACGCCGCCCTGGGTTGCTTCGCTTCGCTCGCAATGACGAAGTGAGTTCAGTCAGGTTTGTCCGACCACGACGCCATCAGGTTTCCAAAACGGGGATGACCGGCGATTGCCCGCCACATAACCTCCGCCCTCATCCCTTGGTGACGGAGGGCATCCCGTCCTTGGGGCCGGTGGCGGCATCGTCGCGGCGGGGGCTGGCGACGGCGGCGGCGATCAGACGGTCGTGTTCGGCGGTGCCGATGCGTTCCCACCCGGCGCGGCCGAGCTTTTCCATCGGGCGATAGCGCACCTTGTACTGCATCCTCGCCGAACCCTCGACCCAGTAGCCGAGGTAGACGAAACCGAGCCCCATCTCCTGCGAACGGCGGATGTGGTCGAGGATGATGTAGTTGCCCAGCCCCTGCCGCGCGCTTTCGGGATCGTAGAACGAGTAGATCATCGACAGCCCGTCGCACTGGCGGTCGGTCAGGCAGGCGCCGACGAGGCGACCGGGCACGACGCCGTCCATCGACGGCTCGCGGTATTCGATGACATAGCTGGTGACCGGCGTGTGCTCCACCATGTCGGCGAAGTCGACTTCGTCCATCGTCGTCATGCCGCCTTCGGGGTGACGCGCGGCGAGATAGCGCTGGAGCAGTTCGAACTGCTCGCTGGTGGACCAGGGGCGGCAGACGGTGGCGACGAGATCCGAATGCGCCTCAAGCGTGCGCTTCTGCGTGCGCGAGGCGCGGAATTCGGACGCCACGACCCGCACGGAGACGCAGGCGTTGCAGTCGATGCAGGAGGGGCGATAGGCGACGGTCTGGCTGCGGCGGAAGCCGATGCGGCCCAGTGCATCGTTCAGCGAATCGGCGTGCGGTCCCTTGAGTTCGGTGAATACCTTCCGCTCGCTACGGCCCGGCAGGTACGGGCACGGAGCCGGGCTCGTCACGAAGAAGCGGGGAAATCGAACGGGAGCCGTCACCTAACTGGATCTTCCTCTAGCGTTGCGGCCGGCCTTATGTCCGTCTGCTTTCCCAAATATGCATAGCGCTGCAGCGCCTTGCGAGTCTTTTAACCACAAAAACCGACCGGTCTGCGGTGAAATCGCGCCGGACTGGCGGTATCGCCCCATCGCCGTACCAATTCGGGGCGATGGGGCGATGTAATCGTTACCTCGAACGATATACCTCCATATCGCCCGAAGCCAGCCTCTTTCGAATCAATCTGTCTCGACCAGCTTCACTTCGTAGCCTTCGCGGCGCAGCCCGGCGATCAGCGCCTGCAGCTGCTCCTTGTCGCGCGCCTCGCACTCGATCTCGGTGACGAGACCCTTGGCGGGCAAGTGCGTGAAGATGCGCTGGTGGAAGACTTCGATGATGTTGACGTTGTGCTCGTGGAAGATCTTGGCGACCTTGAACAGCGCGCCCGCGCGGTCCTGCAGCCCGATCTTGAGACGGGCGAGGCGGCCCGAGCGGGCGAGGTCGCGCAGCAGCACGTTCGCCAGCAGGCGGGTGTCGATGTTTCCGCCCGACAGCACGAGGCCGACCTTGCGGCCGACGAACAGCTCGCGGTTGTTGATCACGGCGGCAAGGCCCACGGCGCCCGCGCCTTCCACCAGCGTCTTCTCGATCTGCAGCAGCAGCGCCAGCGCGCTCTCGATCTGCGATTCGCCGACCAGCAGGAATTCGTCGAGCAGCGAGCGCAGCACCTTGGAGGTCATCAGGCCCGGCGCGATCACCGCGATGCCCTCGGCCAGCGTGTCGCCGCCGATCGGCAGGCTGGTGCCCTTGAGCAGGTTGTACATCGAGGGGTAGAGTTGTGCCTCGACGCCGATCAGGCGGATGCCCGGATTGATGTCCCGCGCCACGGTGCCCATGCCGGTGGACAGGCCGCCGCCGCCGACCGGCAGCACCAGCGTGTCGAGTTCCGGCACGTCCTCCAGCATTTCCAGCGCCACGGTGCCCTGCCCGGCCGCGACATTGGGCTCATCGAACGGGTGGACGAAGGTGAGGCCCAGCTGCCCCTCCAGCTTGCGCGCGTGGGCATAGGCCTCGTCGAAGCTCTCGCCCTCCAGCACGACCTTGCCACCCACGCTCTCGGTCTGCATGACCTTCACCGTCGGCGTGGTCTTGGGCATGACGATGGTGACGGGCACGCCAAGGCGCGTGCCGTGGTAGCTCAGGCCCTGCGCGTGGTTGCCGGCCGAGGCGGCGATGACGCCGCGCGCCTTCTGCTCCTCGGTCAGCAGCAGCAGCGCGTTGAGCGCGCCGCGCTCCTTGTAGGCGGCGGTGAACTGCAGGTTCTCGAACTTGAGCCAGATTTCGGCGCCGGTGATCGCGCTCAGCGTGGAACTGTAGAGCGTCGGCGTGCGCACGACCTTGCCCGAAATTCGCTCCGCCGCCGCGCGTACGTCGGCTGCGGTCAGCGGGGCGTCTTCGAGGCCCGCGGGAGCGATGTTGAGCAAAGTCTGGTCCATAGACCCGCGCGCCTACCGGAAACGGCGCACAATTGAAAGGACGTCGTCCCGGACTTGATCCGGGACCGCTGGCCGTGAACAGCCCACCCATCGGCGGGGTGGCTTGCCGAATGGCCCATTCCTAAAGATAGCCATCGGTCCCGGATCAAGTCCGGGACGACACGAGTTTCGCTACCTTCGCCGGTTTGCTTTTGGCCAAAAGGCGCTAAGAACGGGCCATGACCGAAGAGACCGCCTCCGAAGCCCCCGCCGCCCCGGCCGTACCCCCGCGCAAGGTCTCGATGATCGGCCTCGGCACCATGGGCGGCGCGATCGCGCGCCACATCGCGCAGGCCGGGCACGAGCTGACGATCTACAATCGCACGCCCGAACGCGCACGCAAGTGGCGCGACGCCAACCCCGGCCTCGCCCACCGCATCGCCGCCAACCCGGCCCACGCGGCGCAGGACGCTGACGTGGTCATCACCTGCGTCGGCAACGACGACGACCTTGCCGACGTCGTGCTCGGCCCCAACGGGGTGTTCCGCATGCTCAAGCGCGGCGGCACTTTCATCGACCACACCACCGTCTCGGCGCGCATCGCCCGCCAGATCTCGGTCGAGGCGCGCGACCTCAAGATCCACTGCGTCGACGCGCCGATGACCGGGTCGCAGATCGGCGCGGAGAACGGCACCCTCACCCTGATGTGCGGCGGGCGCGACGATGCGCTCGAAGCCGCACGGCCGATCATGGAGAGCTACTCCAGCCGCATCGTCCACGTCGGCAAGGCGGGTTCGGGCCAGATCGCCAAGATGGCCAATCAGATCTGCATCGCCGGCAACGTCGCGGCTTTGGCAGAGGCGGTGCGCTTCGCGCAGGCCTCGCACCTCGACATGGACAAGGTCTACGAGGCGATTTCGGGCGGCGCCGCGCAGTCGTGGCAGATGGACAACCGCTGGAAGACCATGGACGCGGGCGAATTCGACTTCGGCCTTGCGATCGACTGGATGCGCAAGGATCTGGGCCTCAGCCTCGAGGAAGGCCGGGGCCTGGGCGTCTCGCTGCCGGTGGCGGCGCTGGTCGATCAGTTCTTCTCCGACGTGCAGGCCACGGGCGGCGGGCGGCTCGATACGAGCGCCATCATCAAGCGGCTCCCCCAGAAGGGTAAATCGTGAAGTTTCGGATTGCGGCAGCGGCCACGCTGCTTTCGGGTACGGTGCTGGCATCTCCCGCCGTCGCCGACGTGCTGGTGGACAACGTCGAGGGCGTCACCCCTGACGGCAAGGGCGGCGTGGAGCGCTTCGAGGGCTTCCTGATCGACCCGCAGGGCAAGATCGCGCAAGTCTTCCACAAGGGCGACAAGCGGCCCAAGAAGGTGGACTACAAGGTCGATGGCAAGGGCCGCATCGTCGTGCCCGGCATGATCGACGCGCACGGGCACGTCATGGCGACCGGCTTCGCGAGGATGACGCTGGACCTGTCGATGGCGAAGTCGCTCGACGAGGCCCTTTCGCGCATCGCTGCGTGGACCGCCGCGCATCCCGAAGCGCCGTGGATCCTCGGCGGCGGCTGGAACCAGGCGAGCTGGGGGCTGGACCGCATGCCGACCGCCGCCGAACTCGACAAGGTGACCGGCGGCAAACCCGCCTGGCTCACCCGCATCGACGGCCACGCCGGCTGGGCCAACTCCGCCGCGCTGGCCGCAGCGGGCGTGACCGCGTCCACCGCCGATCCGGCAGGCGGCGAAGTGCTGCGCGTCGCAGGCTCCAAGGCCCCGGCGGGCGTGCTGATCGACGCCGCCACCGCGCTCGTCGAGAAGAAGCGCCCCAAGCCCCGCCCCGAAGATGCCGACACCGCCTTCGGCGAGGCGCAGTTGCAGTTCCTGGCGGCGGGCGTCACCACCGTGGCGGACATGGGCACCTCGATCGAGGACTGGCAGACCTTCCGCCGCGCCTCCGACAAGCACCAGCTGCGCATGCGCGTGGTCGCCTACGCGGGCGGGATCGAGGCGATGACACTGATCGGCGGCCCCGGCCCGACGCCGTGGATCGACGACGACCGGCTCAAGATGAACGGCGTGAAGCTCTACCTCGATGGCGCGCTGGGTTCGCGCGGGGCGTGGCTCAAGGCGCCTTACGCCGACGATGCTGCCACCAAGGGCCTGCCGCAGATGAGCCAGACCCAGCTCGGCAATCTGATGAGCCGCGCGGCGATGGACGGCTTCCAGGTCGCGGTCCACGCCATCGGCGACGAAGCCAACGCCACGGTGCTCGATTCGATCGAGGAACTGTCGCAGACCTACAAGGGCGACCGCCGCTGGCGCATCGAGCATGCGCAAGTGGTCGATCCCGCCGACATCCCGCGCTTCGGCCGCAATGGCGTGATCGCCAGCATGCAGCCGCAGCACGAGGCCTCGGACCGCGTGATGGCCGAGGCGCGTCTCGGCCCGCAGCGGCTGGCGGGGGCCTATGCGTGGAAGTCGATCGCGGCGACCGGTGCGAAGCTGGCCTTCGGCTCCGACACGCCCGTAGAGCCCGCGCATCCCTTCGAGGGCCTCGCGGTGGCGATCAGCCGCACCGGTGCCGACGGCCAGCCCACCGGCGGCTGGCAGCCGCAGGAAGTGCTGACCCGCGAGGCGGCGCTGGGCGCCTACACCACGGGCGCCGCATACTCGCTGTTCGCCGAGGACCGCCTCGGCCGCATCGCGCCGGGCCTGCGCGCGGACTTCCTGTTCGTGGACGAAGACCCGATGACCGCCGAACCGCAGGCGCTGCGCGGCACGCATGTGCTGGAAACGTGGATCGGCGGGCGGCTGGCGTGGTCGGCCGCGCAGGACGGCGGCAAGGCAGGGGTTCGGCGGTAACCTTCAGGCTCCGCTGTCTTCCCGAAAGCGGTCCATCAGGTGCATCCGTTCGTGCAGGATGGTGACGATGCCCACCGTATCGTCACCAAGCAGCCTCCAGTAGACGTAGTGGTGCTCGTGACGGCAGTAGTAACCGTCCACGCCGAATTCGACCGGAATGGCGCGCCATGGCTGGTCGCACCGCGCGATCCGCTCGAAGCAGGCGAACAGGCCGCGAATGTAGGCTTCCGCCTGCGCCTCGCCCCATGTGTCGCGTGTATATACGAAGATTTCGTCGAGCCGCCGGCCGGCGATCGCAGAGACCGTGAAGCCGGCCATTTCAGCCGCCATCTCAACTGGGGCGATTGCGTGCGATCACCGCTTCCGCATCCAGCGGAGCATAACTCGATTCGGGCGCGGCGAACGCCCGGTGCAGTTCGGCTTCGAGCCGCTGAAACTGCTCCGCTTCGAGCCGCGTCTTGTCCCGCCGGATCAGGTCGCGGACATATTCGCTGACGTTTTCGTAGGAGCCATGCTCGCCCACGTTGGCGGCCACGAATTCGCCCAGCGCGCCGCCGATCCGGACGTTTAGGGTCATGGGCTTGTTCATCACGCGCACCTTTCGCCCCAATATAGTGGAATATCGTGGACGCTGGCAAGCGAGCCCGGCGTCACTCCGCCGCCCATTACTCCGCCGCAGCGTGCCCGGCAGCCTTGGCCGCTTCCTCTACGGCTTTTTCCTCGCGCGCGCGGTCCTTGGCGTCGCGGCGTTCGGTGAACCACATCAGGATCAGCGTGCCTTCCCACAGCAGCAACAGCGGCACCGCCAGCAGAAGCTGCGAGACGACGTCGGGCGGGGTCGCCACGGCGGCGACGATGAAGATGCCGACGATCGCATAGCGCCGCGCGCCCACGCACTGCGCGCGCGTCACCATGCCGGCCCGATTGAGCAGCATCAGCAGCACCGGCAGCAGGAAGCTGATCCCGAACGCCAGGATGAACTGCATCACCAGCGCGAGGTAGTCCCCCGTGCCCGGCAAAGCCTCCAGCTTGAGGCCGCCCTTCTGGCCCTCGAACGTGAGGAAGAAGTGGAACGCGGTGGGCATCACCACGTAATAGGCCAGCGCCGCGCCCATCGTGAACAGCACCGGCGTCGCGATCAGGAACGGCAGGAACGCCTTCTTTTCCTTCGCGTAGAGGCCGGGGGCGACGAACTGCCAGATCTGGTTGGCGATCACCGGGAAGCTGACGAAGAACGCCGCGAACATCGCGATCTTCACCTCGACGAAGAAGGCTTCGTAAAGCTTGGTGTAGATCAGCTTGCCTTGTCCGGGCGGAAACGCCTCGGTCAGCGGGCGGACGAGGAACGCGAAGATGTCGCCCGCGAAGTAGAAGCACACCGCGAAGGCCAGCGCGAAGGCCATGAAGGCGCGCAGCAGACGGCCCCGAAGCTCGATCAGGTGATCGAGCAGCGGCGCCTGGGTGTCGTCGATATCGGAAATGCGGAAGGGCTGCATGGTTTCTGCCTCAAGCCACGGATCAGGGCGGCGGGGGAGGCAGGTGCAGCTCGGCCTGCCGGTTTTCGGTCTTCACCTCTGCGGATTTCTCGGGCGCGTCATCGGCAACGGGCGATACCGCAGGTTCAGGCTGCGAAAGGGCAGGTTCCGAAACGGCGGGCGCCTGCATGTCGTCGGCAGTAGGATTCATCGAGGGGAGCTGCGGGCTCGCCTTCATGATGGCCTCGTTCTGCTCGCGCCACTTGCGCTCCATTTCCTCCAGTTCGGCCTCGCGCACCATGGCGTCGATGCCGGACCGGAAATGGTTCGACATCTTGCGCATCTTGCCGATCCAGCGGCCAGCCGTGCGCAGCGCCATCGGCATGTCCTTGGGACCGATGACGACGACCGCCACGATGACGATCATCAACAGTTCGGATGCACCGACGTCGAACATCCCCGATCAGCCCCGAGCGCTCAGGCCTGTTCGTTCTTCACTTCGGTCGCGGTCGGCGCCGGATCGGCCTTCTGCGACGAGATCTGGGCGGCGGGAGCCGAGGCTTCCTGGGCCTTCTTGGCCTCTTCCTCGTTCATGCCGTCCTTGAAGCTCTTGATGCCCTTGCCGAAGTCACCCATGATTTCCGAAACGCGGCCGCGTCCGAACAGCACGAGCACGATCACGAGAACGATCAGCCAGTGCCAGATCGAGAAGCTACCCATAACCTCAACTCCAAAAGCGCGGTCGATTCCGACCGGTCATAGGGGGCATGTAGGCGCTTTGATGCCAAGTTGCCAGCCCGTCATGGTTATGTCCTTCACCGGTCGCACGTCAGTCATCTTCGGAATCCGCGTTGTCCGGTATGCGAGGATTCTTGCTGCCCAGCGCCGTCTCGATCATGTCCTCGTCAACCGGGTCGAGCAGGCCCGCCGCGCGCAATTCGTCGATGCCCGGCAGTTCCTTCAGCGAGCCCAGCCCGAAGTGGTCGAGGAACGCGGGCGTCGTCGCGTAGATCACCGGCCGCCCCGGCACCTCGCGGCGACCGGCGACGCGCACCCAGCCCGCCTCCATCAGCACGTCGAGCGTACCCTTGGCGGTCTGGACGCCGCGAATGGCCTCGATCTCGGCGCGGCTGACGGGCTCGTGGTAGGCGACGATCGCCAGCACCTCGGTGGCGGCGCGGCTGAGGCGGCGCACATCCTCCTTCTCGCGGCGGAGCAGGTGCGCGAGATCGGGCGCGGTCTCGAAATGCCAGCGCCCGCCGCGCTCGACGAGGTGGATGCCGCGTCGCTCATAATGGCGCTGCAGATCGGCGAGCGCAGGGCGGACCTCGCCGCCCTTCTCGCCGAAACCGAGGTGGAGCGCGACCTGATCCGCGGTAAGCGGTTCGGTGGAGGCGAAGAGGGTCGCCTCGACGGCGCGAAGGACATCGTCGGGGGCGCTTTGGACGTCTTGTGTCACGTTTGAGTGCCTTTGAGTGCCCTTAGGCGCAGGGGGCCATACGTCTCGTCCTGCGCCAGTTCGGCCTTGCCGGTACGGGCCAGTTCGAGCGCCGCGACGAAGCTCGAAGCCAGCGCGGAACGGCGCAATTGCGGGCTTTCCCAGCTGCCATGCGCTGCCGGAAGGAAGTCGCGCAGTTCCATCCAGTCGATCGCCACGCCGAGCATCGAGGCGACCCGGGCGATCGCGGTGTCGAGCGTCATCACCATCCGCTCGCGCACCATGTGCACCACCGGCTGCGAGCGGATTTTCACGTCACCGTAAGCTCTTACGAGGTCGAACCACTCGACCTGCCAGCGCGACTTGCGATCGACGCGCAGCCCCTCCGGCGCACCCCGTTCGAACACATCGCGCCCCAGCCGGTCGCGTCCCATCAGCCGCGCCGCAGCCTCGCGCATCGCACCCAGGCGCTGCAGGCGCATCTGCAGGCGCAGGGCCATTTCCTCGGGGCTCGGGTCCTCCTGCTCGTCGCGCGGGAGCAGCAGCGCGGACTTCAGGTAAGCCAGCCACGCCGCCATCACGAGGTAATCGGCCGCCAGTTCCAGCCGCAGCGCCTCGGCCTCCTCGATGTACGTCAGGTAGGCATCGACCAGTTCGAGGATCGAGATGCGCAGCAGATCGACCTTCTGCCGCCGCGCGAGGTCGAGCAGCAGGTCGAGCGGCCCTTCCCAGCCGTCTATCTCCAGATACAGCTTGTCGGCCTGAGCGCCCTGGCGGTCCTCGCCGTCCCAGTCGTCGAAGAGGCCGGGATTACTGGCCACGTCAGGCCGCCCGCAGCGCCAGCAGGGCGTCGCGCTTCGCCAGCAGTTCGGCGTGATCGGCCGCTGTCGCGGGGCCGGTTCCGGCCAGCGCATGGTCGAGACGGGCGGCGGTTTCCTCGGCCATGACCGGCAGGGCCTTGGCGATGCCGACCATGTCGTCCATCTTCGCCCAGCAGTTGAGCGCGATGTCGCAGCCGGCCGCGATCGCCTGCGCCGCCAGTTCCGGCACGCTGCCGGAAAGGGCCTGCATATCGAGATCGTCGGTCAGCAGCAGACCCGAAAAACCGATGGTCTTGCGGATGATCTCACCAATCACGAAAGGCGAGAGGGTGCCAGGGTTCTCGGCATCCCACGCGGTGTAGCGCACGTGCGCGGTCATGCCGATCGGCGTCTTGGACAGCGCGCGGAACGGGGCGAGATCGCGTTCCAGTTCCTCGGCCGAGGCAGTGACGGTGGGCAGTTCCTTGTGACTGTCCGCCATCGCGCGGCCGTGGCCGGGGATGTGCTTGATGCAGCCCGCGACGCCCGAGCGTGCGAAACCGTCGAGAATCGCGCGGCCCAGCGCCGCTACCCGCATCGGCTCTGCACCCAGCGCGCGGTCGCCGATGACGTCGTGGGCTCCGGGCTGACGCACGTCGAGCGAGGGGTGGCAGTCGACGCTGACGCCGACTTCGGCAAGGTCAAGGCCGAGCGCCTGCGCATTGACGCGCGCCGCCTCAATGGCGCTGGCGGGGGCGAGATCGTAGAGCCGGTCGAAGGCTTCGCCGGGCGGGTAGGCGCTCCAGGTCGGTGGCTTCATTCGCGCGACGCGGCCGCCTTCCTGGTCGATGCAGACGAACAGGTGCTCGCGCCCGTGGATGGAGCGCAGTTCGTCGGTCAGGGCGCGGACTTGCGCGCGGCTTTCGACGTTGCGGCCGAACAGGATGTAGCCCGCCGGATCGGCGTCGCGGAAGAAGGCGCGTTCGTCGTCGCCGAGGGTCAGGCCGGAGAGGCCGAAGATTGCCGGAACCATGCGTGTTTTGGTCGCAGAATGGCGGCGGTTTCGCAAGAATGGGGGACGATGCGGGTGTGGATGGTGTGATGCCCACCCCGTTCGGCCAGGCGGTAAACCGCCAAGCCTGCCGGCCCTCCCGCCTGCGGGAGGGCGATCCTGTGTTGCTCCCCTCCCGCTTGCGGGAGGGGCCGGGGGTGGGCATACCTCCACCCATGACCCGCACATTCGGCCCTCCCCCCTCCGCCGCCGAGTTCGAGCGCCTCGCCCACGCCGCCTTCGCGCGGATTCCTGCGCCCGTCGCGCAGCACCTCGACGGGATCACCGTCCACATCGAGGAATTCGCGGACGAGGAAACGCTGGGCGCCATGGGCATCGAGGATGCCTGGGAACTGACCGGACTCTATCACGGCCGGTCGATGGACACCGATTCGGTGTGGATCTCGGGCGAATTCCCGCCGCGCATCACGCTCTATCGCCAACCCCTTCTCGCCGAATGGTGCGAGACCGAGGTGGATCTGGAAGACCTCGTCGCGCATGTGGTGATCCACGAGGTAGGCCACCATTTCGGCCTGTCCGACGACGCCATGCATGCGCTGGAGGATCAGGTGCGCTGACAATTCGCACAGGCCGTCGGCGAAATTGTCCCTTGGCCCGTCATATTGCAGTGCGATAGAGCCGGGTCATGACTTCCCCCCGTCTACGCGCTCTGCCGCTCCTCGCTCTCGCTTTCACCGCTGCCTGCGCTGCACCGCAGGCAACCCGCCCGGGAGCGCCCGTCACGGCGGCCACCCCGGTGGAAGTGGGCATCATCGCCATCAACGACTTCCACGGCGCGCTGGAGCCGCCCAAGGCGTCGGTCGAGGCCCCCGGCCCTGATGGCAAGACGGTCAACGTGCCCGCAGGCGGCGGCGCGTGGCTGGCATCGGCGGTCGATTCGCTCAAGGCCGAACACCCGAACAACGTCGTCGTCGCGGCGGGCGACCTCACCAGCGCCTCGCAGCTGGCCTCCTCGCTCCACCTCGACGAGCCGGCGGTCGGCGTGATGAACCGCATCGGGCTGGAGTTCAACGCGGTCGGCAACCACGAGTTCGACCGCGGCTGGATGGAACTCCAGCGCCTCCAGAACGGCGGCTGCGAGAAGAACACGCGCCTGCAGCCCTGCCAGCTCGAGCAGTTCAAGGGCGCCAGCTACAAGTATCTCTCCGCCGCGACCTACAGGGACGACGGCACGACGCTGTTCCCCGCCACCGGCCTGAAGACCTTCGGTGAGGGCGCGAGCAAAGTGACCATCGGCTTCGTCGGCCTGTCGCTCAAGTCGATCCCCACGCTCGTCCAGCCCGACATGGTCAAGGGACTGACCTTCGGTGACGAGGCCGAGGCGATCAACAAGGCGATTCCCGTGCTCAAGGCCGAGGGCGCCGACGCCGTCGTCGTGCTGATCCACCAGGGCGGCAAGACCACTGCCAAGGACCCCAATTCGTGCGAGGGCTTCGCGGGCGACATCCAGCCGATCCTCGACAAGCTGAACCCCGGCGTCGATCTCGTCGTCTCGGGGCACACGCACTGGCAGTACGTGTGCCAGTACGGCCAGTCGGGCGACGGCTCCCCCATCCTGCTGACCAGCGCGGGCGTCTACGGCAAGCTGGTGACCGACATCACCCTCACCATCGACCCCGCCAGCCACAAGGTCATCGCCAAGAAGGCCCGCAACGTGATCGTCCAGTCGCCGGGCTACACCAGCGGCCGGGGCGACGTGCCGAATACCACCGCCTACCCGCAGTTCCAGCCGCGCGCGGACGTGGCCGATTATGTAGCGGGCTACGTGAAGGATGCAGCCGGGCTGATCCAGCGCCCGGTCGGCAAGATGTCAGGCCCGGCGGCGAAGGGTAGCAGCGAGAGCGCCAGCGGCGGCGACCTTGGCAACGTGGTTGCCGATTCGCAGCTCGCGGGCACCCAGGCTGCGGGCGCGCAGATCGCCTTCACCAACCCCTTCGGCATCCGCGCCCCGATCGACCCGGCGCCGGACGGCACCGTCACTTTCGGGCAAGTCTACGCGACGCAGCCCTTCAACAACGAGCTGGTGACGATGACGCTGACCGGCGCGCAGGTCCGCGCGGTGATCGAGGACGGGCTCGACGACGCGGGCGACAAGCAGGCGCTGGCGCCCTCGGCCGGGCTGAAGTTCTCGTACGACATGCGCCGTCCCTCGGGCAGCCGCGTGGTGTCGCTGACGCTGAACGGCAAGCCGCTCGCCCCTGCCGCGAAGTACCGCGTCACCGTGGTCAACTTCCTCGCCGAAGGCGGCGACGGCTTCGCGACCTTCAAGCAGGGCACCGAGATCACGCGCGGCATGATCGACAACGAGGCGTTCCAGCAGTGGCTCGCCGCCGTGCCGGTGCGTCAGGTGCCCAAGGAAGAGCGCACCGTTCGCCTCGACAAGTAATGCAAGCCCGGTCCCTGCGGCCTTCGCGGGGACCGGAATCTATCAAGCATCGACTTCGGCGTAGTGGCTGGGCGGCTGGATCACTTCCATGCGCTCCGACAAAAGCGGCCGAAACGAGGGCCGCGACTTCATGACCAGATACCAGCCGCGCGCCTGCTCGTGGCTCGACCAGTCGAGGCCGCCGAGATAGTCCGCCACCGACAGCTGCGCCGCCGCGGCGAGGTCCGCCAGCGTCATCGTCGCACCGGCAAGCCAGGGCCGGTTGTCGATCAGGTAGTCGATGTAGTCGAGGTAGTCGTGCGCCAGCTTCATCGATTCGCGCAGCGCCTTGGCATCAGGCGCCTGGCGGAACACGAGGCGTTTCTTCATCCGCTCCAGCAGCAGCGGGCCGGAAACGTCGTTGTAGAAGTTCTCGTCGAACATCGCGATCAGGCGGCGGATCTCGGCCCGCTGCTGGGCGGTCCCGCTGATCAGCGGATAGCGATCCACCGTCTCCTCGAAGTATTCGCAGATCGCGCGACTGTCCGACAGCACGAGGCCCTTGTCGGTTTCACGGATCACCGGCGTGCGTCCGGCCGGGTTCATCGCGAAGAGGCGATCCTCGCCTTCCCACGGTCGCGCGGTCTGGAGTTCGTACGCGATGCCCTTTTCTGCCATGAGCAGCCGGACCTTGCGACTGAAGGGGCAGAGCGGGAACTGATAGATGTGCCACATGGCGATCCGGAATGCCGAAAGGGCACGGCCCCGTCCATTTCACGGAGGCGGGAATCAGGTGGATAAGTCCGCGCTCCATCCGTTGCGCGATATCTCGCGCCCCTGCGCCTCCGCTCGTTGACCCCTGCCCTGCGCGCCGACACTCTCTCCGCAAACGGGAAAGGGAGAGGAAACCGTGCTGCTCAAGTCAATCCGCCTGGGGTCGAACGACCTTGCCAGGACCCGCGCGTTCTATGACGCGACCTTCGGTGCGCTGGGCCTCGCACCCTGCTCGACGCCGGACCAGTACCCGATCGTGATGTGGGACCTTGGCGGCGTGCGCTTCCTGCTCGGCCCGGCGCGCGACGGCGAGGCGTGCACGCACGGCAATGGCGGCACGATCCTGTTCGACGCGCCGGATCAGGATGCGGTCAGGACTTGGCACGCGGCGGGCCTGGCCAACGGCGGCACCGACGAAGGCGCCCCCGAGGCCAAGCCGCAGGCGCGCGGCGCCTTCGGGGCCTACCTGCGCGACCCCGACGGCAACAAGCTCGGCGTCTATTCCGGGCTGAGCATGGGCTGAAGTGTGATCGCCTGCGACTATGCCGCCGTCATCCCCGCGAAGGCGAGAACCCATCTCCCGATGCTTCATGTTGCACGGGCATCAGTTGGGTCCCCGCCTTCGCGGGGATGACGAAAATTGGAAGCATGTCGAAGAGGGTGATCACGCCGCCCGCTCCACCACGACCATCGTGAAGGTCGAGGTTGCCGAGTGGCGGCGTTCGCCGTTCATCAGGTTCTCGGCCCAGAGTTCGACGCGGATGAGCACCGAATCGGGGCCTGCCATGACGACCTCGGAGATCAGCTCGATCATCTCGCCCTCGCGGATGGGGGATTTGAAGTCGATGCGGTCGGACGTACCCATGATCATCGGGCGGCGCATGTGGCGGCTCGACGCGATGAAGGCGGCGCGTCCCATCATCTTGAGCGCGTCTCCTCCGAACAGCGAGCCGTAGTGGTTGGTCTGCGCCGGGAACACCATGTCGACCATGTGCAGCCGCCCGGTCTCGACCGAAGGCGCGGGCTCGGGCAGCGGCGGGAACGGGAGCTTCGTATCCGGTCCCTTGGGCGCGACGAGGACGAAAAGGCCGCGCGTGCAAAGGCGGCGCTCGCCGGTGAGCGGGTTTTCGGCGACCAGTTCCACTTCGACATCGACCGATCGGGTGCCGACGCGGGTGATCAGGCCGGTCGCCTCGATCAGGTCACCGATGCGGCCGGGGTTCTCGAAGTCGATGCGCTCGGTCCGCGCGGTGACGAAAGGCGCGCGGGCATGGCGGGCGGCGACGAGGAAGGCGATCTTGTCCATGTGCGCCAGCGCGACGCCGCCGAACAGGGTGCCATGGTGGTTGGTGTCGCCGGGAAACACGGCGTCGATAAGCTGCACCGCGTGCGCGGCGGGAGTGGTCTTCAGGGTCATGTCATACTCGTCGATTCGGGTCACGGTCGCCGGACGCCCTCCCGAATACGAATGGGATACGCGGCCGTCGGCCTGGTCGGGAATCGTCTCCACGGGATGGACGACCGGCTCGGCATGGAGGGGGCGATGCTGCGCCCTTGGCCGGTCTGTCAGCTGCGGGCGCGGCGAGGCGCCCGGCAGAAGGCGGCGCACCTCGCAGCCGGGCAGGCTCCGGTCAAGCGAAAGGGCAGCGATTATCTTGCAGCTTGTGCCACTGGTGTTGCCTTGTCCGCACCTCGGGCATAAGCCGCGCCTTCTTCAATCCCGTGCAAGGACCTGCGCACCGTGACGCTTCATACCTGGTGGCTTTTCGTCGCCGCCGTCTTCGTGGTTTCCGGTACGCCGGGGCCGAACATGCTCCACGTCCTGTCGCGCAGCGTCGAGATGGGCGCGCGGCGCAGCACGATCGCGATGGCGGGGTGCCTCTGCGCGATCTTCCTGCTGATGGGTTCCTCCGCCGCCGGACTGACGACGCTGCTGCTGGCGCTCCCGGGTTCGTTCGAAGTGCTGCGCTATGCCGGTGTGGCCTATCTGGTGTACCTCGGGGTGAAGTCCTGGCGCTCGCCCGTGGCACCGCTCGACCCCACCGAGGGCGAACTGCCGCCCGCTCCTTCGAGCCTTGCGGTGTTCCGGGGCGGCTTCACGATCGCCATCAGCAATCCCAAGGCGATCCTCTTCGCGGCAGCCTTCTTCCCGCAGTTCATCGACCCCACGCTGCCCAAAGTGCCGCAGTTCGCAATCCTGCTCAGCACGTTCGCCGTCATCGAAACCGGGTGGTACTGCGCCTATGCGCTGGGCGGCCGTTCGCTGGCGGGCTACCTCACGCGCCCCGCAATCAAGCAGGCGTTCAACCGGGTGACCGGCGTGTTCTTCATCGGCTTTGGGCTGGCGCTGCTGAAAGCGCGGCCGCACTGACGCTCACTTGATCTCGCGGGTGACGTTGCCTGCGGGATCGAGCAGCCTCACCCCCGGCGTCCCGTCTGCACCCACGCCCAGTGTCAGGCGCGGGCGGCCTTCGGCATCGCTCAGCACCAGCGATGCCTCTCCCTTGGCATCGCGGCCGAGCCAGATGCGCCGGGCCGACTCGAAGCCTGCCTCGGTCAGCAGCCGGTCACGCTCCGGTCCCGGCGCCATGTCGCGCAGGCGGCGCCCCGCCGCCACGTCCATAAGCCTGTCCGGGCGGTCGGTGACGATGACGCCGACACGGCGCGCCTTGCCGTCCTCGGTGCTCACCATCTGCAGCGTCTGGTCCTGGTGGTAGCGATCGAAGGTCAGGCTGCCGCCGTTGGTCGGCACGCCGTTCTTCATCCCGCCGTCGAAAACGAGGCCGCCATTCTCGTCGCCCTGATCGTTGAAGAAGATCATCCCCGCTTCCTGCCGGTTCGGGTGGGGATGCTCGACCCCGCCAAGGATCAGGCCGGGAATGCGGGCCTTGCCGGAGATCGTCATGCGCAAGGTGCCGTCGGGTTCGCGCACGTTGATGCGCTGGACGTCGATGGTGTCGAATTTGGTGGCAGGCGCCGAAACGGCGGTGAGGCCGAGCCACACCGCCGCCAGCGTCATCACTGCAGCATAGGCTCCGACGGCTTTCGAAGCGTCAATTCGCAAGGATCGTCTCCCGGAAGAGCGCGGGCAACCCGGCCCGCCGGTTCCGAGAGAGAATCATGCCTCGCCCAGCAAGGCAACCCTCGCGGCTCAGCCCCCGCGCGAGAGCAGGAACACCGCGTGCTCGGCGCGGAAGTTCGCCGCCGCCGCGCTGCACTGGGTATCGCCTGAAAGGAACCAGCGTCCCTCCACCGTGATCCCGCGTTCCTGCAGCAGCGCGCGGAAATCGTTCACCGTCAGGTGGTGGATGTTGGGCGTCTCGTACCAGGCGATCGGCAGCAGGCGCGTCACCGGCATGCGGCCATTCCACAGCAGCGAGGTGCGGACCCGCCAGTGCGCGAAGTTCGGGAAGCTGACGAAGGCCTTGCGGCCGATGCGCAGCAGTTCCTCCAGCACCATGTCCGGCCGCATCGTCGTCTGCAGCGTCTGCGACAGGATCGCGTAGTCCACCGACTTGTCGGGATAGAACGCAAGGTCCTTGTCGGCATCGCCCTGGATCACCGAGAGGCCCTTGGCCACGCAGGCGCCTACGTTCAGCGCGTCGATCTCCATACCGCGCGTGGCGCAGCCTGAACCGTCGCGCAGGGCCTGCATCAAGGTGCCGTCGCCGCAGCCGACGTCGAGCACGCTGGAATCCAGCGCGACGTTCTCGGCGATGATCGCAAGGTCCGGGCGCAGGCCGGTCTTCATCGCGGGGGTCATGACGCCACCTGCAACTGCGCGGCGAAGGCGGCCGAGAGACGCTCCATCAGCCGCTCGGGCCGCATCAGCGGATTGAAGCCGAGCGCGGCGTAGACACCGTGCGCGTCGGCGGTGGTCAGCGCGAAACGGCGCACCGTCTGATAGTCCGGATGGTCGAGGAACCACTGCACCATGCGTCGGCCGAGGCCCGCCCCACGTGCAGGCTCATCCACCCAGACGTCGGCGAGCCAGGAGAAGCTGGCGTAATCCGTGATCATGCGGGCGAAACCCACTTGCCCGTGTTCGGGGTGATAGGCCCCGAGACAGTGCGAGCCCGCGATCTGGCGCTCGACCTGTTCGATCGCGATGCCGGGCGTCCAGTAGCTGGAGGCGAGCCAGCCATGCACGCGCGCCACGTCGAGGCGGGTCTTGTCGTCGGAAAGAACGATCATCCGATGAACCCCTGCACCACGCGGTCGAGCGCGGGCACGTCGAGCAGGAACGAGTCATGCCCGAACGGTGCGGAAAGCTCCACGAAGCTCACCGGCAGGCCCGCTGCGTTGAGCGCGTGAACGACATTGCGCGATTCCGCCGTGGGATAGAGCCAGTCGGTATCGAAGCTGACGAGGCAATACCGCGCTTTCGACTTCGCGAAGGCATTGGCCAGCATGCCGCCGTGCTCTTCGGCGAGGTCGAAATAGTCCATCGCGCGGGTGATGTAGAGGTATGAGTTCGCATCGAAGCGGTCGGTGAACGACAGCCCCTGATAGCGCAGGTACGATTCGATCTGGAAATCCGCGTCGAAGCCAAAAGTCTTCTCCTCGCGGTTCTGCAGGCGGCGGCCGAACTTCTCGGTCAGGCCCGCTTCCGACAGATACGTGATGTGCGCGGCCATGCGAGCGACGGAGAGTCCCTTCTCCGGCCCCTTCCCGAAGGCGTAGTAATCGCCCTCGCGCCATTCGGGGTCGGCCATGATCGCCTGACGCCCGACTTCGTGGAATGCGATGTTCTGGGCCGAATGCCGCGCAGTCGAGGCCAGCACCAGCACCGCGCGCGTACGCTCCGGGAAGTTGGCGGCAAGGCTGAGCACCTGCATCCCGCCCATCGATCCGCCGACAAGCGCGTGAAGGCTGTCGATCCCCAGAGAATCGAGCACAGCGATGTGCCCCCGTACCATATCGCGGATGGTGATGACCGGGAAGCGCATGCCCCAGGGCGTACCGTCCGGGCCGTCACTGGCCGGGCCGGTCGAACCCATGCACGAGCCGATCACATTGGCGCAGATCACGAAGAAACGGTCGGTGTCGATCGGCTTGCCGGGGCCGACCATGCGCACCCACCAGCCGGGCTTGCCGGTCTTGGGGTGGTTCGACACGACATGCTGGTCGCCGGTCAGCGCGTGGCAGATCAGGATCGCATTGTCCTTGGCCGCATTCAGCGTGCCGCAGGTCTCGTAGGCGATGCGCGCGCAGGGCAGCATCTGCCCGCCATCGAGCAGCAGCGGCATGTCGAGGTCGAGGTGGCGGTTCTCGATGGGGGGATTGAGCACGGTTGCCATGATCCGAGCCCCAATAGAGGCTCAATCGGGCTCTGTCATTAGCCGCCATGGTGCGTTATGGGGCCGGCCGTCATGAGCGAAACGATCACCACTCCGAAAGCCCCGACTCCCAAGCCCTGGATCGAGGCGATCCACGCCTATGTGCCCGGCAAGTCGAAAGGCAAGGACGGCCGCCCGCTCATCAAGCTCTCCGCCAACGAGAACCCGCTGGGCACCAGCGAGGCCGCGCTGGCCGCGAAGGCCGCCGCGCCCGCGCTCTATCCGGACCCCGACAGCACCGCCTTGCGCACCGCGATCGGCGCGCGCCACGGCATCGATCCGGCGCGCGTGGTGATGGGCACGGGCTCGGACGAACTGCTCAACCTTGCGGCGCAGGGCTATGCGGGCCTCGGCGACGAGGTGATCTACGTGCGCTACGGCTTCTCGGTCTACGACATCGCCGCCCGCCGCTGCGGCGCGACGCCCGTGGTCGCGCCCGATCTCGACTACGGCACCGACGTCGATGCGCTGCTGGCGCTGGTGACGGAGCGGACCCGCGTGGTCTTCGTCGCCAACCCCAACAACCCGACCGGCTCGTACCTGCCCAAGGGCGAGATCGCGCGCCTGCACGCTGCCCTTCCCTCCGACGTGCTGCTGGTGCTCGACCAGGCTTACGGCGAATATGTCGCGCCCGAGGACGAGGACGGCGCGCTGGCGCTGGCCGCCGTGCATGACAACGTGCTGGTGACGCGCACGTTCTCCAAGATCTTCGGCCTTGCGGGAGAGCGCATCGGCTGGGGCACCGGCGCGCCGGGTATCATCGCCACGCTCAACCGCATTCGCGGGCCGTTCAACGTCTCCTCCACCGGGCAGGCGATGGCCGAGGCGGCGCTGGCCGACGCCGCGTTCGTCGAAGCCAGCCGCCTCCACAACCGCGACGAACGCGCCCGTTTCGTCGCGAAGCTGGAGGCGCTCGGCAACCACGGCCTGCGCCCGCTGCCCAGCCAGGCGAACTTCGTGCTGACCCTGTTCGAAGGCGCCCTCACCGCCGAAGCGGCGTTCGATGGCCTCGCGGATCGCGGCTACATCGTCCGCTGGCTGCCTGGACAAGGTCTGCCGCAGGCGCTGCGCATCACCATCGGCAAGAGCGCGGACATGGACGCGATCGCCGATGCCCTGCGCGAAATGGCGGAAGCCGCGAAGTGACCTTTGCCAGCATCGCCATCATCGGCTTGGGCCTGCAGGGCGGCTCGATCGGCCTCGCCGTACGCGAATTCCTGCCCGAGGCACGCACCACCGGCTTCGACCTCAGCCCCGAGCACCGCGCCCGCGCCGCCGAGCGCGGCCTCGTCGACAAGGTCTGCGCCACCGTCAGCGAAGCGGTGCGCGAGGCTGATCTCGTGATCTTCTGCGTGCCGCCAGGCGCGATGGGCATCGCCGCCGAGCAGGTGCGCGGCGCCCTGCCCGCGACCGCACTGGTCAGCGACGTCGGCTCGTCCAAGCAGGCCATCGCCAAGGCGCTGGGCGAGGCCCTGCCCGACCACGTCGTCATCCCCGCGCACCCCGTCGCCGGCACCGAGAACTCGGGGCCGGACGCAGGCTTCGCGCACTTGTTCCGCAACCGCTGGTGTATCGTCACCCCGCCTGCCAAGGTGGACATGGTGCGGTTGTCGCAGCTCGTCGGCTTCTGGGAAGCGCTGGGCGCCAACGTCGAGATCATGACGCCCGAGCACCACGATCTCGTGCTCGCAGTCACCAGCCACTTGCCGCACCTCATCGCCTACACCATCGTCGGCACGGCCTCCGATCTGGAAGACGTGACGCAGAGCGAGGTCATCAAGTATTCGGCCGGCGGCTTCCGCGACTTCACCCGCATCGCCGCTTCCGACCCGACGATGTGGCGCGACGTATTCCTGTCCAACAAGGACGCGGTGCTGACGATGCTCCAGCGCTTCACCGAGGACCTGACCGCCCTCCAGCGCGCGATCCGCGTCGGCGACGGCGAGCAGTTGTTCGATACCTTCGCTCGCACGCGCGCGATCCGCCGCTCGATCATCGAGGAAGGCCAGGACGACGCGCGGCCGGACTTCGGCCGCGGGGATCACGAGGGCCGGTAAAGCACGTCATCCCAGCGAAGGCGGGGATGACGGCCACTTTGTTTATCGGGGCTTGGAGCTACCGGGCATCTCGTGCTTTGAGCGGGCGAACCTCCTGCTCGAGAGCCCGACGCCATGCAGCTATCCATCCAAACCATGCTTGAATACGCCGTGCCCGGCCCCGTCGACGTCCTGCTCCAGATCGAGGCGGCGATCATCCCCGAGCAGCGCGTTCTGCACGCTCACATCGAGCTGCCGCCGCTCGAACATTTCGCCCGCGTTCCCGCGCAGGCCTGCATCGGCGAACGCATCTGGCTGCGCATCTCCGCGCCGCTGACGGTCCGCTACGAGGCCACGGTAGAGGTCGATCGCTTTCTCGCCCCCGTGGACGGGCTCCCGGCCGTGCCCCCGCACAGGCTGCCGGGCGAGACGGTCGATTACCTGATGCCCTCGCGCTACTGCACCTCCGACACGTTCCACGACTTCGTGGAGAGCGAGTTCGCCGGATTGCAGGGCGGCGCGCGCGTCGGCGCGATCCGCGACTGGATCGCGGGCACGCTGACTTACGAACCGGGCTCCAGCGACGCCTTCACCACTGCCGCCGACACGTTCCAGAGCCGCAAGGGTGTCTGCCGCGACTACGCGCACCTGATGATCGCGTTGGTCCGCGCCAGTGCCATCCCGGCCCGCTTTGCAAGTGCCTACGGCATCGGCGTCGAGCCGCAGGATTTCCACGCCATCGCCGAAGTCTTCCTCGACGGCGCCTGGCATCTCGTCGATGCCACCGGGATGACCACGCCCGACCGCGTCGCCAAGATCGGCGTCGGGCGCGACGCGGCGGACGTCTCGTTCCTCTCCAGCTTCGGCGAGGTGGAAATGCTCTCGCAGACCGTCCGGGTCAGCGCGGCGCGCTAGATATTCAGCGCATTGATCGCGGCGTGGACGCGCGCCTCGACCTCGTCTCGCGGGAGGCCGGGGGCGATGCGTTCGCCGACGCGCAGGGTGATGGTCCCCGGCTTCTTCCAGCGGCGGTGGTAAAGCCGCCCGCTGTCGACAGCCACCGGCACCACCGGCAGCCCCAGCAGCTTGTAGAGACCCGCGAAGCCCGACTGCAGCGGCGGCCGCTCTCCCGTCTTCACCCGCGTGCCTTCGGGGAAGATCGCCAGCGGCCGGCCCTGCGCGGCGAGACCACGCGCGCTCGACACCATGGTGCGGAGAGCCTTGGCGCCCTCGCCACGCTCCACCACGACCGCGCCATAGCGGCGCAAGGCCCATCCCCAGCCGGGAATTTCAGCCAGTTCCGCCTTGGGGAAAGGGGCCGGACGCTGCATCTGCGCGGGCAGGTCGATCGCCTCGTAGAAGCTCTCGTGCTTGATCGCGACGAGCACGCCCTCGTTCGGCAGTTCCCCTTCGATGACAAGGCGGATGCCAAGCAGCCAGCGGGCGCACCAACGGTGGAACAGGCCCCAGCCGCGCACGGCGCGGCGCAGCGGCTCCTCGCCGAACAGCGACCCCACGAAACATGCGGTGACCATCACGATCGTGCCAGGATAGAACACGACATAGAACAGCAGCGAACGCACAACGTCGAGCGGGTTCGCCCTTTCGGAATTCATCGCAGGGCTTCCCAGAGGTTGAGCGCGGCACGGGCCAGCAGCTTGTGATATTCGAGGAACAGCGTGCTCAGGCTGGGATGCGAGGGCACGCCGTCCAGTTCCAGCCGCACGTCGTCGGGAAATTCGCGCGCGATCTCCAGTGCGGCGCGGCGCATGTGCCAGTCTGCCGTGACGAGGCGCACGGACTTGGCATTGTGTTCGGTCACCCACTGCACCGCCTCGACCGCGTTGGAGCGGGTGTCGTAGGCCCGGTAGCCCAGCGTCACGCAGCAGCGCATCAAGCGCGCGGGTACGCGGAACTGGTGCGCGAATTCGCGGGGACGCACCTCCCGATCGACGCCGGAGACGAGCATGTCCGGCGCTTTGCCCGCCTCCAGCACCTTGACCGCATGCTCGATGCGGCCCTGGCTGCCGGTGAGGACGATGATCGCGTCGGTCTTCACGCTCGCGGGCAAAGGCCCGGGCAGGGAAACGGCGAACCACAGGAACCCGAAGGCCCAGAGCAGCACGACAGAGGCGGTGAAGCGACGAAACATAGATGAATAGCTATATAGGGGTTTGCGCCGGTTACAGCATCTTTCGCAGGGCGTGCAGCACGGTGAGCCGCGCCGTCAGCATGGCGAGCAGCGTCGCCAGCACCGGCACCACCGCAAGGATCAGCCAGTCGCTCCACACCAGCGCGCCGCTGTCGACCAGCCCCGCACCCAGCCCCTCGAACCGTCGCCCGAGGGTGAGGATCACCACCATCGCCAGAGCGAGTCCCACCGCGCCGCCGCCGGCTGCGTCATAGCCGATCGAGCGCTGAAACACCCGCGCCACTTGCGCGTCGGTGCCGCCGAGCAGGTGGACGATCTCGATCGTGTCGCGGTTCGCGCCCAGTGCCGAACGTGCCGCCAGCAGCACCGCCGCCGCCAGCGCGCCCGCCAGCAGCGCGACGATCACCATCGCCAAGACCTGCAGCGACACCATCGCGTCGAACACCGGCCTCAGCCAGTTCGACTGCGCATCGATCCGGGCAGACGGCGCCACCGGCGTCACCCGCTTCGCGATCGCGGCCAGTTGCGCCGCGCTCGCAGGGCCGTTCAGGCGCACGTCGATGAGCGCCGGAACTGGGATCGCCGAGCCGGTCGCCGCCGCGATGCCGGTGCCCAGCCAGGGTTCGATCAGCGCGTCCAATTCCGCCTGCGGAACCTGCCGCAGCCCCGCGACGCCGGGCATCGTCTTGATCGCCTCGACCGCGCGCGCGGCTTGCGCTTCACGCACGTCAGCCCGCGGCTCGATGATCTGCACGGTGACGCCGCCGTCGATCTCGGCCTTTGCCGCCGAGACCGCATTGCCAAGCGCCAGCCCGGCCGCGAGGGCGATAGCGGTCATCGCCACCATGATCGCGATGACCCAGGGCATCGGCCCGGACATGCGTCCCTGCGGGATCAGCTCGACCCGGCTTCCGGCGGTGAACCATCGACCCAGAACCGACGAGCGCCTCACGTCAGCTTCCTTGGCGGATAGCGCAGCGCGCCGGTGGGATCGGAAAGCCGCCCCTTGTCCAGCCGCATGATGAGGCTGTCGGGCACCTTGCGCAGCAGGTCGAGGTCGTGGGTGGCGACCACCACCGTCGTGCCCTGCCGGTTGAGCATCTCGAACAGGCGGATCAGCTTGGCAGCCATGTCCGGATCGACGTTACCGGTAGGCTCGTCCGCCACCAGCATGGCGGGGCGGGCGATGACGGCGCGGGCGATGGCAACGCGCTGCTGCTCGCCGCCCGAAAGCGTGGCGGGGCTGGCGTCGATACGGTCGGTCAGACCCACCCATTCGAGGATGTCGCGCACCGGCCCGGCGATGTCCTTCTCGGCATGGCCCGCCACGCGCAGCGGCAGCGCCACGTTGTCGAAGGCGGACAAGTGCTCGATCAGGCGAAAGTCCTGGAACACCACGCCGATCCGCCGCCGCATCACAGGGAGCCGGGCACGCGGAAGAGTGATGGCGTCGGTCCCGAACATGCGGATCGCCCCGCGCGAGGGCCGCTGCGCAAGGTAGAGCAGCCGCAGCAGCGAAGTCTTGCCCGCGCCGCTCGCGCCGGTGAGGAAATAGAACCGCCCCGCATGGAGCGTGAACGTCAGGTCGCTCAGCACCTCGCGATCGGTGCCGTAGCGAAGGCCGACATTGTCGAAGTGGATGATTTCCCCGTCGCTGGTCATGCTCGTCAAGGATCGTGTTGCACAGTCGGACCGAACGGGCGACCTTCATGCCTATAGCCATCCATGCATGTGGAAAAAAGAGCGTCATGGCGCGAACCCACAGGCGAGGCGCTTGTCGCGCGCGAGCAAGCCGTGCTTATGAATGCGATCATGATCATCGCCTGCCCTGCCTGTTCCACGCGCTACGCTGTCCCCGACAGCGCCATCGGCGTGGAAGGTCGGACCGTGCGCTGCGCCAAGTGCCGGCACAGCTGGTTCCAGGAACCAGCTGAACTGGAAACCGAAGGCGCTTTCGCCGCGCCGGTCGAGGCCGAAGCGGCCGTCAGCCCGTCGCCGGTACATGCCGCGCCCGTGCAGCCAGCTCCGGAGCCGGTTTCCCAGCCGATCCCTCAGGCTGCAGCACGACCGGCGCCGCGCCCCGCCGTCGTGGTTCCCCGCGCCCCGGAACCGGCTGCCGAGGCCCCGCGCTCCGAACCGATGCCGCCGCCGGCACCCTCGCGGCGCCCCGGTCCGGTCTACTACGACGACACCTCGATCAAGCCTTATTCCGACGAAGGCCCATCGAGCTTCGACTTTTCGCCCCCGTTCCGTCCGCGCCGCAACTGGTCGCGGATCGGCACGTTCGCCGCGATCGCCTTCGCCGTCGCGACGCTGGGCCTTGCCGTCGCCGTCGCCGTGGGCGGGCTGCCCGACTGGCTGCCGATCCCGCGCGCGACGTTCAGCCAGGCCCAGCCCGACCTCAAGCTGGACTTTCCGCGCGGCCGCCAGGATCGCAAGCCGCTGCCCGACGGCACCGAGTTCTTCAGCGTGAGCGGCACGATCACCAACATCGGCGCCGAGACCCGCAAGGTGCCCTCGCTGCTGGTGGTGCTGCGCGACCGGCGTGAAACCGTGGTCTATGCCAAGGAAGTCGTACCCGCGAAGAACCGTCTCGCCCCGGGCGAGACGATCACCGTCAACGAAGCCCTGACCGACATCCCCAAGTCCGCCGCTGCCGCCGAGATCGGCTGGAAGCCCGACTGACCCCCGCGCCCCTCCCCGCCGGGGAGGACGCGCCAATGCCGTGACAAATCGTTCATTTGCCGCGCGCGCGCCGTGCCCGCAAACACCGTCAAGAGGGCATTAACCCTCACGGGGGCACGAATCTTGAAGCGCGGGCGACCTTGAGGCGAAGAGCGGCAAAGGAAATGCGTCGGTCCGGATCGAAACCGGCGCTGGTGCCATGCCTTCTGGGCCTGATCGGCGCTTGCGCCGCGCAGGGCGCGCAGGCGCAGGACGCCTCGGCAAGCGACGCGGCGATCTCCGTCCAGAAGCGAGCGCGCCCCGAACTCGATCCGGTGCCCGTCCGCTTCGGCAGCTTCGAAGCACTGGTCTCGACCGAAGCTCGCATCGCCTATGACGACAACATCTATGCGGCCCGCAACGACAAGACCGGGGATGCCCTCGCGACCCTGAGCACCCGCCTCTCGGCCCATTCCACCTGGAGCCGCCACGCCGTCTCCCTGGATGGCGATGCGGCGCTGGTCCGCGGGTTTTCGCAGCCCAACGAAGATACCGAAACCTACGATGCACGATTTGGCGGGCGCCTCGATCTCGGCACCCTGACACGGCTTGCGGTGAGGGCGGGATATTCCCGCGCCTTCGAACCGCGCGGCTCGATCGGCGACACCACCTTGCGCGGCCCGCGCATCGCCTACAACGCGCTGGAACTCGGCCTTGATGTCGAGCACACGGCAGGACGCCTGATCCTGGGCGCTCGGGCCGGGCTCGACGGCTACCATTACGCAGCCTATCGCGCGGGCGGCGCCCAGATCGCTCCTGGCGACCGCGACTATCGCACCTGGAATGCCGGGGCCAGCGCGGGCTATGCCATCGCACCCGGCGTGGCTACTTTCATCGAGGGCAGCTACAATCAGGCCCGCTACCCCGGCGATACCGGCGCATTCGACCGCAGTTCCAGCGGCTGGTCGCTGCGCGGCGGGCTTGGTTTCGGGGTCACGCGTCTGGTCCGTGGCCGCGCCGCGATCGGCTACCAGGATCAACGCTACGACGACCCGGCCTTCCCGCGTATCAAGGGACTGGACTTCAGCGCCGGCGTGGAATGGAGCCCCACCCGTCTGATGACCTGGGCGCTGGAAGCACGCCGGTCGATCCAGCGCTCGCCACTCGTCGGCGTCGCCGGCATTCGGCAAAGCCGCTATGGCATTCGTCTCGACTATGAAGCTCGCCGCAACCTGATCCTGTGGGGGCGCCTCGACCGCACGGTCAGCGAGTATGCGAGCACCGCGCGCAACCAGACCGACCTTTCCGGCGGCCTGGGCGCCGACTGGCTGCTTGGCCGCAAGTTGCGGCTCGCGGCGCAGGCAGGGCTCCAGCGCACCCGCAGCGACGGCACCGGAGGCCGCGAATTCGATCGCAGGCGCATGTCGGTGTCCGTCAGGTATACGCTGTGACCTCCTCGGCAATCCCCGGCAAGGCGACGCAGAACGGGTCGCTGGCGTGGAGGATGGCGATCGCGGCGGCGCTGGCCATCGCGATCCTCGCTATCGCTCGATCGCCCTTCTCGCCCGCACCGATGCCCCGCCCGGCAATCACGAATGCCGCCGTCAGCGCGCCCCGGCCTCTGCCGCCGGATGCAAGGCCGCAGCCCGCACCTTCCGCCGAGGACGCGCGGACATCCAACGACCGCCTGCCGATAGCGGACCCGACCCCGCTGGCAGCCCGGCCCTTCACTTTTGCCGGTGACGACGAATCCCGCCTCCGCGCCCGCGATTGCCTCGCTGTGGCAGCGTTCCACGAAGCGGGCGACGATCCCGCCGGCGAACGCGCCGTCGTCCAGGTCGTGCTCAACCGCGTGCGCCATCCCGCGTTTCCGGACAGTGTCTGTGCGGTCGTCTTCCAGGGATCGGAGCGGAAGACGGGTTGCCAGTTCACCTTCACCTGCGACGGCGCGCTTGGCCGCATTCCGCCGCCCGCCGCCCTCGTTCGCGCGCGCGCCATCGCACAGGCAGCCCTGACGGGTGCCGTCGAGCCGCACGTCGGCCTCGCGACGCACTACCACGCGGACTACGTGGTGCCTCGTTGGCGCGATGGAATGGTCAAGCTGGCCCGCCAAGGCGTCCATCTGTTCTATCGGTGGCCGGGCTACTGGGGCTCTCCCGCCGCCATGCGCCGTACGCCTCCAGCAACAATCGAGCCGCGCATCCCTGCCATGGCCGCGGCTTCGGGGTCACCCGCACCTGCCGCGGAACGTCCGGCCGATATCGGCCTCCTGCCGGCCCTTGCGCGGCCGCTGCCGCTGCCGCTTGCAATCCCGGCTGCGCTGGACTTTGTCCTCGACCCCCAGGCTGCCACCGGAACGTTCGCGCTCAAGGCGCTCTCGCTTTGCGGGCGTTCCGCAGATTGCCGCGTCGCCGGGCGGATAGCGCAGGACGTCGGCTTCCTCTACGTGCGCCGCGGCGGCAGCGAAGGTGCCTACTGGGACTGCGCGCGCTTCCAACGGGCGGACCAAGCGCAGTGCCTGCCGGAAGGCCCGGCGCTCCAACGCCTGCTCGCCGCCAGTTGAAGCGCATGTACACGGCCCGCCGTTCCATCGAAGAAGCCCACAAACCGGCGTCGGATGCCGATGGCCCGACGCAGATTCGCCTGATCCTTGCCCTCGCGCGGCCGCATGCCCGCGCTCTGGCGCTTGTCGCGGCACTGACCCTGGCGGGCTCGGGAACGACCCTTACCATCCCCTGGCTCGCGGGAACCCTTGCTGGACATCTCGTGGAAGCCGGCTCGACCGGGACCGTGCGGCTCGTCGCCCTGCTGGTCGGAGCGATCGTGGCATCCGCCGCGCTGGGGGCGGTAGTGCAGATCGTATCGGGCGAAACGGCTGCGCGCATTCTCGCCGACTTGCGCTCAAGTCTCTATGCGCATCTCCAAAGGTTGCCGATGAGCTGGCACGTCGCGCACCGGCACGGCGACGTGCTTGCTCTGATCACCAGCGAGGTCGCCCATCTCGGCCATTTCCTGACCGGTACGCTGGTCGCGATACCGCCCCTGCTGGTGACTGCCGCAGGCGCCGCATTGCTGATGCTGCGGATCGACCCTGCCCTTGCCCTGCTGGTGCCGGTGCTGGTGCCCACTTACGTCATCCTCCTCAAGCTGGTCGGCCGCCGTCTTCGGGATCTGGGGGCACGCGAACAGGAAGCGGAAGCCCGTGTCCTCGCTCTCGCCGAGGACAATCTCGGCGTCATCGCCGCCATCAAGACGTTCACGCGCGAAGAACCGGAACATGCCCGGTATCGCCGGCGGGTAGATGCCGCCCGCCGCGTGTCGGTACGCCTCAACCGGATGGAAGCGCTGGTGGAGCCGGTGGGCACGCTCGTGGCCGCGCTGGCCGCGCTGGCGCTGTTGCTGATGGTCGGCGATCACATTCATCGAGGCCGCCTTGCCACGCAGGAACTGTTCTCCTTCCTGTTTTACGCCGCCCTGCTCACGCGGCCCGTGGCCGCTCTGGCCGAAAGCTGGAGCCAGGTGCAGGTGACACGCGGCATCCTCGCGCGCATGGCCCAGGTGCTCGCGGCCGGCGCCGAACCCGGCTATGCCCCGGCTGCGCGCCTCCCCCACCTGAATGGAGAAATCCGCTTCGAAGGAGTCGATTTCGCCTATCCCGGCCGACCGCCGGTGTTGAGCGGCTTCGACCTCACCATCGCACCGGGCGAGAAAGTGGCCATCCTCGGCGGGAACGGCATCGGCAAAACTACACTCGTCGCCCTGTTGCTGCGGCTGTACGATTGCCGCTCCGGCCGCATCATGCTCGACGGCCACGACATCACCGGCGTTGCAGTGGAAACCCTGCGCCGCCAGATCGCCCTCGTACCGCAGCGCCCCGAACTTGTCAGCAGCACCGTGCGCGAGAACATCGCCTTCGGCCGCCACGGGGCGAGTGCGGCCGAAATCGAGGCGGCTGCACGCCGCGCCGATGCCTACGACTTCATCCAGGCGCTGCCGCAAGGCTTCGATACCGGGATCGGCGATCACGGAGTGCGCCTGTCCGGCGGCCAGGGCCAGCGCATTGCGCTTGCCCGCGCGCTGCTGAAGGACGCCCCGATCGTGATCCTCGACGAAGCGACGTCGATGTACGATCCGGAGGGCGAAGAGCGCTTCGTTGAAACATGCGCCCGGATTCTCCATGGACGCACGGTACTGCTCATCACGCACCGGCCGGCCAGCGTGACGCTGGCAGACAGGGTGATCCGCCTCTGAACTGAACAACCCAAAATCGCGCGAGCCCGGCCATTCCGGCCGAGCCCGCAACAATTGAACACTTGTTTTTGTCTTTGCTTACCCGAAGGACCCGTCGAAAGGGTCAGAAGTAACGCTCAAGAACGCGTATCGTATCGCCCGGCATGACCACGACGATCTGTCCGGCATTGATTTGGACCGACTTCTCCGCCGCGCCGGGCATTCGGCGAAGGTTCACCCGCCCCGCATTGGCGCGGTAGCTGAACCCGCCCGCAGCCGCCACCGCCTGCTCGATCGACATGCCAGCAACGTAAGGATATTGCCCCGGCTTCTGGACTTCTCCCAGAATATAGTACGGTCGATAGTTGAGAACTTCGACGCTGACTTTCGGATCTGTCATGTAGCCGTCCGCAATGCGGAGGGTAAGGGCGTGCGACAGGTCTTCCACTGTCTGCCCGGCCGCATCGACCATGCCGACCAGCGGAAACGCGATCTTGCCCGCGCTGGACACGGCATATTCACCCGAAAGATTGGGTTCGTTGTAGACCGTCACGCGCAGCTTGTCGCCCGCGCCGAGACGATAGGTATCGAGCCCCAAGCGCGCTTCGGCGGCGCTCATCGGCGCTGTGCCCGTTGCGGCGCAACCCTGTATCGACAGCGCCGCGCCGCAGATTGCCGCTATATCGATTATGCGGCGGTACGGATTGCAGATCCTCATCACGTGCCCGAATCTCCTTCCCCGTGCGTCGCACATCGTGTGGCGATCAGACCCCCGCGCGATGGAATACTCCAATTACAAAAATGAAATTCAAAATATTCGGCAATTTTGTAGAATAATTTTTGAATATTTCAAAACTGAAATCGTTACATTTTTGTAAACTTCCGACATATACTTGCGCCACTCAAACAAAAAAGCCGAAACTGCACCCGATTCCGACGGGCCGATGAAGTGGCACGGAAAACAGGGGTGGCATCAGAGTGAATCAACCTATCGTTCTTGCGCCCCCGCCGGGGGTCATCGTTCCGCCGGTTCGGCCGGGCGCCGCCGAAACCCCGGACCGGATCGATCCCGGCATCCTGATCGCATTCCTTCGCCGCCGCTGGCCCATCATGCTCGGAATGCTTCTCGCATCCCTGGCCGCCGGTTTCGCCCTTACCGCGACGCGGACCCCCACTTACCTCGCGACCGCCGAGATTACGCTCGACCCCAAAGTGGAGCCCATCGCCCCGCTGACCGACGAGGATCGCCTCGCGGCCCAGGGAGGCATGGGCGAGACCTGGATAGACACGCAAGTCGAAGTGATCACATCAAGCGACAACGTCGCCGCGGTCGTCGATCGACTTGCCCTTCCCCGCCGCTTCGCCAGGGACGACCGCACTGCTGCGCAAGCGCGGCAGGCAGCGATCGACTATGTCGCGGGCGGCGTATCCGCCTTCCGCTCGGGTGCGACCTACACGCTTTCCGTCAGCTTCGAGAGCGAAGATGCGCAGGAAGCCGCGCGGATCGCCAACGCCTTCGCCGCCCAGTACACCGAAGGCGGCGTGACCGAGAAGGAAGCCGCAGACACCCGCGCCTTACGCGAGATCGGCGCGCGCATGGCCAAGGCAAGCACGCAGGCCTCCGCCGACGCCGCCGTCCTCTCGCACTATCGCCTCGCGCACGACCTGCCAAGCACCAGCGACCGCTCGCTGACCGAGCAGGAAATCTCGGCCTACAACCAGGAGGTCACCTCGGCACGGGCGCAGGCAGCCGAAGACGCTGCTCGCCTGGCGACCGCCCGCCAGCAACTCGGCTCGGGATCGAGCGGGGAGGATGTGGGCGAATCGCTCGGCTCTCCGGTGATCGCCTCGTTGCGACAGCAGCAGTCCGCCTATGCTGCCGAAATAGCATCTCTTTCCAGCAAGTACGGACCGCGCCACCCGGACCTCCAGCGCGCGCGAAGCCAACTCGCTTCGGTGGATGCCCAAATCGCCGAGGAAATCGGCCGGGTGGTTTCGAACCTTTCCGCCAAGGCGGCAGTATCACAGCGGCGCCTTGGTTCGCTGTCCGGCTCGCTGCGTGCATCGGAAGGTGCGCTTCGCCGCGACAACGTGGCGATGGTTGATCTGCAGGACCTTGAGCAACGCGCGCAGGCTTCGCGCCAGCTCTACGAAAGCTATCTGGGGCGATACAAGGAACTCGCCGCCCGCATAGGCATTCGCCAGCCGCAAGCCCGGGTGCTCCATCCCGCTCAGCCAAGCGACAGGCCGGCCCGCCCCGATATCCTGCTCAACATGGTACTGGCCGGTGCCATCGGTCTGGGTCTGGGCCTTGTCTGCGCCATCGCGGCGGAACTGATGTTCAGCGGCTTCACGACCGGCGAGGAGATCGAACGACGCCTCGGCTTGCGCTACTTGTGCTCGATCCCCGAACTTGGTTCCGTGGCCAGCCGCAAGGCGCGCGGTGATCCGGTCGATGCGGTGGTCGAACAGCCGCGCTCCGCTTTTGCGGAGGCGTTTCGCAACCTGCGCGCCTCGATCGCCTTCGCTGTCGAAAGTCCCAGGATCATTGCAGTGACGTCGGCCCTTCCCGCAGAGGGCAAGACCACCGTGGCCCTGTGTCTCGCCCGGTCGATGGCCGGGGCCTCCGATGCGATACTCCTGATCGACTGCGACGTGCGGCGCCGCGGGGTCAGTCGATGGATCGGCGGCACGCGCGAAATCGGCCTGCTGGAGGTGCTGCGCGGCGATGCCAGGCTGGAGGACGCGATCGTCATCGACCCGCGCACCGGGCTTTCGATCCTGCCTCTCAGCGCCGCACGCGAGGAAGACCACGCGCTGCTCACGGGTCCTGCCATGGATGCGCTGCTGGCCGCTGCGGGACAGGGATTCGACGCCGTCATCATGGACACCGCGCCGGTGCTGCCGATGGCCGATGCCCGACTGCTGCTGGGCAAGGCCGACGCGGCAGTCATCGCCGCGCGCTGGCGCCGTACCCCGGAAGCCGCGATCCGGTCGCTGCTGAGGCTGCTCCCGGAAGGCGCGGTCGGCCTCGCCGGCGCCATCCTCACCCGCGTGGACGTACGCAAGCAGGCCGCCTTCGGCCTCGACGAGAACGCGTTCTACAAGGCGTACAAGGACTACTATGCTTAACCTGCGACCGGTCCCGGAAGACGGCGACGACGGCCTTCTCGACCACGTTCGCCAGCGCTTCCGCAAGGTGGCGATCGTGCATTACTGGCTGGTCACGATGCGCGGCGGCGAGCGGGTGATCGAGCGATTGCTGCGGCTTTTCCCCCAAGCCGACATTTTTACCCACGTCTACGATCCGGCGCGCGTCTCTCGCACCATCGCCGGGCGCAAAGTGACCACCAGCTTCATCCAGAAGCTGCCCGGAGCACGCAGGCACTACCAGAAATACCTGCCGCTCATGCCCATGGCGCTCGAGGAACTGGACCTGCGGGGCTACGATCTGGTCATCAGCAGCGAAAGCGGCCCGGCGAAAGGCGTCATAACCGATCCCGACGCCATGCATTTGTGCTATGTCCATTCGCCGATGCGCTACTTGTGGGACCACTACCACCAGTACCGCGAAGGGACGGGGCCGCTGAACCGCGCGGTGATGCCGTTCCTGTTCCATCGCCTGCGTACCTGGGACGTGGCATCGGCATCGCGCGTCGATCGCTACGTCGCCAATTCGCATTTCATCCAGCGCCGTATCGAACGCGCCTGGCGGATGCCTTCCACGGTCGTCCATCCGCCGGTCGACGTAGACCTTTTCGCCGCCTCCCACGAGATCGACGATAGCTACCTGTGGGTCGGGCAACTGGTGCCCTACAAGCGCCCGGACCTTGCGGTCGAGGCTTTCAACCGCCTGGGCCTGCCATTGACCGTGGTGGGTGACGGGCCGATGGCAGCAAGCCTGCGGCGAATGGCAGGCTCTACCGTGACGATAATCCCCCGCCTCGACTTCGCCAGCCTGCGCCGACACTACGCCCGCTGCCGCGGCTTCGTCTTCACGGCCGAGGAGGATTTTGGGATCGTCCCGGTCGAAGTAATGGCTTCGGGCCGGCCGGTGTTGGCCTTCGGCAAGGGCGGCGCGCTCGACACCGTCGTCGATCGCCAGACCGGCCTGTTTTTCGACCGACAGACCGTCGATTCATTGAGCGAAGCGGTATCCCGGTTCGAGGACTGGTTGCCGTCCTTCGACCCGGAACTCGCCATGATCCAGGCACGCCGGTTCGCGCCCGCCGCATTCGACGCCGGCATCCTGCGATCGTTGATCTGACGGAAACACGGGCATGGAACTGACCGTCATCGGAACGATCGAACTGTTCGTCGCGCTGGCGCTGTTCGCCTTCGGAACCGTGCGCGCGCTGTTCGCGCTGGTGATGGGGGCGACATTGCTCGGCGGCTCGGCGGCCCTCAACCTTACGGCGCTGGGGGGCTCGTCGATCTCGCCGGCACACTTCGCGCTGGGATTCCTGTTGCTGCGCTGCCTGGCCCCGGGAGGCGTGAGCGGTGCCAATCTGGCCGCCGCAGTGCGCGGCAACACCTGGCTGATCGTCTTCGTCGCCTACGGGGTCCTCGCCGCCCTAGTGCTGCCGCGCATCTTCGCCGGAGAGATCGACGTAACCCCGCTGCGAGGCCAGATCCGCGCCCGCTACGGCACCCAGCTCGCCCGGATTCTTGCCGCAGAACCCCTGCGTTTCACGACCCAGAACCTGACGACCGCCGCATACATGACGGGCACGATGACGATGGCATTGGCGGCTTGTGCGGTATTGCGGCACCGGCCGCACGGCGGGCGAACGCTGGCCCGGATCGGCGCGCTGATCGGCATCGCGCACGCCCTTTCGGGTTTCGCCGGGGTGGCGCTGCGCGGAACCCCGGCAGAGGCCCTCTTCCACTTCTTCCGCAACGGCAACTACGCCCAGCTCGATCATGAATGGGGCGTGCGCATAAACGGTCTGTGGCCCGAGGCATCCTCCTTCGCGAGCTTTGCCGTCGTCTGGTTCGTATTCACCTTCGAATGCTGGCTACGCCGCGTCGATCCCCGATGGAACGGCCCGGCCGCGCTGCTGCTCGGCATCGCGCTGATCACCAGTACGTCATCGACGGCCTACGTCGGATTGGCGCTATTCGCTGCCGTCATGGTGCTGCGCATCGCGACAACGCCGCACCTGCTGCCTCCTGACCGGCTTGCATGGCTGTCTCTCGCAGGCCTTGCGGCGATCATCGCGGTCAGCGCCTTGCTGGTGCTGGAACCCGCGCTCGCCGCATCGATGCAACGACTTCTGGAGCACATGACGCTGGACAAGGCCGATTCCTTTTCCGGTCGGCAGCGGTTGTTCTGGGCGGGACAGGGCCTAACCGCGTTCGTCGCCTCGCACGGGCTGGGCATCGGACCGGGTTCGTTCCGCTCGTCGAGCCTCATCACCGCGATCCTCGGCTCGACCGGCATCATCGGCGCCTGTACATTCGTGCTGCATGTGGTCCGCGCCTTTGCCCCGCTCGCCGCATCGACCTGGAGCCGCAGTTGCGACCGAGACCGCGATGTCGGCGCGGCTGCCGCGTGGTCGGTGCTCGTGGGGGTGGGCGTGGCTTCGGTGTCTTCTCCAAGCTGCGATCCCGGGCTTACTTTCGCCGTCCTTTCCGGGAGCGCCATCGCACTGCGCGCCGGTCGCGGCGACAGGTCGAGGGTTGCAGCGCGCGCGGATCAGCCGCTTTCCCGTGTCGGTGCGGCCTGAATCAATCAGGACGTTCGCCTCGCAGGCCTGAGGCCGCGCAGGAAGGTCGCCAGTTCCATCCGGCGTGAACGGCCCATCAGGGCCAGCAGCACGCCTACATAGACGAGCACTCCCTGAGTCACAAGAAACACCATGCGAGCAAGGGCCGGGAGACTCCTGGGTCCGCCATCGACCGGCATGGTATCGCCAGTACCCCACACGACGATCGCCATGACCACCGCCGCACCCAAGGGCGGGGCTATGCCAGCAAGCACCTCGATCGCGCGCACTCCGGTCGCCCGCTGCAGCAGCCCGAGTTGCAGCGCCAGCGTGACATAGGCCCGCAAGACATATGCCGCCGCGAACCAGACCAGCCCGTATGGGGCGGCAGCGAGGCAGAACAACACGGTCAGGACAAGCTGGATTCCCGCCAACCTGGCCATGACGCCCGCCTTGCCGAGGACCGTCAGTGCCGGATCGGCGAAGAAATTGAGCGCAAACGGCGGGGCCAGCAGGCACAGAACCCTCGCAACCGGCACGCTTTGCACCCATTGCGGACCGAACAGCAAAGGTATCAGCGCATCGGCCAGCACACCGATCCCGGCTATCGCGGGAAAGGCGATTGTCGCGGTCGCCGAAACCATTCTTACGTAGCCGCGCCGAAACACGGGCAAGTCATGCTGCAACTTCGCCAGCGTCGGCACGGCTACGCTGGCGAACGGGCTGATCACCCCTTGCGCGACGACCTCGATCGACTTCCATGCCGTACGGTAGACGCCTACGGCCGCCGGCCCGATACTGTGGCCCAGAATCATGTCCTGCGTGCGGTTGAGCGCCACCAGCAGCAATTGCGAGCCGGCGACGCCCGCTCCCAGCCGCCATTGCGCCCGCAGCGTCGTCCAGGAAAACTGCAGACCCGGCTTCCAGCGAAATGCGTGCCAGGCGACGAGGGTGCCTATCGTCTCGCTTGCAAAACGCTGCGCCACCAGCGCCCAGACTCCCCAACCCGCATGTGCTGCCAGCAGGGCGAGCGTGCCCCCGATCACACCCGCGCCAAGCGAACGGATCGCCAGCGCGCGATGGCCGAAGGCGCGAAGCGTGCGGCTCATGTGCGAGGCCCCTGCTGCAGAAACCGGCACCACGCATCCAAGCGCCGCCACGACCGGCGCCGCCGAGGGACTGCCCATCGCCTCGGCCAACGGATGGCGCAGCACCACACAGGTGATCGCGACCAGCAGCGCCATGCCCAGGTTGCCCCAGAACACCGTGTCGGCGAGACGCGCGGTAATCTCCGGAGCACGGTAGAGACTGCTCACCAACCCGCCTTGCGCGATGATCTTGCCCACTTCCGCCACGGCAAGACCGACGATGAATACACCAAAGGTCGCCGGATCCAATCGATGCGCCAGCGCCGCGAAAATGACGAAAGCGAACACCTGATCGCCACCGAAGCGGACGATGCTCCACCCCACAGCGCCGGCAGCGCGGCGGCTCAACCTGCTTTCGCCGGCCATTTCCGGATTTCTTGCCATACCGGACTTGCATAGAATTGCCGCAGATGCGAGACAATACTGACTCTGCTTAATCGGGAATTGAATTACGTGAATACTCGATTAAATTCTTTTAATCCCCTGATCGTCGAACTCGAAAATCAACTTTCGGAAACAATATCACTTTATTCTTCTCCGGATTTTGCACTCCTTGACTTTCCGAACCATGCCAACGTCGGCGATTCCGCGATCTGGCTGGGAGAACTGCGACTGCTGGGAAAACTTGCCGGCGCAGCGCCCGGTTATGTCTGTGCATTCGACAATTTCGATGAGGAGGCGATGCGCGCCGCAGTTCCCGAAGGCACCGTGTTCCTGCATGGGGGCGGCAATTTCGGCGATATCTGGAACCATCACCAGACGTTTCGCGAGGATGTGATCGCCCGCCTTGGCGACCGCCGTATCGTGCAACTGCCACAGTCGATTCACTACGGCGACCCGGAGCGGATCGCCCGCACCGCACGCGTGATAGCGGCGCACCCCGACTTCACCCTGCTGGTCCGCGACCTTCCCTCGCTCGACCTCGCCCGCCGCCATTTCGACTGCGCGGTCAAGCTCTGCCCGGACAGCGCCTTCGCCATGGAGGAGCGGGAGGGCGCGCCTGCTTCCATCGACGTGCTGGCCATGCTGCGCACGGACAAGGAACGATCGGATACAATCGGCCTGCCTGCCGACATCACTGTCGAGGATTGGCTGATCGACGATACCGCCGCCGTGCGACGTGCCAAGGCAGCCGGGATCATGCGCGCGTGGACGTCGCTTTCGCCTGCCAGCGCACGCGCGTCGGCTTACGAGGCAGCGGCGCGGCACCGGGTCGAGCGCGGATTCCGGCAACTCGCCCGAGGACGGGCAATCGTCACCGATCGGCTCCACGTCCACATTCTGTCGCTGTTGCTGGGGCGCCCCCATGCGGTTCTGGACAACCATTACGGCAAGATCGCGCGCTTTCTGGAAGCCTTCACGCAAGGTTCCCCGCTGGTCCATCGCGCAGAGGGGATCACCGATGCAGTGGACTGGGCAAGGACGACCGGCGACCGGCGCGTGGGTGCCTGAGGCGGCGCCTACCCCGCTGGCCGGTAACGCGGCACCCGTTGTCCGATACGGCGCAGTGCCGCGTCGATCGCGGCATGAAGAGGTGGCTCGAACCATAAGGCGATGGCGACGGCAACGGCCGCCGTCCCTGCGAAAGCGAGGATGACCGCCGGAACCACGCCCAGCCTTGCCGCCGCCAGCAGGATTGTGCCGCCGACATGGATGTGGATGAGATAGAGCGGGTAAGTGGCGAGCCCGGCAAGGCGCAGCACGCCGCCGAACCGGCCGATCCGCGCCGCCACTTGCGCTCGCCAGAGGAACGAAGCCGCGATCAGCGCGGCCAGGCAAAGCCAGAGTGCATAGGCCCATGGCCATTGCGCCGACAAATCGGTGCGTGCTCCCATCTCCCATTCGGCGGCGGTGCGCACCTGCACCGAAGCGGCAACGATGCACGTCGCCGCAAGGCCGAGATGACGCCGCCCCAAATCTCCCTCACCCATACGGGCGCAGAGCATCCCGAGCGCGAAATAGACGCCGTGCTGCAGCAGGAGCAGTTCAGCCAGCCGCCCGCCGGGTTCGATCGCATCCGATGCGGCGACGAGCCAATAGGCGCCGCTGGCTATGCCCAGCGCCCACACCAGCGCGTGCATCGCGCGCTCCGGCGCCCCCGAAAAGAGGACCACCCCGACAATGGCGTAGAAGGCCAGCTCTATCGGAATGGTCCAGAACTGGCCGACGATCCATGGCCCCCATGGGACGAATGCGATCGTCTTCAGGCTCAGCACTACCGCCTGGGCGGTTGCGGTGCCGAACACGAACACCGCAGTGGGCAGCGCTATGGCCACGGCGATCAGCACCGCCGGCAGCAGCCGGGCGGCGCGGCGGCGGGCGAAGCGCCTCGCGCTCACGCCCCGAGCGGAATAGGCGATGACCGATCCGGAGACCACGAAGAAGACCTGCACGCCCACCCAGCCGCACCAGGTCAAGGCATATCCCGCTGGAAAGGCATCGGAACGGCCAAGTGCGCCATGCAGGCTGCTGCCGTCCAGCGCCCAGGCCTTGAAGCCGAGATGATAGAGCACGACCAGGCTCGCGGCGGCAAAGCGTACGAGGTCGAGCCCGTAGACGGGCTGCCTGCGACCGGCGTTTTGGGCACGCACTGCACTCATGACACGATCATCGCCGGGCTCCCTTGCAGGGACAAATTAACTCCTGGTCATGGCTGCCAGAAGTCCCCGAGCCTGATCGCGCCAGGAATAGCGCGCGGCACGCTCGAAACCGGCGTGGCGCAGGGCATCGGCCTGCTCGCGATTGTAAAGGACTCGCCGCACTGCGGCAAGGATGTCCGTGCTGTCGTGCGGATCGCAATAGAGCGCGGCAGAGCCGCATCGCTCGGTTATCGAGGGGATCGCCGAGGCGACTACCGGGCAGCCGAGACTCATCGCCTCAACCGGGGGCAGCGGCGACGCCTCGTAGAGCGATGGGAACAGCAGACAACCCGCGCGTCGATAGTATCCCGCAAGGGTTTCGAGATCGGGAACCTGCCCGATGAAATCGATCATGGATTCGACGTCGGAGGCGACGCGGGCGCGGATCGGCGCGAGGATTTCATTGCCGCCGCCCACCAGCACGGTGCGCACACCGTCTTCGCGTGCCAGATATTGCGCAACCTCGATCACGCGCTCGACGTTCTTCCTGCGCGATAACGATCCGACATAGAGAACCATGCGCTCCCGCTCGCCATGATCCACGCGCTCCACCCTGTCGCGAATCCAGGCGCCGTTCTGCAAGGCGACCACGCGAGCGCCGCGATGCAGGCGACGTAAACGCTCCGCCTCCGTATCGCAGACCGTGAACACCGTGTCCGCACCGCGCAGCATCACCGGCAACAGCGCCCCGTGCGCGGCGCGGTAGCGCAGCGAGTAGGCCTGGGGCAACGAAAGGTACGACACATCGTGGATCATCACCGAAAGGCGCTGCCTTCCGAGTGCCGAGGCGAGCGGAACGGTATTGCCGAGGCACAGCAGGCGCCGGCCAGCGGCCATGCGCGGCAGCACGAACTGCTCCCAGGCATGCCCGCTGGCGCCGCCGCGCCGTTCCACCGGAATATGACGCAAGCCCAGCCCGGAGATGTCCGCATTCGGTTCGCAGGCAAGCGCAAGATGCAGGGGCGTCTCTCCGGCACCGCGCAGCCGGTCCATTTCGGCGACCAGTTCGCGCGCGACCCGCTGCACCCCGGTCACCGGTTGCATGAGGAACCGCCCATTGATCAGTATCGCATCGCCGCACTGCGACATCCACGCCCCCTTTCCCCTGCGTTCAATGACGTGCCCTGACATTGCAGGGAAGACGGGCCCGCGCCGCCGAGGATTAAAACTTGGCAAGGTCCGGTATCGCCCGTCGAGTTCGCTGCAGCGCAATATTATGTTGCGGCTCGATTCTCCGGGAATTTCGATGCTGCCTGTATATATCAATGGAAAGTTTTACTCGGGCGGCCTCAACGGCGTTCACCGCGTTGCCGACCGCCTTGTTCGGGAAATCGATGCGCGTCTGGGCGTTCCCGGCGCCCCGCGGGTTACCCTGCTCCTGCCCACTCGCGATGGCGGCGACTGGAAGCCGATGCTGCGCAACATCGCAGTGCGGGAACTGGACGAGGTCGCCTCGCAATATTGGGAGCAACGCAGGCTTCCCGCGCTCTCCTCCGACGGCGTGCTGGTCAACCTCGCGAACCTCGCGCCGCTGCGCCACCGCCGCAAGGTGACGCTCATCCATGACGCGCAGTTCCTGTTCCCTGACAGTTCCTATCCGCTGCGCCAGCGCGTGGGCTACCGGTTCCTGGCCCCGCGCATGGCCCGTTCGAGCGCAGCCGTGCTCACCGTCAGTGACTATTCCCGGCGCGTGCTTGATGTGATGGGTGTCTCTGCGGCGCGGCGCACGCACGTGCTCTACAACGGCGCCGACCATATCCTGGAGGACGATGCTGACTGCTCGGTGCTCGCCGCGCACGGCCTTGCGCTGCGCGGCTACGCACTGATGTTCGGCAGCCCGAAGGCTTACAAGAACAATGCCGTGGTTTTCGCAGCCTATGCGCGAAAAGCACCGGCGGGTGTGCCGCTGGTCGTCGTCGGTGCTTCGCGAGATGCCCTGGCCGCAGCCGGGTTGGCAGTCCCGGAGGACGCGATATTCGTCGGCCCTTGCGGCGATGCCGCGCTGCGCGCGCTCTATGCCGGTGCGCGATGCCTGCTTTGCCCCTCCCGTACCGAAGGTTTCGGCCTGCCTCCGCTCGAAGCGATGCTCTGCGGCACGCCCGCCGTAGTGGCACCGGCGGGCGCAATGCCCGAAGTGTGCCGCGACGCCGTTCTCTATGCCGACGTCGATGATCCCGCATCCTGGGCACAGGCGATAGCCGCGCTCGATCCCGCCGGCCCCCTGTTCGCACATAAAGTGGAATCCGGTCTCGCCCGGGCTGGCGAGTTCACTTGGGGACGCGCCGGAGCCGAGTTGCTCGATACCATCCTCACCCTCAGCGACCGGTCATGGCGGAACCTCGCATGAGAAATCTTCCGCCACGCGTCTCCGTGATCCTGCCGTGCTACAACGGCGAAGCCTTCCTGCGCGAAGCCGTGCAGTCGATCCTCGAGCAAAGTTTCACGGATTTCGAACTCATCATCGTCGATGACGGCAGCACCGACGCCTCGCCCGTGCTGCTGGCCCGCATGGCGCAGGGAGACGAGCGCATCCGTGTGGTGACGCAGCCCAACGGCGGTATCGTCGCCGCGCTCAACACCGCAATCGATCATTCGCGGGGAGAATACATCGCCCGCATGGACGCGGACGACGTGTCATTTTCCCGGCGCCTCGCCTTCCAGGTCGCCTGGCTGGACGACAACCCGCACACCGTCATCGTCGGCGGCCAGGCGGTCTCGGACCGCCATCCTACCGCAGCCAGCATCCGTACTTGCGGCGGGCGGCACACAGCCACCGACCTTTCCGTATTTCCGCCTCGCGTCGCGGTGTCGATGCACCCGCTGATCATGATCCGGGCAACGGCGCTCAAGGCCATGGGCGGCTATCGCAACGACTACCGCCATGCCGAGGACTATGACCTGTTCATCCGCGCCGCCGCCTTCGGCCGGATCGACAACCCGCCGGTCGATGTACTCTTCTATCGCCGCCACGACGGCGCGATTTCGGTTGGAAACGTCGAGGAACAGGAGCGCTCAGCCGTCCGAGCCGAACTCGACGCCCTGGTTCGCGCCGGCTCCGCCCTGCCTCCGCGCCTGGTGGTGAAGGCCTATGTCCGGCTGCGCGTATTTCGCCGCTACCGTGCGATCTCGCGCGAAAAAACGCGGGCAATGCGACCCGCCATGCTGGCGAGCCTGTGCGGTGTCGTGCCCGCGGCGCTCGCATCGAGCCGTTTCCGGCGTCTGCCCTTGTTGATCGGGGCCGCCCTCGTGCGCTCGTTGCGCACGGCATGAGCGCGGCCCCAGACTCTCAACTCGCCTGCAGAGCGAGTGTCGCCGCGACCCAGTTCGACGTGGCGGAGATCGTGTAGGCCGCCGGATCCTCGGCACCCGCGCCCAGTTTCCAGGCGGTGGCGTTGGTCGATTGGCCGCTCGCGCTCGACACGCGCGACGTGATGCCCGAATACCCCGTCGGCCCCGAGGAGATGGTCGCGGTACCGTCCAGCGCGAGCGCGGCTATATAGAGACTTGCGCCGCTCCAGCTTGGCGTCAGCGCCGGCGGATCGGCCGCGACGGCATTGCCCCGCGCATAAGTCGAAACTTCCGCCGCACCGCGTGCTCCCGTCACCCGCAACACACGGGTCACGGCCTGCTGCGCACCAGAAAGCCCCACGTTGAGCACCTTGCCCCCCTCGGTCCCGTCCGCAGTCCTGGTGAATATCGCCAGCAGATGCTGGTTGGAATTCGCCGAGTAGGCGGCGCGCTGGGTCCATGCTCCGGCGGTGGCGTTGTCCCACCCGACCGTGACGGTGCCATCCACGCTCATCACGGCGACGAGAACGTCTCCGGCATTGACCGTGGCCGGCATGGTGACCGTCACTGCGGTCGCATCGGCGGTATTCCAGCTTTCGGTCTGATCGGCCACCGCGATCGTCGCCGATGCGGCCACGGTCAGGTCAAATTCCGCCTGCGCCGCCGCGCCGAGGCTGTCCGTAGCGCGCAGGATCACGCCGGAAGTCGTGCCGGATACCGTCGGCGTTCCCGAGATCACGCCCGTCCCGGTATCGAGCGAGAGGCCCGCAGGCAGCGGAGCGGAGCCGGTTGCCAGCGCAAAGGTGAACGGTCCCGTGCCCTTGACCAGCCGTGGCAGGTAACCCGTGTACGTCAGGCCCTGCTGTGCAGGCTGGGCGACGTACTTGAGCGTGAACGGGATCGCGGCATAGGCTGCCAGCAGGTGCGCGGCGCGCGCGCCAGCATGCACCTCGTTGGGGTGAACCCCGTCCGACGAATTCGCGGTCATCGCCATGCCTCGCCCGGCATCGGTTTCCGCATCGGAAAGAACGAACCCGGCGTCGCTAGCCACAAGGTCGATCGCATCGAAGCAAGGCAATCCATCCTCGGCTATCGGGTTGGAGCGCAGCCAGGCATTCCAGGCATCGCGCGCACTTTCCTGCGCCGCGGTGAAGCTGGTGTCGGCATAGGCCTGCTGCCAAACCACCGTGGAGAACCCGTAAGCCCGCAAACGCGCCGCCATTCGCCGTGCCTGCACCTTCATCGCCTCCACTGCAGAGAGCGCGGTCGCACTGTCGGTCACGTACGACTTGATGTCGTTGTGGCCATAGTCCGCGAAGTAGACGTTCGGCACGCCCGGCGTGATGTAGCCGGCCGAGACGGTGTCGAAATCGTTGTAGTGCTGATCGAGCCTGTGCCCGGCAATCCCGATGTTGCGCAGCAACACCGACGCTGCCGAGCGGTGGTGCATGGCCGCAGTGATCGTGCGATTGTTCGCGCCGCCGGTCCCGAAGACGATGCTGTCACCGCCGCCGAGGAACGACAGCGTAGCCGGTTCGCAGGTCCCGAATACCGTCTTGAGCGTCGCCTTGATCCCGGTCACTTCGGCATCGGACGGGGCACTGCCATAGACTACGAACGCGCGCCAGTCGGTCCGGCCGCCATATTCGATCGCCTCGCCGACTTCGCCGCCAGCGTTGAGGGTTGCGGGGGCAGCGGCAGGGTATGTGGCGGTCTGCTCGTCGCGGTGCACGACTTGTTTCGAGGCGTTCGAGACGAGGCCGATGACCGCCAAGTTGCTGACACTCAGTGCCTGCGCATTGGTGGCGGTCGCCGGAATCGACGCGCTCGCGACCATCGGCTGCATTGCAAGATTGCCCGCCGTGCGCGGACTGGTGAGGCCGTAGTCGGTCGTGCCCGCGCCGAAAGCCCAATACGCGCAGGTGGCGGCCTGCCCCGGCGTTCGTGCGACCATGAAGACCGCGCAGTCCGCGCGCGGAATGGCCAGTGTCGCCGGGATCAGCATAGGGCTGTCGGTGTCGTAGTTGGTCACGGTCGGTCCGCCCTCGCCCAGCCATAGAGACGGTTGCGCAGATGCGCTCGGCTGCGTGAGATGGCGGCCGTTTCCGGTCTGATCGTAGACTAGCGCGACACCGAGCGTGGAGGTGCCCATGAACGCAGCGGCCGCCGCGATATCAAGCGCTTGCCCGGCGAACCCGATGTCCTGCTCGGCACCGTCGGAGGCGCGGCGGACCCGTAGGGCCGGCCCGTCATACCCGGCGACAAGCTTGCCCAGGCCATAGGCTCCCGCGAGCGCGGCGCTTGCAGGCAGCCAGGTGCCCTGCTCCGGAGCCGCCGTCGCGCCGGTCAGCGTCACGGCATATTCCACCGCGCGCAACGACAGACCGGATCCCGCGCTCTCCCGGATCAGCGCGACCTGGCTTTCCCCCGCCGCAAGGGCCGAGGCGGCAGACACAAGTTTGCCGGAGATCGAAAGGTTCGCATGGCTACCCGGACGCAGGCTGAAGGTCGAGCCGGCGCCGAGCGAGCGCGCCAGGGCCAGCAGGTCGCCATTGCCGGATACGGTTCGGGCGCGGTTGGCGACGCCGCCGGAACGACCGCCGGAAACAAGGCGCACCATGCTCACGCCTCCCCGACGAGATCGGCGGCAGTGGTCCCGGTTGCCCGCACATAAAGCGCGCGTACGGCGACGAAGCTCGCATCGGGAAGATTGCGGTAAGTCACGTCGGTCGTGCCGTCGATGCCGCGCAACACGATGTCGCCTCCGGTTCCGACGTAGATACCTTTGGGCACCAGCGCCAGTTGCTCGGTATCACTCGGCACGATGGGATAAGGTGCGCGCGAAGGGGCGAAAGCGGCATCGGATTGAGTCTCGAAAGGATCGGACATGGCATGCTCCGGCTGGATGGCGAAGAGTTCGACGCGACTCGTATCGCATCGATGTTCGACTTATGTTCCATCGGATTCGGTGTAGGAAAGTTGTTTGTGCGCGAATCCGCGTCACAGGTTTCGCGCAGCGCTCAACGCCAGATTTTGTCGCATCCGGCGGCGCGACAGGCGATCGAACGACAAAGCTGCATCCAGGCATGCGCCTGCGGCCGTTCGTCCCTCTCGGGGCAGCACGGGCACGTCGAAGCGGTCGGCCACCACGCGAACTTTGGCAGTGCCGTCCTCCACCGCTAGCGCAGGAGCATCGGCGAGGATCGCGAAGATCAGCGCATGAAGGCGATTGGTCACCACCAGCGCGGCTTCGCGATAGAGCGTCACCAGTCTGGCAAGGTCGTAGCCGTCAAAGACCGTGATCTCCCGGTCCGGCCAGCGTGCGACCAGACGCGCGGCGACGGCCTTGTCCATGCAGGCGCGCGGGTCATGACAGGCAATGGCCAGCCCCGCTCCCGGCAGGCGGTCCAGAGCCCGGGCCACTACCGCGTCGAGCGCGTCGCCCTCGATCGAGCGCCCCTCGCTGGGATCGGCACAAGGCGCCACGATTATCCATCGCCGTGGCCCGCCTCCCGGTATGATCGCATGCGCTCCGCCGGTCGGCAGGAACACCATATCGGCATGAACGGCCCGCGCTTTGCCCGGAAACAGCCGTTCCAGATTTTTGCTCGAGCCCTCGTCTCGCAGATTCACCACGCCGCACTGCGCGAGAATCGCCTGCCACAAAGCCCGCCGCAACGGCGACCTGATCACGCTCACGCCAAGTCCGCGCGTGACGAGCGCTCCCCCGCCAAGCCTAGCGCTGACGATCGCAAGCAACAGCCCGACAAGCGCCGCGATCGAGACGTTGTCCCGAACGAGTTGCCCGCCTCCCAGCACGATCTGCGCTCCGAAAGCCCGGCGCGCGAAACCGAGCACCGCCCGTCCGGACACGAGTTCGCCGCCAGCAGTGATCACTTGACGCTCGATTTCTGCGGGAAGAGGCGCCCAGCGCCGCACGATCCCGCCGCGCCCCTCCGTTAAGGCGAGGTTCTGCAGCAACAGCTTCAGATCGCCCAGATTGTGGAGATCACCGCAGACGAACACTTGTCGTCGCACGCGCCCGCGCGCGGGGCTACCGACCGCATCGAGGGGTGACGCCGGCATGCTCACATCTCGAGAATTCGGCGGGGGTCCACTCGTCCGCGCAGGCAATCGAGCAGCGCGATGATGTTCCCCAGCAGGCGTCCGCGCCGGTCGATCAGCGGCTCCGGCCACAGGCTGCGGCACGCGTTCGACACAAGGTTCTGCATCATCAGCCGGTAGCCGAAATCGCGCCGCATCGTGCCCTTGCGCTGCAGGTAGACCACATTGGCGACCTGCGAGTAACCCAGACGCTTTCCGGATGTCCGCCCGCCGCTGACGCCGAGATGAACACCCGTGACGGCTCCCGTCGAAACCTGGCGCCCCTTGCGCCCCAGTCGGCTGGTGAAGTCGATGTCTTCCTGCCAGCCGTACAGAGGCAGATTCTCGTCGAAACGCATGCCCCTGGCGGCGCTCATGCGGATCGACATGTTGCACCCGTAGAGTTCATGCCTGTGGCGCATCGCGGCCGGTGGGGCGGCAGGACTGGCAAGGATCGCCTTCGCCTCTGCGACGCTGAAACCGCCGCGCCGCACCCCGTCCGCGCGCAGTTCGCCGGTAATGCCGACAAGTTCCGGATGAGCAACGAAAAGCGCCTCGACACTGGCGAGATAATTGGGCGCAGGAACGAAATCGTCATCGAAAAAGACGATGATGTCCGCCACGTTCTCCAGCGCATCCAGCGCGCGGTTGCGCTGACGGCAGAGCCCTTTTTCCGAGAACAGCACTTGCGTCCGGCCACGTGCGGAATCGATGCCGGCCACGTCTTCGGGATCGACTGCGGCGACAAGCACGCCGTCAGCGCGGCGTGTCTGATCCGCAAGAAGGTCCACCGTCTGCCGCACCACCTGCGCGCGGCCGACGGTCGCGATCACGACATGGATACTGGGCAAGCGACTGTTCCTCGTGTTTCGACGTCATCAAGATCAAATGGGCGTAGAAAAATGGCCGACAAATACATCCATCGCCAACCGAATACTTTTATTCGCCACAAAGGTACGGCCATGACGGCGATCATCATCGTTAAAATACATTCACCATCTGCGAAGAGCCGATCAGTTCTGTTACGCCATGCTCCGAAGACATGACCTGCCGGTCTGCGCCATGGAGTTGCTTACGAATGAACGCCTCGTCCAACGCCATACGCCCGGCCATGGCGCCGGACGGAAGTGCACAAGACGAAGCGCGTTTGCTTTCACGGATTGTCCTGCTCAATGTGAAGTACAGCCCCAACCTGGGCGACGGCTTGCTCAGCGAATGCCTGGAACGGGAACTGGCGCGCGCACTGCCGGATTGCGAAGTCACTTCCATCGATCTGGCGGGGCGCACCGGTTATCCGTCAGGCTACGGCCGAACACGCGGGATCGCACTTGCCCTGCTCGAGCGACTGCCCGGCAGGCTGCGCCGCTGCGCCGCGTGGACGATGCTGCGCCTTGTCATCGCGGTACGCCTGCGGCGGCATTACAGCGCCGGGCTCGAGGGCGCCGAAGCGGTGATCGTGGGCGGAGGAAACCTGCTCACCGATGCCGATCTCAATTTCCCGATGAAAATCTCCGGCGCGCTGGCTCAGGCTGCCCGCCGTGACCTGCCTGTCGTGATCTATGCCGTCGGCGTCTCCTCGCGGTGGTCGCGATGGGGTTCGCGGATTTTCGCACAGGCTCTGGAGCGGTCACGGCTGGCCTGGGCCTCGGTACGCGACGAAGGATCGCAGAGAGCCTGGCAGCGGCATTTCGCGGGATACGCAGTCCCACCGGCACAGCTGACCGTCGATCCCGGCGTGCTCGCCAGCAGCCATTACCCGCAGAGCCTGCGCCGTCCCGGCACGCGCAAGATCGGCGTATGCATCACCGATCCGCTGGCAGTACGCTATCATAGCGATGCGGCCTGCGCGGCGAACCTCGAAGCGTGGTATCCTGCGGCGCTGCGATCGCTGGTGGAGCACGGCTTCGAAGTCGTCCTGTTCACCAACGGCAGTCCGGAAGACAGGGAATACCTGCACCACCGGCTTCATGCCTGGGTTCGCCAGGCCAAAGGCCCGGTCATGCTCGCGCGATCGTTCGACACGCCCGCCGATCTGGCCGCGCTGGTGTCCGGGTGCGACGCCATCGTCGGCCACAGAATGCACGCATGCATCGCCGCCTATTCCTTCGGCATTCCGGCGATCGGGCTGCGCTGGGACGAAAAGCTCGACAGTTTCTTCCGACTGGCCGGTCGCGCCGAGCATATGCTGGATCCGTCCGCCATCGCGGCCGAGGAAATGGGCACCCGGACCGCCGCCGCTATCGCCGACCACTTCGATCCCGCCCCCCTTGCCGCCCGCGCCCGCTCGGAAGTCGAAGCCCTCGCAGCCACCCTTCGAACGGCCGCGCTGGCGCGCCCGAGGCGCGTCCGATGATCGATCGCATCGTCCAGATCAACGATCTCAGCGACCCAAAGGGCGGAGCAAGCAAACTCGCGGTCGAAGCGGCCTGCGGACTTGCGGCGCGTGGCCACCCGGTAACTTTCATCACGGGCGATGAAGGACACAGCCCTGCATTGACCGCCGCGGGAGTGGACATCGTCGCGCTGGGGCAACAGCGGCTCAAGGCAAGCGGGCGCTTCAGCGCATTGGCGAACGGCCTGTGGAACCGGGCCGCCCATGCCATGGTCTGCGCATGGATCGCCGCCCACGATACTCCGCAAACCGTGTACCATCTCCATGGCTGGGCACAAATCCTGTCGCCCGCAGTGTTCGGCGCTCTCACCCCCGTGCGCGACAGACTGGTGATTTCCGCTCACGATTTCTTCCTCGCCTGTCCGAACGGCGCGTTTGCATGGCTCAAGTCAGGCAATGTGTGCCCGCATACGCCGCTGTCCCAGGCGTGCCTCATCACACCTTGCGATCGTGACGGCGCGGCGCACAAAGCGTGGCGCAGCGTGCGTCAGGCAATCCACCGCAAGGCTTTTCACCCTCGATCCTCTCCGCCGGTCCTCGCCATTCACGAAAGCATGCGCGAATTTCTTTCCCGAGGCGGAATTCCGGACCACGCCATCGTCACTCTGCCCAATCCGGCCGTCCCTTTCTCACAAAGCCGCATCCCGGCCGAGCGCAACCGGGAGGTCCTTTTCGTAGGCCGCCTGGAAGACTCCAAAGGCGTGGACCTTGCCGCAAGAGCGGCCGCGATGGCCGGAGCACCGTTGAGCGTGGTGGGGGAAGGCCCATTTGCCGATCGCGTCACGGACCTGTACCCGGCGGCGCGCATGCTGGGCCGGCGTTCTTCGCCGGAAATCCGGGAGATCGCAGCCCGGGCGAGAATGCTTGTCATGCCAAGTCGCTATCCGGAGCCATTCGGCCTGGTCGCGATCGAAGCGGCGTGGAGCGGGCTGCCGGTAATCCTTGCAGAAACCGCGCTACTGGCGCCGGACATCATCGGCTGCGGTGCCGGGCTCGCGATTGACCCGCGCGACACGCCGCGCTTCGCAGCCGCAATCCTGCGACTTTCCGAAGACGACACCGCAATTCGCGCCATGAGCGAGGCCGCCTATGCCGCAACGCGGCCTCTTGCCTTGACCCCGCAAACCTGGATCGATCGGATCGAGGGTATACTGCACCAGAGGATCGCCCCATCGCCCATCGAGGATCAGGTAATCAGCGCCACTATCCCCGCCCATAGCGCAAGACTGAGCGCCCCCGCCAGCAGCCACCATTTCCAGACGATGGGCCTGCCGCCGGCGGGCGCAGGACGCGACCGGGCATTCGATGAAGCGGACGGCGGCCTTGCGACAGCGTGTTCGTCCCTCGGGTCGTCACCCGCCATGATCAGCAGTTCTTGCCATGCAACGTCGTAATACCCGCCCTAACGATAGGAATTCTGCCGGGTTTCTAGCATGGCGCTACCGGACGGTCGAGCCGCCGAGGACCGAAACGTGCTGCAGTCGCTAGACTTGTCCGATCCACTCGTCGCACGGCACTACATGGCGGCAATGCACGTCCTGCACGGATTGCCGGGCTTCGACTGGTACGACGGCTGCTTTCTCGCCAAGTTCGAGGCCGCGCGCAGGATGCTGGCTATCGTCAGACCTGGTGAAAGCCGGCGCTTCGCCGCAGCATTCGATACCTTGCGGACGAGGGCGGATTTCGAAGTGCGGCGGGTGCACAACGTCCTGCCGCCGGCTCGCTTTGCGGATTTTCTCGCTCAGTTGCGCGCCGTTCCCGCGTCCAGCCTGCATGGCCACGAACGCGGCGATTTCGGCCGCCGCATTGCCCGCGATCTGCCGATTCTCGCGGAATTGCAGTTGGAATTGATGCCGCTGGTCGCCGAACTGGCAGGCGAAGCGGTGGAGCCCTGCTACACGTTCCTCAGCCTCTACGACGGCGCAGGAACCTGCGCGCCGCATCTCGATGCACCGTCGGCGAAGTGGACGCTCGATCTGTGCCTCGCCCAAAGCGATGAATGGCCGATCCATTTCAGTTCCGTGGTCCCCTGGCCTACCTCCGATGCCGACGGAAACGTGCCGGCCACCACGGCTTTCCGGTCCCATTCGCTGCGCCCCAATGAAGCGCTTCTGTTTTCGGGTTCATCGCAGTGGCACTACCGGGACGCGATTCCTGACGCGGGTTTCTGTCACCTTGCATTTCTGCACTACCATCCTGCAGGTTGTGCCGATCTCGTTCGCCCTGCGCGATGGGCGGCACATTTCGATATGCCGGAGCTGGCGATTCTCGACGCGGTGTTTGAAACATTGCGCCCGGATCGTCGTCAATGAGTGGTTGGACATATGGCGTGTTCGGCCTCGAGGTAGAATTCCCTCGTGAAGTCATGACCTTGCGCAGCGCGCAGGTTACGCCGCAGCGCCCAGCCGACGTCCGCATAGCTTTCGCTGCCGTGCCGCCGCAGCCATGCATGGAAACGGTCAACGATGACCTCGACGTCGCATGGAGCACAGAGGGTCTGACCATCTCCGTCGAAGAAGTCGGCCGCTTTCGCGTGAGCAATGGCGACACGGTGATCGTCGATCCCTGGCCCGGCGCCACACCGGCAGAAATCGACTTATACCTGGCGGGATCGGTCATGGGCGCGGTACTCCACCAGCGCGGAATGCTGCCGCTGCACTGCAATGCCTTTGCATGCGACGGTCGAGCGATCCTGCTTTGCGGCGATTCCGGAGCAGGCAAGTCAACGCTCGCCGCCTGGTTCGAGAGCCGTGGCTACCCGCTGCTGACCGACGATGTCTGCGCCGTCACTTTCACGCGGGAGGGGCACGCGGTAGGTCACCCCGGAATGCCGCGACTGCGGCTTTGGGACGACGCGCGCCATGCGATGGGCCGAAGCAAGGCGCCGGTCTCTTCCATCCCGTGGGCCGAAGGCAAGTTCGAGATCGAGATGCACGCAGATCGCGTCAGGGCCGAGTTGCCGATCGCCGCGATCTATCACCTCCTTCCGGCGGAACCTGACAATCACTTCGGCATCGCCGGATTGCATGGCCTGGGTGCAGTCGATGCCATCACCGCGTCCATCTATCGGCGTAGAATCGCAGACCTTGCCGGAGGGGCGAGGCGATATCTGCGGGAAGCGGTGGAACTGGCCTCCTCCACACCCGTCTTCCGTATTTCGCGAACCTGGGGATTCGAGCATTTTTCAGCACAGTCCCGCCAAATCGAGACACATTTTAAGTCGATTTTGAATGAAATTTCATCACCATGAAATTGTGTTAATCGCTGATTTATAGAGATGATTATTTATACAATCCGAGCGATACATGCATTCGGATAATGATTACTGTGATTCTCATGGAACACGAATTCATTTCCGTACTCATACTCAAATGAAAGGTTGGTTAGATATGGCCAATTCGGAAAATTCCGCCGGCGTATCCGGCCGTCTGTCGTGGCAGCGCCCCTCCGTCGTCCGCATGGGCGCGGCCGATGCGGAAGGAAACACGATGATGTCGATGGTCACGGACACGCTTCGTCCGCGTCGCATGATGGGTTCCTGAACAGGGGAGGCCGGTGCCGATGCCCATTTCGGGGACCGGGGCCGGCTTCTTCCCCGCATTTGCGCCCCATCAAAGGACCGGACCGATCATGGCCACGACGTACCTCGAAACCTTCACGAAGGTTCCCACGACCGCAACGGCCGAGATCGACGGCCAACTCGTGGCGCTCGATATCCAGGCGGGAATCTGCTTCGGACTCGATCCTGTCGCAACCCACATCTGGAAGCTGCTCGATGCGTATCCGACCGCTGACCGCCTTTGCGCGGCGCTGCTGGAACTCTACGATGTCGATCCCGCCACATGTGAAGAGCAGACCCTTTCACTTCTCCACGAACTTGCCGACATCGGCCTGATCAGCCGGGCCTGATCACGGCAATGACGGTGGCCCTACCCGAGATACCCGCGTGACGGCGATCTGCGCCCGCTGGAACCGCGACGGCGCGGACGCTTCCGAGACTGGCCGGATTTTCGCACCGGCCGCGCGGCGATACGGGCGCGCGCAGTGGCATGAATGGAGCGACGGCGCCGCTTTCCTCGGCAAATGCCTCTATCCGCTGATGCCGCAAGACCGTCTGGCGGACCCGCTGGAGGACACTAAGCCTGCAGGTTCATCTCGCTGGATCATTGCCGCCGACGTCCGACTGACGGAACGCGAAGACCTTGCCCGGCAGCTTTCGCTCGATGCCGGCGGCCTGTCCGACAGCGCGCTGGTCGCCGCTGCGCTGGAACGGTGGGACGAGGCGGCGTTCGAGCGCATTTACGGCGTCTTCGCAGTCATCGCATGGGACCGGCACGGCAGGCGCCTGATCATGGCACGCGATGCGCTGGGCGAGCGGCCGTTGTTCTACCATGTGGAAGGCGCGCTCTGCTCCGCCGCATCGATGCCCGACATCCTGCTGGCCGACCCGCAGGTGCCCCGGGCACCCGATCCCGGCCAGTATCGCCAGTTCCTGAGAATGAACACATTCGGCCCGGGATGCTCGGCACTCCAGGGCATCCGTGTCGTCAGGCCCGGTCACATCGTCACGGTCGGCACCGCAGGCGTCGAGGAAAAACTCTGGTGGAAACCCGACCTCACGCCGCTGCAATTGCCGGAGCAGGCCGACTATGAAGCCGCGCTCGGCTCGGCGCTGGAAGCGGCAGTGGCGGCCTGCCTGCACCGCACGGCGGGGAAGTTGGGGACGCACCTCAGTTCCGGGTTCGACAGCACCGCCATAGCGACGACGGCGGCCCGGTTGCTTGCCGCACAGGGCGACAGCATCACCGCGTTTGTCGCCGCGCCCCGTTCCGGCCCGGGGCGCACGATGGCGCCGCGCCACATCGCCGACGAATCGCTGCTGGCGGCTCGAACCGCCGCGATGCACTCGAACATGGACCTGGTTCGGCACGTGCCGCGTAGCGGGCCGCTGGCAGCGCTGCATCGGACGCGCGGCCTCTATCCCACGCCCATCGCGAACTTGTGCAATCTGCCCTGGTTCGAGGAGATCAACGACCTTGCCCGCGATCACGGGGTAAGCGTCCTGCTGCACGGACTTCAGGGCAATACGTCGATCAGCGAATCCGGCGTCTGGGCCTTGCGCGAACTCGCCCGGCAGCGGCGGTTCGGCACCTGGCTGAAGATCGCTCGAGGCCTCGTGCGCGGCGGCTGGATGCGCTGGCGCGGGGTGCTGTTCAACACCATCGAGGATCGCCTTCCCGATCGGCTCTGGCGCTGGGCCATGGGCGCGTCCGGCCAGACCGTGGAGGATGAACGCGCGATGTCGCTGCTCTCCCCCGGAGCATACACGCAGGCTGCCGATGCCCACCGCCGGGCCGCCATCGCTGCCGGAGAACCCGAGCCCGACCTCGACGAGCACGGCCGGGAACGCGGGGTCACCTCGCTCGACTTCCGGCTCGGCGCCCTGCGGACGAACGGGGATGGCGACATGTACAAGGCGATGCTCGCGCAATGGGGGCTCGACCTGCGCGATCCGACGGCGGACCGGCGCCTCGTCGAACTCTCGCTGCGCATCCCGGTCGAGCGACTGATCTGGAACGGCGAACCGCGCGCGATCCTGCGCCGCATCCTGGCCGACCGCGCTCCGCCGGAAGTGCTGGATAACCGGCAGCGCGGCTACCAGAGCGCCGACTGGGCGCAATCGATCTGCGAGGACCGGCAAGCCTTCATCGAGGAGATGGAGCGGCTGGAACTCTACGAGCCGACCGCGGACTTCCTCGACACCGCCCGCATCCGCCGTCTCGTCGACACCCTGCCCGCCGCAGACTCCCCCGAATGGGACAGCGATGAGGCCGAGAACAGCTATCGCCTGGCCTGCCTGCGCACGATTTCGGCGGCAAGCCACATGCGGCACATCGCAAGGAGCAACCTGTGACGCCGGACGCCCGACAAGTCCCCGCAAGCACCGTCCCGATCGATACCCTGCTGGCTTCGGTCCACGGCAATCCCGTCGCCATGATCAATTGCGCGCGCACGCTATTGATCGCGAGCGGCGACGTTACGCGTGCCCGCGCGGTCTGCCATGAAGCGCTCGCGATTGCCCCCGGCCACCCAGAGGCGCTCGCCCTGGCCCGCCCGATCCTGTCGGACGGGATCGGCGCCTGGTATTTCACGATGGTCCTCGATGCCCGTCGCCATGCCCTCTATGCCAAGGCGCTCGGCCAGGTCCTTCGCAGCGGCGGCGTGGTGCTCGACATCGGCGCGGGAACGGGGCTTTTCGCGATGCTGGCCGTCCGGGCAGGCGCAACCCGGGTGATCGCCTGCGAGCGCGATCCGCAAGTCGCGCGGGCCGCGGAGCAAGCCATTGCGCGCAATGGCTTTGCGGATCGCATCACCGTCCTCCCGATCGATTCGCGCGAACTTCGGCTCGGACGCGACCTGCCCGAACCGGCCGACGTGCTGCTGTGGGACAATCTGGCCAACAATTTCTTGGGGGCCGGATGCGCGGCAACCCTGGCGGATGCAAAGGCGCGGCTGGTCAGGCCGGGGGCTCCGGTGTTGCCGGAACGGGCCGAACTCTTCGCCGCCCCGGTCACCGACCTGGAAGCGGCCGAGCACCGGATGGGCGTGGTCGAGGGTATCGACATGAGCGCCTTCAACATCTTGCGCTGCAGTGATTTCACCATTGCGCGCGGCAAGTTCGAACTGCGCGGCGCTCCTGTCACGCTGTTCGACTTCGATGCAGCGGGCGGGCGCATCCACCCTGGCCGCGCCAGCGCAGAAGTCTCGCTAAAGCGGGGCCGGGTCGACGGGATCGCCCAGTGGCTGCGCTTCCACCTCGGCGAGGGGCTGGTCTACGATACGCTGGACGAAGACGTGCGCGCCTTCGGCGCCCAGTTCCACGTCACCGAATGCTTCGAGGCGGACGAGGGCATGAGCGTGCACCTCCATGGCGCCCACGATACCCTCGACACCTGGTTCTGGCTGGAGCGGTGAACCGGGAAGACCTCTCAACGCTGCGCATCAAGTTCGGCCGGTTCGACTGGGAAGAGCGCCGCTGCCTGGCCGAGGCGATGCTGCTCCTTGTACTGGCGGCGGTGGCGTTGCGCATCCTGCCGCTGGGGCTCTTGGGGCGAATCGCGGCGGCAGGACCTTTCGGCGCATCACCGCCAACGCCCGAGCGCAGCGAAGTGCTGACGTGGATGGTCGGCTGGGCGATCGACCGCGCCGCCAAGCGCAGCCCGCTGAGGGCATTGTGCTTCGAACAAGGGATGGCCGCACAGATCATGCTGCGCCGGCGCGGGATCGATTCCACGCTGCTGTACGGTATCGCTGCCATGCCCGGATCATCGCGCCCCATCCGTGCCCACGTCTGGATCGAGACCACGCAGTTCCCGGTCATTGGCGCACCGGAACCCGGCGTCTTCGCCCTCCTCGCGACATGGCCCCGGGGACGGCGCGCGATCTGGGCGGACTGCGCGGCGTGACCGTGCGGTCACTCTTGCGGGCAGAATTCACATTCCTGCTGCTTGCCACCACCTGGCCGCACGATGCGGCAGCGATCGCAGCCATTCGCGCGGCGGCGAAAGACGTAACGGATACAGACCTGCTGATGGCCCTGAGCCGCCGCCATCATGTGACCGGCCTCGTCGCGCGGGCAGTCGGTCACTGCCACCGCTTCGCCGGTTCGCGCCTGCGCCGGGACTTGCAGGCAGAAGCAATGGCGCTGGCGGAGGAGCAGTTCCGGCAACTCATGCAGACGCATCATGCCGTCGCTGCCCTGCGTGCCCAGGACATTTCCGTAGCCGTGCTCAAGGGCGTTCCCGCCGCGCTGGCCGTCTACGGCGAGGTAGGCGTAAGGCGCAGCGTGGACATCGATCTTCTCGTCGGACGCGATCATGTCGATCGGGCGCGCGTCGTGCTGGAGCAGATCGGCTACGCTCGCAGCGCTCCGCCGCCTGGTGCCACCGCGCACGAACTGCAAGGCAGCAGGCGCTACGGCAAGGACTGGGGCTTCGATCACTTCCACAGCGACACCGGCATCGAACTGCACTGGCGGCTGTTCCAGAACCCGCGCCTGCTCGGCTGCGTGGATGCCGGGGATGCGCAGGCGCGCACGGTGGCCCCCGGGTTGAGCCTCCCGGTCCTGCCGCCGCACGTCACCGCACTCTACCTTGTCCTGCACGGTGCCGAGCACGCCTGGTCCCGGCTGAAGTGGCTGGCCGACCTTGCCGCGCTGCTGCGACAGGACACGCACATGCCCGGCCGCATCGCGGCGGCCGCAGCCGCGCAGGGCCTCGCGCAACCGGCGATGGCGGCGCTGCTGTTGTCTCGTGAACTGTACGGGACGCCCATGCCGGAGGAAACGGCGATGCCGGGATGGCGGGCACGTGCACTT